>CAJYIY010000029.1 GCA_913775305.1 uncultured Erwinia sp. | reverse complement strand
CAGTGGCGTTCCCGACTGCCATCCCGAGCGGAGTACAATAGCGGAAGCCAGAGTCTCTTTCAGCGGAGCCTGTCCGGTCTGCTGACGATAGCCACGCATATGCAGACCTTCACCGCTCAGATCCAGTGCAATGCTGGCCTTATCTTTATTCAGCCAGACATTGACGCGAATATCCGGCAGTTCGCGATCGACATCGGGACGGGGCAGTCCTTTGCGGGTGAAGCTGTCGACGATGGCGTCTTTCACCTTCAGCGCGCCATACTGACTGTTACGGATCACCTCGTTCAGGCCACTGAAATGCACGGCGAAGGTTTTGTCGCTGCCGAACATCGATGGCCAGTCGATAGCCTGCACGCCCAGGTAGAGGTCAAGATCGCTGTAAACGCCGCATTCAGTAAGTGGAAGCAGGATGCGCGATGACAGTCGACTCCACATCAGACTTTGATACATCAGACGATCGTCACCCTGATAATGTACGCCGCCCTGGACGACCTGGCAGCTTTGCGCGCCAAGGGCTTCCAGTTCACTTTTCAACAGCTCTTCGAGCCCACGCGCCGTACTGGCAAACAGAGAATTCATAGTGTCACTTATCGTCATCAGAAAATTGCTGCGCATTATAGCTAATCATGGCGTCATGTCATAAAGTTAGCTTCTTTTGCTGCAAAAACCCTGTGTTAACAGGGGGCATACACCGGCTGCACACGGAGTCAGCATCATGATCACACTGTCACGGCTATTTATTCACCCGGTAAAATCCCTGCGCGGCATGCAGGTTTCGCATGCTCAGGCCCTGGAAAGCGGTCTGGCCTTCGATCGTATTTTTATGCTGACTGAACCCGATGGCACCTTTGTTACCGCGCGCCAGTATCCCGAAATGGTGTTGTTTACTCCCGCTTTAATTGTGGGAGGATTACAGCTCAGTGCACCGGACGGCAGCAGCGCAACGGTACTGTTTGATGATTTTCTTCCCGACGGCCAGCCTACCGAAGTCTGGGGAAGTCATTTCAGCGCCCTGATTGCCCCGGAAAGTATTAATCAGTGGCTGAGCAGCTTTTTCCCACGACCGCTACAGCTGCGCTGGGTGGGACCAAAAATGACCCGCCGGGTGAAAAAATTTGAGCAGGTTCCTCTGGGATTTGCTGACGGCTTCCCCTATCTGCTGGTCAATGAAGCCTCACTGTATGATTTGCAGCAGCGCTGTCCCGCTGGCGTCAGAATGGAGCAGTTCCGTCCTAACCTGGCGATCGCCGGAGCAGACGCCTGGGCCGAAGATGGCTGGTCAACCGTTAAGATCGGCGATGTGCTTTTTGACCTGCCCAAACCCTGTAGTCGCTGTGTTTTCACCACCATCAGTCCCCAGCGCGGCCGTAAACATCCCAACGGTGAGCCGCTGGCCACCCTGCAACGCTTCCGCAGCGCGCAGGACGGCAGCGGGGATATCGACTTCGGAATGAATCTGGTGGCCCGCACCAGCGGTGTCATTCGGATCGGAGACAGACTTGAGGTGATCAAACGCCAGCCTGCTCGCGCCTATGGCAGCGGCGAAGTTACGGAAACGCTGACGATTGACGCACAACCGCCCGGAAAAGTTACCCTTAGCTGGAACGGGCAAACGTTCAGCGGTAATAATCAGCAGGTACTGCTGGAACAGCTGGAGATGCAGGGTATCCGCATTCCCTATTCCTGCCGCGCAGGCATCTGCGGCAGCTGCAAAGTCACACTGCTCGGCGGTGAAGTCAACGCGTTGAAGAAGGGTGCAGTACGGAATGACGGAACCATACTGAGCTGCAGCTGTATCCCGGCAGGGGATTTAATACTGGGTTGAAAGGATTGCGCGGTGAATTACACCGCGCGGGCAAACCGCTCGGCGACAGGGTTAGCCTGAGGCGTCAAACGATCGTGCATAATTTTTATCGCATCACCCAGTAGCATTTTACGTCCGGCCAGGTTCAGCTCCGGCTGAGCCAGCAGGCAAAGCGCCGCATTCTCGCCCGACTCTACCACGATCAGTGCCGCCTGCTCTCTGCTGTCGCTAACGGTAACACAAACCAGATCGCCTTCTTCAGGGCGAAAACCCCCGTGCGCCTGCGTATCAAAATGCCAGCTCTTGGGCATCAGCGGCTTGAGGAAACGGGTTGCCACCAGCACGTTCAGTACCAGTTCAGCATGCTGTTCTGGATCCAGTTCCGCCTGGCGGCACCGCTCCGAAAATGTGAAAAACAGCGCGGCATCATCAACACAAAAGCCTGTAACATCAAAGGCATCCGGTGTGAGCATCTTACGTGGGAAACGTGAGCGAAATGGCTGTTCAGAAGCCAGGTCCAGCATCATACGGTCTTGTTCCGCGTCGAAAAACCAACGCCAGCTATCGTCCGGCTTTATCCTCATGATGAGTCCTGTCGTAATAATGGGTTACAGATGTCCGGAAAAATATTCATGCTCCGGAAAAAAAGCGGGTGTTTTTGAGTGACAGCAACACACCGAAATGATTTAAAAGCGTTAAAGCAGAACAAAATATAAACGAGCCAGAGGCGAAAATAAAGCCCCTGGCATTTTTTACTCAAATATGGGTCACAATCTCTTTTATTAACGGCGGACCTTTGTAAATAAATCCGGAATATATTTGCACCAGCGAAGCACCCGCCTCCATTTTTTCACGTGCGGATACCAGTGAATCGATACCTCCCACGCCAATAATTGGCATGCTTCCCTTCAGTTCAGCGGACAGCCGACGAATTATTTCCGTACTGCGCAGCTGTACCGGACGGCCGCTCAGGCCACCGGCTTCGTCACAGTGTTTTAGCCCTTTAATCAAGTTACGGTCGAGGGTGGTGTTGGTGGCGATCACGCCGTCAATATTGTGACGCCTCAGGCTGTCGGCAATCTGGATCAATTCTTCCTCAGAAAGATCCGGCGCGATCTTCACGGCGACAGGAACATATTTATGATGTCGCTGCTGAAGTTCACCTTGTCGGGTTTTAACCGCCTGCAGCAACTCATCCAGCGCTTCACCATATTGCAGGCTGCGTAATCCAGGGGTGTTAGGTGAGGAGATATTGATGGCAATATAGCCCGCATACGGATAAATCTTATCCATGCAGGTTAAATAATCTTCTTTGCCCTGCTCCACCGGCGTGTCTTTATTCTTACCGATATTAATACCGAGAATGCCGTCGTAATGGGCTTTCTTAACGTTCTCTACCAGATGGTCCACACCGAGATTATTAAAGCCCATACGGTTAATGATCCCCTGTGCTTCCACGACGCGGAACATGCGCGGCTTATCATTACCCGGCTGCGGGCGCGGGGTGACCGTACCAATTTCAATAAAACCGAATCCCATGGCGCCAAAGGCATCAATGCATTCACCGTTTTTATCCAGTCCGGCAGCCAGCCCCAGTGGATTTTTAAACGTCAGCCCCATGCAGTTAACCGGCTTAAACGGTAAAGACTGGCGGATCAGGGCGCTGAATGGGGTGCCGGAAAGGCGCGTCAACTGCTGCAGGGTCATTTCATGCGCGCGCTCGGGATCGAGCTGGAACAGCGCCTTACGTACGAGGGGGTAATACATGGTCACTCCTGGGTCCCGATAGAAAATCGGGGTCGTATTATCCGGTATTCAGGCAATAAAGGGAAACGCCGTGGTGTAAAAGCTGAAAAAAAGTGCGCCCGAAGAACGCCCCGATCGCTGATGCCCGCCACTATATGAAAAAGACGGCAAAAAAATGCCGGATAAATCATTTAAGCCCCCCTTCCGGCTCTGTCAGGATAGGCCTGTCAGTGCTTCAGTGTGTTTACTTAATAACTTTTAGCTTTAAGGAGTGGTTATGCGCGTTATTACTCTGGCGGGAAGTCCCCGCTTTCCCTCTCGCTCCACCGCTCTGTTGACGGTTTGCCAACATAGCCTTGAACAGCGCGGCGTCGAGGTTATTCCATGGAATCTGCATAACTTCCATCCTGAAGATCTGCTGTACGCGCGCTTTGACTCTCCGGCACTGCTGGCCTTCAGGGAAGATCTGGAGAAAGCCGACGGACTGATTGTTTCAACACCGATCTATAAAGCCTCTTTTGCCGGGGCGCTGAAAACCCTGCTCGATCTGCTGCCTGAACGTGCCCTGGAGCACAAGGTGGTTCTTCCGCTGGCCTCCGGCGGCAGCGTTGCCCACCTGCTGGCGCTGGATTACGCACTGAAGCCGGTGCTGAACGCCCTGAAAGCGCAGGAAGTGCTGCACGGCGTATTTGCCGACGACAGCCAGATCGCCCACTACGATCGTCGGCCTGAACTGGCTCCGGGACTGGCTACACGCCTGGAGGGATCGCTGGAGACCTTCTGGCTTGCGCTGGCGCGCCGCCATCAGCCGCTGGCCGCGGCGGTATGAATCATCTGCCAGGAAGCATCAGAAAGGGACGATAATATCGTCCCTTTCACTTGATGCTGACACAACACTCAGGCGTTCAGCGCTTTCTCGATTTTCTCGAACAGATCGCCTGACAGCTTATCCAGCCCTTTTAACTGCTCAAGCGCTTTTCGCATCAGCGCCTGGCGGTGGGCATCGTAACGCTTCAATCGGATCAACGGCTCGATCAGTCGCGCGGCAATCTGCGGATTGCGGGTATTCAGATCGGTCAGCATGTCGACCAGGAACTGATAGCCGCTGCCGTCCTGCGCGTGGAATGCCGCCGGGTTGGCCGAGGCAAATGCACCGACCAGCGAACGAACACGGTTAGGGTTGCTGAGAGTAAAGGAGCGGTGATTGAGCAGTGCTTTGACCTGACCCAGCACATCTTCTGCCGGGCTGGTTGCCTGAAGCGCGAACCATTTGTCCATCACCAGGCCATCCTGATGCCAGCGTTCGTCAAACGCCGCCAACAGGGCCGTGCGGCACGGCAGCTGTGCGCTGACGGACGCGGTCAGCGCGGCAATGCTGTCGGTCATATTGTTGGCGAGGCGATACTGGTCGCTGACCAGCTTATCGGCCACCGCCTCATCGGTGAACGCCAGATAGGTCAGACAAACGTTTTTCAGCGCGCGTTTGCCGATATCAGCCTGCTCAATCCGATACTCACCGGTCTGATTCGCACGATACACTGCCAGCAGCTCATCCGTCAGCTCCCCGGCCAGCGTGCGCACCAGCGCTTCACGCACTGCCGCTATCGCCTGAGGATCGATGATATCAAACAGCTCGGCGATTTCATTTTCACTCGGCAGCGTCAGGATGAGCGCCATCAGCGCCGGGTCACTGTTCTCTTCAAGCAGCACCGCCCGGAAGGCATCCGCCACGTGGAGCGGCAGTGAAAGCGGCTGTCCCTGCTGATAACGGGCAACGTTCAGCCGGATATGATTTACCATCAGGCTCTGGGCAGCATCCCAGCGCGAAAAATCGTTACGCGCGTGGCGCATCAGGAAGGTCAGTTGGGCGTCACTCCAGTGATAGTCCAGCTTGACCGGCGCAGAAAACTCACGCAGCAGAGACGGGACCGGCTGCACCGGCACGTTGTCAAAAACAAACGTCTGTAAGCTTTCGGTAACGTTAAGCACGTTATGCACCGGATGCCCGTTGTGCTGTAGCGGGATAACCTGGCCTTTATTGTCATAGAGTTCAATATCAAGAGGGATATGCAGCGGCAGCTTTTCCTGACGGTCCGCAGTCGGCGGCGTCATCTGGGTGATGTGCAGCGTGTACTGCTCAAGCTCCGCATTATAGTCATCGCGCACGGACAGAACCGGCGTACCCGACTGGCTGTACCAGCGGCGGAACTGAGAAAGATCGATATCTGATGCGTCTTCCATCGCCTGTACAAAGTCGTCGCAGGTTGCCGCGCTGCCGTCATGCCGCTCAAAATAGAGCGTCATCCCCTTCTGGAAGGACGCTTCACCCAGCAGCGTATGCAGCATGCGGATCACTTCCGAGCCTTTTTCATACACCGTCAGGGTGTAAAAATTATTCATCTCGATCACCTGCTCAGGGCGAATCGGATGCGCCATCGGGCTGGCATCTTCAGCAAACTGCGCACCGCGCATCACGCGCACATTATCAATGCGGTTTACCGGACGGGAGCCCAGATCCGAACTGAATTCCTGGTCGCGGAACACGGTCAGCCCCTCTTTCAGACTGAGCTGGAACCAGTCGCGGCAGGTTACGCGATTTCCGGTCCAGTTATGGAAATACTCGTGTCCAATCACCGCCTCAATGCCGAGGTAGTCTTTGTCGGTCGCGGTTTCCGCTTTCGCCAGCACGTATTTGGAGTTGAAGACGTTCAGGCCTTTGTTTTCCATCGCGCCCATGTTGAAGAAATCAACGGCAACGATCATGAAGATATCCAGGTCATATTCCAGGCCGAAGCGTTCTTCATCCCACTTCATGCTGTTTTTCAGCGAGGTCATTGCCCAATCGGCACGGTCAAGATTGCCGCGATCGACGAAAATCTCCAGCGCCACATCGCGGCCAGAGCGGGTGCGAAATTTGTCGCGCAGCACGTCGAAATCACCGGCAACCAGCGCAAACAGGTAGCAGGGTTTCGGGAACGGATCCTGCCATTTGGTCCAGTGAAGGCCACCTTCAAGCTCGCCGCCGTCAACGCGGTTGCCGTTCGACAGTAAATAAGGATAGCGCGCCTGCTCGGCAATAATGGTCGTTGTAAAGCGGGCCAGCACGTCAGGGCGGTCAAGATACCAGGTAATATGGCGGAAACCTTCCGCTTCGCACTGGGTACAGAGCGCTTCACCGGATTGGTACAGCCCTTCCAGCGCGGTATTTTTATCCGGGTGAATCTCATTCACGATTTTCAGCGTAAAGGCTTCGGGCAGGTGGCTCAGAATCAGCGCTCCCTCCTCCAGCTGATAGTGCTGCCAGGGTTGATCATCGACGGCGATCGACACCAGCGTCAGATCTTCTCCGTCCAGACGCAGTTCGACGTCAGTGCTCGCCAGCCGCTTAATCTGGCTAACGGCGGTCACCCTTGTTGTACTGGCATTAAGATCGAACGTCAGATCGATATCGGTGATCGTGTAGTCGGGTGCACGATAATCATGGCGATTCTTAACTTGCGGCAGTTGCGTCATAAGTCCTTCTCACGTCGATAATTAATTAAACCTTACAAGTCTATTCCTGTTATCGCAGGGTTGCCACGTTGAATGCACTGTAAACGCGGGATTGGTGGAAAATGATACATACTTTTAACATCAGCACACAATGCCCTCGACCACCTCGTCTGAATTGTGTTGTGATCGGGTTCAATAAATGAGTATTCGGGTTATACTCCTTTGACTTTTTTCTCTTTGAACCAGGGATAACGCTCTTCGCCAGAGGATGCTGAAACGCACCATGACACGACACGCTTCCCCGATTTTGACCACGCTTCTGGACACCGATGCCTACAAACTTCATATGCAGCAGGCAGTTTTTCACCGGTATCATGACGTTACGGTTGCAGCCGAGTTTCGCTGCCGTGGTGACGATATGCTGGGCCTGTATGCCGATGAAATTGAACAGCAAATAGCGATGATGGCCACGCTGGCGCTGAACGATGAAGAGTTTACCTATCTTTCCAGTCTGCCGTTCTTTACCACGGACTATCTCCACTGGTTAAGGAACTTCCGCTACGACCCCCGACAGGTTCAGGTGCGCAACAATCTGGGCAAACTGGATATCCGCATCAGCGGCCCGTGGCGTGAAGTCATTATGTGGGAGGTCCCGCTGCTTGCACTGATCAGTGAGGTCGTGCATCGGCATCGCTCACCGCTGGTCACCGCGGATATGGCCGTCGATAAACTCAAAAGCAAACTCGACCGGTTCAACGGATTAACGGCTGATATGGATATGTCGCGCTTCCGCCTGATGGACTTCGGTACCCGCCGTCGATTCTCAAAGGACGTGCACCTGGCGATTGTCAGCACGCTGAAGCAAGATTTCCCGTGGCTGGTTGGTTCAAGCAACTATGAAATTGCCCGCCGCCTGAACATTGCCCCGATGGGGACTCAGGCCCATGAATGGTTCCAGGCACATCAGCAAATCAGCCCGGTACTTGCTAACAGCCAGCGCGCCGCACTGCAGGCCTGGCTGGAGGAGTATCCTGACCAGTTGGGTATTGCCCTCACCGACTGCATCACCATGGATGCCTTCCTGCGTGATTTCGGTCGCAACTTCGCCAGCGCCTATCAGGGATTGCGCCATGATTCCGGTGAACCGCAGGAGTGGGGCGAGAAAGCGATAGCCCATTATCAGCAGCTGGGAATCGACCCGCTGAGCAAAACGCTGGTATTTTCCGATAATCTGGATCTCGACAGCGCCCTGGCCCTTTACCGCCACTTTGGCCAGCGCATTAATGTGGCATTCGGCATAGGAACGCGCCTGACCTGTGATATTCCCCAGGTTAAACCGTTAAATATCGTCATTAAGCTGGTGGAATGTAACGGTAAGCCGGTTGCCAAGCTGTCGGACAGCCCCGGTAAAACCATTTGTCAGGATAAGGCCTTCGTGCGTGCACTGCGCAAAGCCTTTGATCTGCCGCTGGTCAAGAAGGCAAGTTAAGACTTTTCCAGGGCCAGACGCTTGCTGGCCCTCAACACCGCGAAAACTGAATAAATCTCCCTACATTCATTCAATTCTTCTTGTTTCTCATCGCCCGGCAAGTAACATAGAAAGCCCCTAATTTGGGGTAACAATAACTTTCAGATCAAGAGTGAGAGACTTATATGAGCATAGTGCCTGTAGCGGATGTACTGCACGGCCGGGTTGCGGTTGACAGCGAAGTCACCGTACGTGGCTGGGTACGTACCCGAAGAGATTCAAAAGCCGGGATTTCCTTTATCGCCGTATATGACGGCTCCTGCTTTAATCCCGTTCAGGCTGTGGTCAATAATTCTCTGAATAATTATCAGAATGAAGTGCTGCGCCTGACCACCGGCTGTTCCGTCATTGTGACGGGTAAAGTCGTGGAATCACCGGGTGAAGGGCAAAGCTTTGAGATTCAGGCGACCCGGGTGGAAGTCGTTGGCTGGGTTGACGATCCTGATACCTATCCCATGGCGGCTAAACGCCACAGCATTGAATATCTGCGAGAAGTTGCCCACCTGCGCCCGCGTACTAACCTGATTGGTGCCGTTGCCCGTGTCCGCCATACGCTGGCTCAGGCGCTGCACCGCTTCTTTGACGAGCAGGGCTTCTTCTGGGTTTCCACTCCGCTGATCACGGCTTCCGATACCGAAGGTGCCGGAGAGATGTTCCGTGTATCGACACTGGACCTGGAAAACCTGCCGCGCACGCCGGAAGGCAAGGTTAACTATGAAGAAGATTTCTTCGGTAAGGAATCGTTCCTGACCGTATCTGGCCAGCTGAACGGCGAAACCTACGCCAGTGCCATCTCTAAAATTTACACCTTCGGTCCAACGTTCCGCGCCGAGAACTCTAACACCAGCCGTCACCTGGCGGAGTTCTGGATGCTGGAGCCGGAAGTGGCCTTCGCCGATTTGGAAGATAACGCCGCGCTGGCCGAAGCAATGCTGAAATATGTCTTCAAGGCCGTCCTGGAAGAACGTGCCGATGATATGGCCTTCTTCGCCGAGCGCGTAGATAAAGAAGCCATTACTCGCCTGGAGCGTTTTGTCACCACCGATTTCGCTCAGGTGGATTACACCGAAGCAGTTGAGATCCTGCTGGCATCCGGCCAGAGCTTCGAAAACCCGGTATCCTGGGGTATCGACCTCTCCTCTGAGCACGAGCGCTATCTGGCCGAGAAACACTTCAAGGCTCCGGTAGTGGTGAAAAACTACCCGAAAGACATCAAGGCCTTCTATATGCGCCTGAACGATGACGGCAAAACCGTTGCGGCGATGGACGTTCTGGCGCCGGGCATCGGTGAAATCATCGGTGGCTCGCAGCGTGAGGAACGTCTGGACGTACTGGATGCTCGTCTGGCCGAAATGGGGCTGAATAAAGAAGATTACTGGTGGTATCGCGATCTTCGTCGTTACGGCACCGTACCACATTCAGGCTTCGGTTTAGGTTTCGAACGATTAATCGCCTATGTCACCGGTGTACAAAATGTAAGAGACGTTATCGCGTTTCCACGCACGCCACGGAACGCTTCTTTCTGATTCCAGAATTAAATATAAGAAATTCATATATATACAAAGGCCAGCCTCGCTGGCCTTTTTTTATTTTTGTAAATTTTGAGTTCACTCACAAAGTTCCCTTATTTTCATAATCTGTTACACAAATTTTCTTGTTGTAACATGAATAGGATATTAGTAGCATTTTCCAACTAGATTAACCGCGCTACGAATGGAAAGATGCGTGCAGACACAGGAAGACACCAAACTCTCATCATAGTTCTGTAACGAATTCTTGACGGCAGTGGCAGGTGTCCAAATAACTCCAACGAGGGTAATAAAAAATGATGAAGCGCAACATTCTTGCAGTGGTCATCCCAGCTCTGTTAGCAGCGGGTGCAGCCAACGCAGCAGAAATCTATAACAAAGACGGCAACAAACTGGATCTGTACGGTAAAGTTGATGCGCGTCACACTTTCTCTGACAACGCTGGCGATGACGGCGATGCAACTTATGTGCGTTTCGGTTTTAAAGGCGAAACCCAGATTACTGATCAGCTGACCGGTTACGGCCAGTGGGAATACAACATTCAGGCTAACCACACTGAAAGCGGCGCTGACGTGCAGTCTGGTAACAAAACCCGTCTGGGCTTTGCTGGTCTGAAGTTCGGTGACGCAGGTTCATTCGACTACGGTCGTAACTACGGCGTGATCTACGACGCAATGTCTTACACTGACCAGCTGCCAGTGTTCGGCGATGACACCCTGTACCAGGACAACGACAACTTCATGATTGGTCGTTCTTCAGGTCTGGCTACCTACCGCAATAGCAACTTCTTCGGTCTGGTTGACGGCCTGAGCTTCGCTGTACAGTACCAGGGCAAAAACGAAGGCAGCCGTGAAGCGCAGTTCCAGAACGGCGACGGTTGGGGTACTTCTGTCGCGTATGACACCGGCATGGGCGTGAGCGCAGTGGGTTCTTACTTCTCTGCTAACCGTACTCAGAAGCAGAAACTGGACGGCACCGGCGATAAAGCAGATGCATACGGTCTGGGCCTGAAATACGATGCAAACAACGTATACCTGGCGGCGTTCTACGGTGAATCTCGTAACACCACTAACTACGGTGCAAGCAACGCTGTTGTAGGCAATATCGCTGCAAACAAAACTCAGAACTTCGAAGTGGTTGCACAGTACCAGTTCGACTTCGGCCTGCGTCCATCCATCGCTTACCTGCAGTCTAAAGGTAAGGAGCTGAACGGCTTCAGCGGTAATGGTTCTACCTTCGGCGGCGGCGACGCTGACCTGGTTAAATACATTGATGTAGGTACTTACTACTACTTCAACAAAAACATGTCCACCTACGTTGATTACAAAATCAACCTGCTGGATTCAAGCGACTACACTCGTGCAGCTGGCAAATCTACCGACGACGTTGTTGGTGTTGGCCTGCAGTACCAGTTCTAATTGCCTTTTGCCGGTGGGATATCTCACCGTGCAACGTGCATCAAACGGGGCTTCGGCCCCGTTTTTGTCTCTCACCATCATGCCCTCACAGCCAGGTAATACCCCCTCTCCCTCTGATAAATTAAGGCTAGCGTCAACCACTTTCAAAGATCTGTTCTCCGGTAAAAAACTGCAGAAAGTCCAGCCGCGTCGCCTGTTCGGCAGAACTAAGAACCGTACATCAGAGACAGGTCACACATTAAAAATGGCGTGATGCAAAGATGAGTGGTTTACCGGGCTCGCTGGCTGGCACGCTGAACAGCATGGAGCTGTCTGTTTGACCCTGTTAACCTCTTCTTTTAATGAAGCTTGATCTTCACCCGGGTTTTTTAACGCAAACGGTTGGTAATTTCATCTTTCTGACGGTAACCTGATTGCACACTTCGCTTTCGATTAAGCTAACGGACTTCAATTATGTTTGAACGTATTGCAGCTGCACCCGCCGATCCCATTCTTGGTTTAGCCGACCTGTTTCGTGCTGACGATCGCCCCAATAAGATCAACCTCGGTATCGGGGTGTATAAAGATGAAACCGGCAAAACGCCGGTGCTGGCCAGCGTAAAAAAAGCTGAGCAATATCTGCTGGAAAACGAAACAACCAAAAATTACCTTAGCATTGACGGTATCGCTGACTTTGCTCGCTGCACACAGGAACTTCTGTTTTCAGCCGACAGCGCCATTATCAGCGCGAAACGTGCACGCACGGCACAAACACCCGGTGGCACCGGCGCACTGCGCATTGCTGCGGACTTTATTGCTAACCAGACCAGCGCGAAACGCGTCTGGGTCAGCAATCCCAGCTGGCCGAACCATAAGAACGTGTTTGCCGCCGCCGGTCTGGAAGTGTGTGAATATGCTTACTACGATGCCGCTAATCATACGCTGGACTATGATGCGCTGATCGACAGTCTCGGCGCCGCCCAGGCCGGAGACGTGGTCCTGTTCCACGGCTGCTGCCATAACCCAACCGGCATCGACCCAACTGCCGCCCAGTGGGAGGCGCTGGCGAAACTGTCGCTGGAGAAAGGCTGGCTGCCGCTGTTTGACTTCGCCTATCAGGGATTCGCACGTGGTCTGGAAGAAGACGCTGAAGGTTTGCGTATCTTTTCCGCCAGCCATCAGGAACTGATTGTCTGCAGCTCCTATTCGAAGAACTTTGGCCTGTATAACGAGCGCGTGGGTGCGTTTACGCTGGTTGCTGCCGATGCTGCCGTGGCGGATACGGCCTTCAGCCAGGTTAAAGCAACGATTCGTGCAAACTACTCAAACCCGCCGTCTCACGGTGCTGCCGTTGTGGCAACCATCCTGAGTGACAGCGCTCTGCGTGCCCTGTGGGAGCAGGAACTGGCCGATATGCGTCAGCGTATCCAGCGCATGCGTCAGCTGTTTGTGAATACGCTGCGGGAAAAAGGGGCCAAAGGCGATTTCGGCTTTATTATCAGTCAGAACGGTATGTTCTCGTTCAGCGGCCTGACTAAAGACCAGGTCGTACGGCTGCGTGAAGAGTTTGGTGTTTATGCCGTCAATTCCGGCCGCGTCAACGTGGCGGGTATGACACCTGACAATATGTCACCACTGTGTGAAGCTATCGTCGCCGTGCTGTAATGCGGTTCTGATAAATAAAAAAGCCTGCATTTGCAGGCTTTTTTATTTATTGCAGAAAAGGATTGCTGATTCTTTCCCGGCCTAACGTAGAGACCGGGCCGTGGCCTGGAATAAATGTTACGTCATCGCCAAGCGGTAACAGCTTGTTATGAATTGAGGCGATCAAATCGCTGTGGCTTCCCTGCGGGAAATCAGACCTTCCTACGCCGCCATTGAATATCACGTCACCAGAAACCAGCAGTCGGCCAGTTCGATCGAAAAACACAATATGACCTGGCGTATGCCCCGGGCAGAGCAGGACTTCCAGCGTAACCTTACCTACCGTTACCGTTTCGCCCTCCTCCAGCCAGCGATCTGGCGTTAACGGCGCACAGTAGCCAAAACCAAACATCTGGCTCTGTGTGGGTAACCCCTCCAGCCAGAACAAATCGGCCTTATGGGGGCCCACTATTTTCACATCGTAATACTTTGCCAGCTCGGCGGCAGCACCCACGTGATCGAGATGTCCATGGGTCAGCAAAATCTGCTTCAGTTCGACATCCTGAGCGGCAACTTCACGCTTAATTTTGTCCGCATCACCACCGGGGTCGACCAGAGCGGCTTCCCGGGTTTCCGGACACCAAATCACCGAACAGTTCTGCGAGAAAGCCGTCACGGGAATAATATGATAGTTCATAACGCTCCACTGCCGGCAACCACTCCAGGCCGGCGTTTCGTTTTACCAGTGCCGTACCGGACCGGTATCAATGTGCACAAAGTTGCTGCTCGGATAATATCCAACACCACCCGCCCGCAGAGCGAGAGCAGCTTTACGCACATTGCTTAAGGCAATGCCTTCAATATGGAAATCCATCGCCTGCCCAAGAGTATGGTAGCTGTGTTTAGCCACGCCACGGCTGTGCGAACGCAGGGAATTGTTCGTCACCAGTGAACGGTAGCCGGAAACAAGCTGCACGGGTTTGCGGGTATCCAGCAGGGTTTGCAAACGGAAAAGCTGATCAAACAGATGCGGATCGATGGTTTTTATTTTGTTAGCCCGGTAATCGCGGAAAAAATGATTCAGGCGCGCTAATTCATCCTTGTCATATTTTTTACCATTGAAAAATTCCGTTTTCAGGCTTTCACCGGTATTCAGATTGCTTAACGTCAGTACGCGGGGGCGGGAGGTTGAAAGCGAAGCAAATGCCTGAGTCGGAAGGAGTGCAGCGCCAAGGGCAGCTCCCCCTAACGCCAGCAATTTACGGCGGTTGGAGTCGAATTTGTCCATTAATCAGTATTACCCGGAAAAAGTAGTAAGAAACGTGCTTTTACACCACTGCCGGAAACCTTACCGATGTAACAAACGTCCGTCAACTCAACAAATGTAAACCGGCGAAGGGAGACGGTTCATCTCCGCCACGCCGGTTGACGTCTGATAATCCCTACAGCACAGAACTGCTGAATAATCAACCGCTAGAGCAATAACTGACCGGCCCGCGTCAGGATCTGAGCCCCTGAACGGGCGGTATTGTCATAATTGTAAATATCTGTACGAAACTGAGGTTGCCCGTCGTCGGCAACCCAGGCTGTAAGGTAGTACAGATTCACCGGGATCCGCTGGCGGATGGACACAAACCGGGTGTTCCCCTCCTTCAGTGCACTGGAAATCCGCGTATTGTTCCAGCCAACGTCCTGCAACAGCAGATTAGCCAGATCGGAAGCACGGTTCACGCGGACACATCCGGAACTCAGTGCACGGATATCCCGCTGGAACAGTCCGTGATTCGGCGTATCGTGCAGATAAATTGCATCTGAGCTGGGCATATTAAACTTGTAGCGGCCCAGCGAATTGGTCGGTCCGGGTGCCTGACGAATACGGTATGGGAACGAATTCGCGGACACCATGCTCCAGTTGATCATTGAAGGGTCAATCACTTCCGATTCACCGCTCCAACCGGACAGCAGGGTGTAATTGTGCTTATAAAGATAGTTGGGATCCTGCTTCACTTTTGGCACGATATCCTTGCGCACCAGCGTCGTTGGCACATTCCAGGGCGGATTGAGCACCACATTGTTTAATGCGCTGCGCATCAACGGCGTCTTGCGATCCGGCCGCCCAACAATAACCCGTGAGGACAGGATCTCATTGCCGTTAACATAGTAGGCGAGCGAATAGTTCGGAATGTTGACCATGATGCCATTATGCATATCATCGGGCAGCAGCCGCAGCCGCTGGATATTCAGCGCCAGCAGCGATGCCCGTAGCTGAGGTGAAACATTCAGCCATTCACGAGTTCGCAGACCGATCAAACCGTCTGCCTCCAGACCCTGCCAGCGCTGAAAACGCTTCAGTCCCTCGACCAGATCCGGCGAATAAACATTGTCACTGTTGGCCGGCACCACCGAGCCCTGCACGTTACCGAGGTTATTTGGCGTCTCGGGTTGCACATCGATTGTCGTGGTGGCAGACGGGCTGACAACCGCACTGTCAGCGGCCTGGTTTTGCCCTGCTCCGGCGTCTGCCTGAGCGTTGTCATCATCGTGAACCATGGGCGCATCAACGGCCCCCACCACTTCATCGGCAGGCTTGGGCGGCTCATTTTCAGCTGACATCATGCCAGTACGTTGCAGGATAGCGCGCAGCGCCGGCACATCATTGCTGATTTGCCCGGGGCGGAGAGTTTGTCGATCCGTCAGCTGTGGCCAGGGGCGGTTGTCAGCCAGTATCGTTTTCAGCGCGTTATGCATACGTGAATACTGGGGATGCTGCGGCGCCAGCGACAGAATAAAACCGTTCAGGCTGCCGTGCGTCAGGGCTTTCTGCCACTGGTTGATCACCGACAGCGGCGGCGTTTCCATTTTGTAGGGGACATTACTGTACAGCCAGACCTCACCCTTCGCGGGTACGCCGGAGGTAAACTGCAGATAGCCCAGCAGTGCATCAGACAGCACCACATCGCGCGCCAGGCCGGTGATGTGAGGATCGGTCAGCATTTTGACCCAGTGTGTAAACTGAGGCTGAACGCCTGAAATGGCCACTTCGGCAAGTTGCTGCTGGAACTGCTGTATTGCCTGGCGATCCTGCCACATGGGCTGCATGCCGTGGGTGGCATAAAGCGGAGCCAGCGTCTTCAAGTAAAAAGGAGAACCGAAGCGAGACATCGCTGCCGTTATTTCAGCCTGGCTCTGCGCCACGGAAACGTGATGGGTCACTGGGGCAGAAACAGGGGGAATTCCTGCCAGTGAGGGAGACACGTATGCCAGCCCAAACATCAGGCTACAGCCGAGTACAATGGCTTTAGCGATAAAAGATTTCTGCAGCAACATCCTTGCTCCCTGTATAAGTCAGTCATTAAAACTGAGCGATAGTGAAAATCTATTTTAAGTATATAAAGAGAAAACGGCATTTGCCTCTTACGTTGCAAATGCCGTTACTGAGAGTAATCTTCTGCCGAAGATTTTACCACTTCCACCCGGTAATAATTCTGCGTCAGCCAGCGCCTGAAGTATCCCCGGCATCGCCTGAACGAGCAGGAGTATCTGCCGAGAATCCGCGCAGTCCGACAACGTGCACATGCTCAGTATGGTTAAATACCTTACGCACCAATTTATAGGTGGTGCCTTTTTCCGGGCTGATATTTTCCGGTGCCGCAATGATCAATTGCATTTCCAGACGGTCACACAGCTCAAATAATGTGGCAATAGACTTCGCATCCAGACGGGCCGCTTCATCAAGGAACAGCAGGCGACACGGTGAAATATCCTTGCCGCGCAGGCGACGAGACTCTTCTTCCCAGCTCTGTACCACCATCACCAGAATTGACATCCCGGTACCGATCGCTTCACCAGTGGAGAGTGCGCCACTCTCGGCACGCAGCCAGCCGTCGGAACCGCGGTTAACTTCCACTTCCATTTCCAGATAGTTACGGTAGTCCAGCAGCTCTTCACCAATAGTCTGCGGCGTTCGCTGTCCCATATCAATCTGTGGATTCAACCGCTGATAGAGCTTCGCCAGAGCTTCGGAGAAGGTCAGACGATTGCTGTTAAACAGATCCTGATGCTGTTCATGCTCTTCGGAAAGCACATCCAGCAGCGTCGAATGCGCTTCCCTGACATTGACGTTCAGCCGCACGCTGTTAACCTGGCCGAAGCTGACCGCCTGCAATCCCTGGTTCAGCTGACGAATACGGTTTTGTTCGCGCAGAATCGTTTTGCGGATGATGTTCGCCACGCTGCGTGAACTGATAGCCAGTGTCTGCTCACGCGCGGTCAGCTCCTCGGTCAGACGGTTGAGTTCAATCTCCATCTGTTCGATCGCTTCAACCGGATCGTCGGTACGAATAATATCCTGACGAATACGCTCACGCAGATGTTGATACACGGCGATAAAGAACTGAATCTTACGCTCTGGCCGCTTCGGATCTTCCGACAGACGGAGAACATCGCGCAGGTGTTCGTTGTCCGCCACCGCCAGGCGCAGCGCCCCCAGCGCCTTATCCGACATGGAGCGGAGTTCATCACCGCCAAGGTAGGCCAGCTCACGACGGTGCAGACGACGCTCTACCCCGTTATCTTTCACCAGCCGCAGAACGGCAACCCAGCCCGCTTTAGCATTGACCACCTGCTCACGCCCCTGGTGATACTCACGTTCCACGCGGCGCAGTTTTTTCTGTAACGCATCCATTTCGGCTTCACAGAACGTCAGCTGTTTTTCCAGCTGATTACGGCGCGCACGGTTATTGCTCAGCGCAGTGTACAGCTCATCGCGGCGCAGACGCGCGCGCTCTTCGGCGCTGGCATCGGCCTGTACGCCAATGTCCTGCATCTCCTGCTGCAGCTCTTTCAGCATATCGCGCTTGGCATCATAGGAACTTTTCAACGACGCCAGCACCTGCGAATACTGGGTAAGCTGCGCCTGATGCTGACGAAGCTGATCGCGGGCACGGGCGCGCTCGCCTTCCGCCTGCTCCAGACGCTGGCGCAGTTTCTCGTTCAGATCGCTGGTGCCATTGAGCATTCCGGCCGAGTCGGCATAGCCGAAATGCGAGCGACGCTGAACCACTTCAGTGAGCGCAAAGGCCTGCTGACGCGCATCGCGCTGCTGCTGCTGCGCCTGCTGATAGTCCAGCTTAAGCTGCTCGTGCTGCTCGGGATCGCTTTGTAATACTGAGAGAATCGGCTCCAGTTTCGCCAGCTGGGCAGCATGCTGCTGCAGAAAACGCGTGGCTTCCTGTGCTTCGTCCAGACGCTCCAGGACTTCATCGTAGCGGTCCTGCAGCGTGTCATCCAGCAGCAGGCTGACGCGCGGCAGCAGGCGGTTCAGCTGCGCAACGCCCTCTTTTGCCTGATCGAACTGCTGACGCTGCTGCTGATTTTCGTTTTCATGATTGCTCAGCGCTTTTTCAACTTCACTACGTCGGCCATTAAGCTGGCGCATTTGCGCTTCCGGATCTGGCTCGAAGGCAACGCCAAGGTGGCTTCCGACAAAACGGCTGAAGGACTGGTGCAGACGCTGCGCTTTTTGCACATCGAAAGAGAGCGTGGCGTAACGCTCGGCGAGGGTTTCACGCTCTGCATGAAGCAGCTCAAGCTGGCTTTCTCGCGCCGCGCGGCCAAACAACGGGACTTTCGGGAAGCGAGAATAGCGCCACTGACGATCGCCCGCTTTCACCACCACCGCTTTTTCCAGTTCCTCAACGTTAAATACGCTGTCATCAAATGATTGCGGATCGCCCTCGATCAGATAAAGATCTTCCGGGCAATCTTCAAGTCCATCCAGCAGATCGCGGACCCGCGAAAGGTCGGGTACCACAATCGCGTGGCGCGACGGACCGTACAGCGCAGAGAAGTAAGGCGCGTCGTCAATGGTCACATCATCATAAATTTCTGACAGCAGCACGCCGCCAAAGCGCTCGGCCAGGGTGTTAAGACGGTTATCCTCCGCGCCCCCCGGCTGGCTCAGTTTTTCAATCTGCTGTTCAAGATCGCGCTTACGGGCAGCGACTTCATCACGCTCAACCGTGGTTTCACGTTCTTTTTCCAGCAGCTGCTGCATCAATTCGGTTACCTGCTGGCTGCTTTCCAGCGGCTGACCGGTTTGCTCACTGAGCTGAGTCAGAATCTCCTGTGCGGCCAGCCACAACGGCGCCTGACGGGTAAGGCGGGCAATGCGCTCACGCAGCTGTTCCAGCTCCTGGCGCAGCGTCATACGACGCTCACCGGCATCGGCAACGCTGTCGTTTAACAGTTCAATCTGCGCTTCCAGCTCACCATGCAGCGCCTCAAGCTCGTCGGCTTCAACGCGATTGCCGTGGCGCTTACAAAACTCATTAAGCAGGCGTTCGGCATCCTGCTGTTCACGCAGACGCTGTTCCAGTTCGGCAAGACGTGAACGCAGCGGATGAAGCTGCTCCGCGTGATAGCGCTGATTGGCAGCATCGCGTAGCAGCTCGCGCCCGGTCTGCCAGGCTTCGGCACGGCTGACCGGTCCGGCAATGCGTGTGACCAGTTCGAATGCCTGCTCAAACTGACTGTGAGCGGCCTGCGCTACGCTCATTTTCTGTTCCAGTCGCAGCAGTTTTTCAGTTGCTTCCTGCTCTTTAGCCTGGAAGGTTTCCTGCCACTCTTCGGCGTTTTCCACGCTGAGATCGCGCAGCTGACAGATTTCTTTAGCACGTTGCAGCGCCTGAAGCGCCTGCTGATACTGAATCGCCCGGGTTTGCTGGACGTCCAGCGCCTGCTGATAGTCAGCCAGCTGACTTTTCAGTTCGTCCACTTCCAGCTCGGCCGCTTCGCTGCGCGCTTCATTTTCTTCCTGTACTTCGCGTGCTTCCGCCACCACTTCGTTCTGCTCTTCCAGGCGGAAGGTCAGTTCTTCAAGGTCAGCATCGTAGCGATCGATTTTTTCCTGCTGGCGCAACGCCGTCTGCACCAGGTTGAGGTGATCGCTGGCCCCCTGATAGTCGGTTTCAAGATCGCTTTCCGCGCCATTTTGTTCGGCCAGTTCCCGCGACATTTCAACATGACGGAACTGCTCGGCGATCAGCTGCTTGCGGCTGGTAAACAGTTCATTGCGCAGCTGAATAGCGCCGTCCAGATGAATACGACGCTCGTTAGCATGTCGCATGTAGTCTGCTGCAACATAACTGGTGGCTTCAGAAATCAGATGCTTGAAGAGATCGCGGTCGGACTGCGTCACCCGGATGGCTTCCAGCGTCATCCGGTTTTCGCGCAGTGCGGCTTCCATATCCTGGAATGCCTTACGCACGCCGCTGTTTTCCGGCAGGAGGTAGTCACGCAGCGATCGGGTGATTGCGCTGGAGATACCACCGTAAAGCGAAGCCTCAATCAGACGATAATATTTGCTGCGATCGGCAGCGGAGCGCAGACGACGGGCAACGATACCCAGATCAAACATCACCGAGTGATATTCGGTAATGGAGTTGTACTGTTTGAACTGCACGCTTTCCATCGCTTCGAACTTCTCTTTCAGTTCGCTGAGCGGCAGCACGCGTGCCTGACGGGCGTTGACCGTCTCGGTCAGGATCTCCGTTGGATTGATTGACGCAGGCAGACCGTGAATGCTGAAGGGTTTGATATCCACTTTGCGATCGCGCCCGGCGACCTGCTGCAGGCGAACCCCAACGATCACCCGCTGATGGCGAGAGTTCACCACGTCCAGTGCGGCGTAACAAACACCCGGACGCAGTTTGCCGTGCAGGCCTTTGTCACGCGAACCGGAAGTCGCACCCGCTTCCGTGGTGTTACGGAAATGCAGCAGCGTCAGATCGGGGATCAGCGCGGTCACGAAGGCCGCCATGGTGGTGGATTTACCGGCACCGTTACCGCCGGAAAGCGTGGTGACCAGCTCATCAAGGTCAAACGTACGCGCAAAAAAACCGTTCCAGTTAATCAGCGTCAGTGAGCGAAACTTGCCGCGTTCAATCATTTATTCTTCCTCTCCGCTTTCCTGCGCGCTGTGGTCTGCTTCGCCATCATCACTCTCATCGTTCAGCGCCAGTCCGCTATCCAGCTGCATCGCTTCGCCATCGCGGATCATGCGCAGCTGCGCATCACGGGCATCATCGCCGCTACGCACATCGGCACCGAAGCGAAATACCGATTCGGTAATACGGAACTTGCTGCTGTCATTGCCCATAAACCACACCATGCCAAGACGGCGTAGACGGTTTAATGAGGCACGCATTTTTTCCTGCAGCTTCTGCCGGTCAAGGTCTGACCCCGTGGAACGCTGGTTAACCAGCTTCAGCAGTTTGCTTTCATCTGCCAGCGAGATCAGCTCATCGTGCAGTTCCTGCTGGCTGAAGATCCCTTCATTCGCCAGACGTTCAGGGCTGAGGTAGAGATAGCAGAGAATTTTGCCGACCATCATATCCAGCTCGGACAGGACCGAGCGGGGGATCAACGTTGTTGAACGCGGACGAAGGTAAAAAAATCCTTCCGGTGCGCGGATCAGCTCAACGTTATAACGCGAATAAAACTCTTCCAGAAACGCCTGATAATCCATCAGGAAAGCATGATTATCTAACTCTTCAATACCGATATGGCGGCCTGCGCGAAGTTGGCTATCCAGCGCCGGGAAAATCGGGTTAGCCAGTGCCTGCGCCAGTTTGACCGGCATCACTTGTTCAATATTTGTCGATGACATGTGCCTGCACCTTGGCTCCGTAATCATTAATGGCCTGCCACTCAGCGGGCAGGCCGGAGAAATCTGCTTCGGCCACGCCTAAGCGCACGGCCTGGTCGACAACAATACGCGCAACGTCAAAATGACGGACTCGCGGATACTGTGCCAGGTAATCACGCATCACCGCGCCCAAATCCAGCGGCCGCTTCTGCGCTTTATAAATTGCCAGCGCCTCTTCAATCATGGCGGCAAGCTGCTCACGAATTTCATTAAATTCTTCGTATTCCAGCTCAGACGGCAGCTCGCCGGTCACCTCTTCATTACGCAGCGTCAGCTCTTCATCACGCATATCGTACAGACGGTCGGCGTTGGCATAGGTTAATGCCCAGGGCATATCAAAATAGTTCTGCACCGATACGCGCAGACGCTGGGCAAAGACGCGGTTTTTATCCATATCGATCGCGGTACGGATAAATTTGTGCACGTGGCGGTCGTAGCCAATCCACAGGTCGATAGCCTGCTGGCCCCAGCTGATGATGCGATCGAGTTTGTTTTGCAGATCGAAGACCAGCTTGTCGATAAAGCCAAGATCGGGGCTGTTCATAATGGCATCCTGGATCCGCAGCAGGTTCGCCTGCAGCTTATCTCCCGCCGCTTCCAGCGTATCCTGCAGCTCACGCAGCGTGCCGGACGTTTCGTTCAGCAGAAGCTCACAGCTTGAAATCGCCGCGCGCCAGTCTTTATTCAGCAGCTGGGCGATATCGTCTTTTACCGCCTGCTGCTGCTCATCCATGATGCGCTGGGTAATATCAATACTGTCGAAGATTTCAGCGACCGAGTACTTAAGCGGAGCGAACACATTGCGGTGCCAGTGGTATTCATCGCCGTTTTCCTGCGCAGCGTCGGCGGCCTGTTTCAGTTCACCCGCCACAATTGAAAGCTGCATAGACAGGCGCAGCGTAGAGAACTCTCGCTGACGGATATAGTAATCAGTGATACCTATCGCCAGCGGCGTCAGGCGATAAATTGCATTACCTTCGCTAAATTCGCTGGTAAAACGGTTGAGCAGGCGCTGGCGTACCATGTCATTGATGGCATTGTTTGCACGAACCAGTATGGTTTCACTCGTCTGCTCGAACCCGTCACTGACGTGACGAAAAGCGTCGATCAGTTCGCCTTCACTCATTTCACCATCCATACGCTCGCCGTTCAGGGCGGCAACGGCCAGCAAAAATGCCAGACGCTCGGTGGGCAAAGACACGGAAAAATCATTTTTTCGCGCCCAGGCTACCAGTTCAGGTACAGTCTGGGAAAAATCGCTCATAACTCGTCCTTTTGAATGGGTTTCCGCGCTGTGACGTGGATGTAACGCCCTAAACTGAGAAATGGCTCCTGGTGGCAGTACTGCTTCTCCAGCGCCAGAACCTCATCAAATCGTTCGCTCTGCTTATTTTTGTCACGCAGATAGTCGTGGAATACCCGAATGCCGGTTTTGTTTTCAATGGTGAAACCGCATTCTTGCAACCAGCCGTAAACCTGAAGCGGATCGCGCGGATAGTCTGGCGAAAGCGTCTTACGTTTGCGCTTGCCCAGGCCCGCCTGTAAATAGCCAAAATTACCCAACACCATGGTCTGCATGGTAAGGCCATGAATGTTATAGAACATCAGTGACAATACGCCACCGGGTTTAAGGGCGTCATACAGCGCGCGCAGCGCCTGCTGCGGTTCCGCCACCCACTCAAGCACAGCGTGAAACAATACCAGATCAACGGGATTATCCAAATGCTGGACTACCTGTTGCGCACTGATTTGTTTGAATTCTATGTTGTCGCCCACACCTTTTTCTTCTGCAAGGCGACGAGCCCGACTGATCATTTCCGCTGAGAGATCGCATAACAGAACGTGATGGCCCAGTGCGGCAATACCGCACCCCGTTTGCCCTTCCCCGCCTCCCGCATCCAACACCGACAAAGGGCCGGCAGGTAAGGTTGTCAGCAGCGCATCAAGCTCCTGCCAGAGAATGGCCTGGCGAATACGGCCTTTCGTCGTGCCGTAAATATTTTTGGAGAATTTTTCTGCGATATCATCGAAGTTGCGATCCTGCATGCTGACGGCTCCGGCTTCCAGGGGTGATTCAGAAGGCTATTTTCGCATACACTGGCAGATAATAAACCTTTCAGTCACCACGCGGCTGCCGGGTGATGTTTTTTCGGACAAAAGGAACCCGTTTTAATGCTTTTCACCTTAAAAAAAGTCATTGGCGGACTGCTACTTCCCCTGCCAGTGCTGCTGTTGCTGATGGCAGCAGGGATTTTACTTCTCTGGTTCAGTCGCTGGCAGAAAAGCGGTAAAACGCTTATCTCCGTCGCGTGGCTGCTGTTAATGCTAATGGGCCTGCAGCCGGTGGCAGACAGCCTGTTGAGACCGCTGGAGAATCGCTGGCCCACCTGGCAAAATCAGCATCCGGTTGATTACGTTGTCGTCCTCGGCGGCGGTTACACCTGGAACCCGCAGTGGGCACCCAGCTCCAACATGCTGAACAACAGTCTGCCGCGGCTGACGGAAGGCATTCGCATCTGGCGGGCCAATCCGGGGGCAAAAATGATTTTCACCGGCGCAGCGGCACGGACCAATCCTGTGAGCACGGCGGAGGTCGGTTCACGGGTAGCGCAGTCGCTGGGGGTGCCTGCGGAGGCCATTATCACTCTGGATAAGCCGCGTGACACCGAAGAGGAAGCGCAGGAAGTGGCAAAAATTACCGGTGACAGACCCTTTGCACTGTTGACATCTGCCGGCCACTTGCCGCGGGCGATGGTTTTCTTCCAGCGTCAGGGACTGAAGCCGTGGCCCGCTCCGGCCAACCAGATGGCCATTGACTCCCCTATCAGCGACTGGGATAAGTTTACGCCCTCGGCGTTATGGCTGGGACACAGCGAGCGGGCGGTCTATGAATGGATCGGACGGCTGTGGCAGGCTGTCAAGCCGGAGCCGGCCCCCTCAGCGCAGCCAGGGAAGGAGTGACGCTGCCGCATGATCAAATCGCCTGCGGTCAAACCGGGCGGTAAAAATCAGCTGCTGCATCTCTTCCCAGAGCGTGTACAGCCAGCGACGTGCGATAAACTCTTCGGCTACCGGTGCCCGTTGAAGGTAGCAACTTAGCAATTCCTCTCCCATCGTACTGCCGCACAGGGGATGGAGATCGAATTCGCGCGGAGCCCATAGCACGCTACCGGGGCTGACCACCGCCAGCAGCCGATCGCTTCTGGCATCTTTCAGGATGCTGCTGGGCATCAGATTACCGTGAACCAGCACGCAGGGATCGTCAAAACCGTGGAACAGCGCTTTGAGGTTTTCGCGGCTGCGGTAGAGAATTTGCCGATCCTCCTGCGTCAGCTGCGGCGGTTTCAGATAGTTGAGCGTTGCCCATATCACTTCGATTCGCTGACGATACCAGGCAGGCCAGTTGTTTCTCTGGGTACTGTCCACCGTCCCCACCAGCCCATGGCTGTCGGTTTTATGCCAGCTGAGCAGCCCCTCTACGATCTGCTGCTGTAGCTGCTGCCAGCGGGTGGCGGTACGGCACGGCGCCTCAATCGACACGCCACCGATGCGCTCGATCAGCAACACCTCATGCATCTGCATCTGCTGGCTGATAACCAGACCGTAGATCGCCGGAACCCGCATCTTGCCTTCACGTGACAGCAGCGACAGCTTGTGCGCCTCCTGTGCAGCGATATCTTTGATGCGGAAATACTTGGCAACCATCGGCAGCGAGTAACCGCTTTCATCATAAAGCGTGTAGAGACTGGCATCAGGCTGGCGTTTGATGCATTCAACGCGGCTTATCACCTCTCCCAGCACCAGTGCCAGTTCATTTCGAAGGTGTTCCATCTCTCCTCCTGTCAGATAAGAGGGCCATACCCTGTAGACATTCGACAATCCGGGTATCTATGATGGCGCTGGAGCAGGGAAATAACCCCGTATGAGATCAATTAAAGCAAGAATCAGGGGCCAGCTAACCGGCCCCACA
Source organism: uncultured Erwinia sp. (assembly GCA_913775305.1). Classification (GTDB taxonomy): domain Bacteria; phylum Pseudomonadota; class Gammaproteobacteria; order Enterobacterales; family Enterobacteriaceae; genus Erwinia. Next base: position 13,960 of record CAJYIY010000029.1, on the reverse strand, counting down.
GACGTTACCGCATCGCCTGACGAACGCGAATTAAATCCTCTGGTGTATCAACACCGACGCTGGGAATCGCTTTTGCAACGTCAACGTGAATTTTCTCGCCGTACCACAGCACGCGCAGCTGCTCCAACAGTTCCGTCTGCTCCAGCGGGCTGGCTTCCCAGCTGACATAGCGGCGGATGAACCCCGCCCGGTAACCATAAATACCGATATGGCGCAGGAAGCTGTCGCCAATCTCTTCACGAGAGGTGCTGAATCGTTCGCGATCCCACGGGATGGTGGCACGCGAAAAATAGAGCGCATAGCCGTTGGCATCGCGGACCACTTTTACCGCATTGGGGTTAAAGGCCTCTTCGGCAGAGGCGATCGGCACCGCCAGCGTGGCCATACCCGCCGAGCTTTGAGCCAGATTGTCCGCGACCTGGCGAATAATCACCGGAGGGATCATCGGCTCATCACCCTGCACATTCACGATAACGGCATCATCCGGAAAATTGTACTTCTCAATCACTTCCGCCAGACGTTCCGTGCCGGACTGATGATCGGGGCGCGTCATGCAAACCTCCCCGCCCACAGCCTCAACCGCCCTGGCCACGTCCGGATTGTCGGTCGCCACAATCACGCGTGCGGCACCGGACTCAAGCGCGCGTTCCATGACGTGTACCACCATTGGCTTACCGTGAATATCCACCAGCGGTTTACCCGGAAGGCGTGTGGAAGCAAAACGGGCAGGAATAATGGCGATAAAACTCATGGATGAGTCTCTTCCAGCGTCAGAGAACGCGCTTCCACTTCCAGCAATACAGGAATGCCGTCACGAACCGGAAAGGCCAGAGCGTCAGGCTTACAAATCAACTCCTGCTGATCTTTATTAAAGTACAGCTTACCGTGACAAACAGGGCAAGCGACGATTTCGAGTAAACGATGATCCATGGTTCCTCCGTAATGGACCCGGAATGACAGTAGGTAAAGAATATCATAGCTGTCGCCGCTGCTGTTGCTTACTTAGGGGATTAATCGTTACCGATCGCACCCGAACAGAAAGCAGGCCTGCGGCGTCTGGCTCTGGCGGCATTTTCTGCGGCCTGAACGGCCAGGATCACCGAAAGACCTGAAGGCATCGTATCCCGCTGGGGGACCTGCATCAGTCCGGCGATGACAGGCTGACAGGGAGTTGGTGGTTAACTTTCACTCAGCGTCTGAATACGCGCCAGTAACGGTTCGGCTTCTGGCAAAACCGCATCCACCGGTAAGTACCACCAGTCAGGACAGGCAAAAGATCGGGCTTTCACCGCATCTTTTTCAGTCATCAACAGGGTTTGCCCGGGCTCGATCAGCGCGCTGAGCGTGGCGGCGCTGTAGTTCTGATGGTCAGCAAAGGCCACCTCTTTCAGCGGAGATACGCCAAGCTGACGTAGCGTATTGAAGAATCGCGGTGGATGTCCAATACCCGCCATCGCGATCACATTTTCCAGCGTCACCGCATCACGCTCAGCGCCCGAGAGCAGGTTAATTGCCGGGCCGGGCACCAGTTGCATCGCCAGTTCATCGGGGTATGGAACACCGCCGTTATTGATCACCGCCGATACGGTTTTTAGCCGACCGGCGCGTTCGCGCATTGGCCCCGCCGGAAGCCACCAGCCGTTGCCAAAACGACGTTCGCCGTCAACCACTACAATTTCAAAATCTCGCGCCAGAGCGTAATGCTGCAATCCGTCGTCGGTAACGATAATGTCTATCGCCCCGTCAGCCAACAAGGCCTCAACGGCTTCCCGGCGTTTGGGCGATACCGCTACCGCAGCACCGGTACGCTGATAAATCAGAACCGGTTCATCACCGGCTTCAGCAGTACGGGTATTCGCGTCCAGCACCAGGGGGTAGTGAGCGGCCCTGCCGCCATAACCCCGCGAGACGACGCCAACCCGCAGCCCCCTCCGCTGTAAGGACTGCACCAGCCAGATAACCACCGGCGTTTTACCATTGCCCCCTGCGGTGAGATTACCCACCACAACCACAGGAACCGGCGCACGCCACGCTTTGCGCCATCCCCAAACGTAGCTCAACCGCAGCAGATGGCTGATGAGCCCGTAAAGCAGACTCAGCGGCAGCAGCAGCACATAAATTGCCGATCGTCCGCTCCAGATACGTTCAATCATTGACCAAACTGCATCTTATGCAGCTGAGCGTAAGCACCGCGTTCGGCCAGCAGCGTTTCATGGCTACCGCGCTCAACAATCTGGCCGTCTTCCACCACCACAATCTCATCCGCTTTTTCGATCGTCGACAGACGGTGAGCAATGACCAGCGACGTACGGTTTTTTTGTAGTTCGTCCAGCGCCGACTGAATCGCTCGTTCGGACTCCGTATCCAGCGCTGATGTGGCTTCATCCAGAATCAGTACCGGGCAATCGCGCAGCAGCGCGCGGGCAATCGCGATACGCTGGCGCTGTCCACCAGAAAGCAGTACGCCGTTTTCACCAATAACGGTATCCAGGCCATGCTCCATTTTGCCGATAAAGTCCATGGCGTGAGCCATTGTCGCCGCCTTCTCAATATCTTCGCGGCTGTACTGCTCGCTGCGCGCGTAAGCAATGTTGTTAGCAATAGTGTCGTTAAACAGGTGCACATTCTGTGACACCAGCGCCACCTGATTACGCAGCGACGACAGGGTATATTCGCGCAGCTCGTGGCCATCCATCAGGATTTCACCGTGCTGAATGTCGTAGAAACGCGTCAGCAGGCTGGCAATAGTGGACTTGCCTGAGCCGGAACGTCCGACCAGAGCCACCGTTTTGCCCGCCGGAATATTGAGATTGATATTTTTCAGCGCAGGAATTTCACGTCCCGGATAGGCAAAAGTGACGTCACGAAACTCAATATCGCCCTTCACGCGGTCGACCGAATGAGTGCCTTTGTCATTCTCCTGCTCACTGTCCAGAATCGAGAACAGCGTCTGGCAGGCGGCCATTCCGCGCTGAAACTGGGCGTTAACGTTAGTCAGTGACTTCAACGGACGCATCAACGCAATCATCGATGAAAATACCACGGTAATTGTACCGGCGGTCAGCGTCTCCATTACGCTTGGGAAGCTGGCAGCATACAGAACAAACGCCAGGGCGAGCGAGGCGATCAGCTGAATAATCGGGTCGGAGATAGATGAAGCAGAGACCAGCTTCATACCCTGCTGGCGCATACGGTTGCTGACGCGATCGAAGCGTTCGCTCTCAATCTGCTGGCCACCAAAAATCAGTACTTCTTTATGCCCTTTCAGCATCTGCTCGGCACTGGTGGTCACCTGCCCCATGGTGTTCTGCATATTCTTACTGATATTACGGAAGCGTTTTGACACGCTGCGAATCGCAAAAGAGACGACAGGCGCCAGTACAATCAGGATCAGCGACAGCTGCCAGCTGTAGTAGAACATCATGATAAACAGGCCAATAATCGAGGCCCCTTCACGCACAACCGTAACCAGCGCGCTGGAAGATGAGGACGCGACCTGCTCAGAGTCATAAGTGATGCGTGAGAGCAGCGTGCCCGTCGATTGCTGATCGAAAAACGAAACTGGCATCCCCATCATATGGCTGAAAAGCTTACGACGCATGCCCATCACGACATTCCCGGAAACCCAGGAAATACAGTAACTTGAGACGTAGCTGGTGATCCCGCGAATCAGCATCAGACCGATAACGGCCAGCGGCATCCAAATCAGAACAGAACTATCCGCCTTGCCAAAACCATCATCAAGTAAAGGCTTCAGCAGTGACAGCATAAGCGTATCGCCCGCCGCGTTCAGGATCAGCGCGATAGCGGCCACAATCAATCCCGCCTTGAAAGGCACAATCATTGGCCAGAGACGACGAAATGTCTGCCAGGTTGAGAGATCTTTATCCAGATGCATTATTTAACCAGCTTCAATTGAAATAGCCGCTCATTCTACCTGGATTCCCTGGGTACGCCAAACCACTGATGGTACCAACGGTTCATTATTTGCTCTCTTAACCCCAAAAGATACCAGTTATCAACAAAAAAACGGGCGCTTATCTGCCCGGAAAGTGCGGTGTCGCGCCAGATGATGTGATTTTCGTGATAGCGCGAAATTATTTTTACCGCGGGTAATCGCCAGGCACTGTAGCGTGCCGCAGAAGCGATGGCGGCCTTCGGTGCTACCGCACGCAGCAGCGGTGGCGTTGATGAAGTGCGACTGCCGTGATGAGGAACCTGTAACAGATCGGCACCCAGCGCCGCGCGTTGTCCGGTAACAAGCTGCAGCTCTGCCTCCCGTTCAATGTCTCCGGTCAGCAGCACGCGCCAGTGTCCGTCGCTGACCGCGACAACACAGGACTGATTATTGCCCTCTCCGGGCATCCTCTTCGGCGGCCAGAGCGACTTGAAGGTCAACCCCTGCCAGTGCCAGCTTATCCCCCGATGGCAGGGTAAATGATCCGGCCGTTTCAATGCACTACGCACTCGTGCCCCCGGAAACGCCGCCTGAATGCTGGGCAGCCCGCCGATATGGTCAAGATGTGCATGGCTGATAACCACATCGGTCAGTTTTAAACCCTGCCATTCCAGCCAGGGAATAATCTGGCTTTGGGCAGCATCGCCTCCGACCCAACGATTACCGGTATCATATAACACCGCTTTGCCATGTCTTGAGATCACCACGGCGAGTCCATGTCCGACATCGAGCATATCCACCCGCCACTCGGGTTTAACGCTCAGGTTCCGCCAGCTCACCAGCAGCAGGGCACAGGCCAGCAGGGTCACTGGCGAACTGCGCCACCAGCCAAAGCGCAATGCCAGCAGCAAAAGCCAACACGCCAGCGAACAGGCTGCGAAATGACTTTCCACAGGAAACCAGCCCTTCGGCAACTGTTGCAAAGGAAAAAAAACCATCGCCAGTGAGCGATCGGCCAGCCACCACATAAAGGGACCGACCGCAGGCACAAAATTACATACCAGCGACGTCAGTATCAGCGGCACGGTAATCAGAGATATCAGCGGCACAGCCCAGAGGTTAGCAACCAGCGCGCTCAGGCTGAAACCGTGAAAAATATACACCTGTAACGGCATTAACAGCAGCAGCATACCCAGCTGAAGATGCAGCAGGCGAAGCGGCAGCCAGCCCTTACCTCTGCGAAAGCGGACAGGCAGAGCAAAGCTTTGATACCAGATCAGTAGCCCCGCTACCGCCAGTGCTGACATCCACAGGCTTTCTGACAGAACACTGAGCGGCTCCATAAACAGGATCAGCGCGATACAAAACAGCCACACCTGCCAGCTACTGCAGTTGATCCCCCTCAGTCGTAGCGTGCTCCACGTCAAAAGTGCCAGCATAGCCCGCATCGCTGGCGGATTGCTGCCGGAAAGCCAGCAGTAGACAAGGGCAACCAGCAGACTGCAGTACAATGGAAATCGATAGTTAATCAGCCAGGCCGGGAAAAAGAATTGCATCAGTCTTGCCACAAGCCAGCCAAAGCCTGCTGCCAGACCGATCTGCATCCCGGCGATTGCCATCAGATGTGCCGTACCTGTTTCCCTTAACAGCTGGGTGATTTCACGGCTCACTTCTGAACGGTCGCCAAAGGCCAGCGCAGCAATCAGTGCCTGCCAGGGCAGATGACCGTAATTTTTCTTCGTGGACTCCATGATGTTTCCACGCCAGCTGCATTGAGGCTGCACCACCTTCGCATTAATAACTCGTCCCGTTAGCGGCATGCTGTTTGCCAGACTAAATCGTTGGCGGTCGAATCCGCCTTCATTGAGTTGAGCATGAAGAGGACGAAGCGCCAGTGTCATTTTCCAGCGCTGCCCCTGGCAGAACGGCTGTTCAGTGCCGGGTAATCGTAAAGAAGCATAGATCGGGGGAAAAAGAAGCCGACCATCCTGACGAAACAGACGCACTCTGGCCCGTTCGCCGCCGGGAAAAACGCTGTCAATTTGCACTTCAACCTGCACAGCGCCCCGTGTCAGCTGGCCAATCTGATCCTGAATTGAACGCGCGGTATTCAGAGGCCAGAGAGACGAAAGCAGGACTATCGCTGCTAAGAGGGCAATCCGTTGCGGACAGCGCAGTAACAAAAGCGAAAGTAATATCGCTGCAATGTCGTAGCCATAGCCGGGTATACGCGGTATGACCGTCAGCGGCAAAGTACCGAGAATAAAACCACCTGCCAGTTGGGTTGCCGTTATTCGCATGTTTCCTCCCTGATGCCTGACAAAGTGTGCCCGGTATAAGAGAGAGGGGCATCAGCTTCGCATCAGGGCTCAGGGACGCGCCGCAAAATCTTTACATTTTGCAGCAATGAAAAGGTCAGGCTGTGAGCCGGATACCGATCATTTCAACCTGGCTACTCAAATCGTCGCCAAAAAAAAACGACACCGAAGTGTCGTTTTTGTTTTTCGTCGCTGTCAGCCGCCGTAGATATTGGCGCGATCGCGCAGCTCTTTACCTGGCTTGAAGTGTGGAACGTATTTACCTTCCAACTCCACTTTGTCACCCGTTTTCGGGTTACGGCCGGTACGAGGTGCTCGATAATGCAAAGAGAAGCTGCCAAATCCCCGGATTTCAATGCGTTCGCCCTGCGACAGGGTCGTCGCCATATGCTCAAGCATCTCTTTTACCGCATCCTCAACGACTTTCGCCGGTATATGAGAGTGCTGGCTGGCAAGTCTTTCAATAAGTTCTGACTTGGTCATAAAACCTCCGGTTAATCCCTTGTAGGAATAGCTCTGGCAGTTATCGACGATACAGGGCAGCTAAAGCTGCCCTTGAAGCGAATATTACTCGCCTTTAGCTGCTTTGAAAGCTTCAGCCATAGCGTTAGAGAAGTTACCTTCTTCCTGTTTGGTGTTAACAGTATTGATGGCTTCTTTCTCATCAGCCTGGTCTTTCGCACGTACAGACAGGCTAACAACGCGGTTCTTACGGTCAACACCGGTGAATTTGGCTTCAACATCGTCACCAACATTCAGAACCAGAGTTGCGTCTTCAACGCGGTCCAGCGAGGCTTCAGAAGCACGCAGGTAACCTTCAACGCCGTCAGCTAATTCAACTGTAGCACCTTTAGCGTCAACTGCAGTGACTTTACCGTTAACAATCGCACCTTTCTTGTTCAGAGAGATGTAGTTGTTGAACGGATCTTCTGCCAGCTGCTTAACGCCCAGGGAGATACGCTCACGCTCTGCGTCAACCTGCAGAACCACAGCGGCAATTTCGTCGCCTTTCTTGTATTCACGAACTGCTTCTTCTCCGGTTGCGTTCCAGGAGATGTCAGACAGGTGAACCAGGCCGTCGATACCGCCGTCCAGGCCGATGAAGATACCGAAGTCAGTGATTGACTTGATTTTACCTTCAACGCGGTCGCCCTTGTTGTGGGTTTCTGCGAACTGCTGCCATGGGTTAGATTTGCACTGCTTCAGACCCAGGGAGATACGACGACGTTCTTCGTCGATGTCCAGAACCATAACTTCAACAACATCGCCCACGTTAACAACTTTAGATGGGTGAATGTTTTTGTTGGTCCAGTCCATTTCAGAAACGTGTACCAGGCCTTCAACGCCTTCTTCGATTTCAACGAAGCAGCCGTAGTCGGTCAGGTTGGTTACACGACCAGTCAGCTTGGTGCCTTCTGGGTAACGTTTCGCGATAGCAACCCATGGATCTTCGCCCAGCTGCTTCAGACCCAGAGAAACACGGGTACGCTCGCGGTCGAATTTCAGCACTTTCACGTTGATTTCGTCGCCAACATTGACGATTTCGCTTGGATGCTTAACGCGTTTCCATGCCATGTCAGTGATGTGCAGAAGGCCGTCAACGCCGCCCAGATCAACGAATGCACCGTAGTCAGTCAGGTTCTTAACGATACCTTTAACTTCCATGCCTTCCTGCAGGTTTTCCAGCAGCTGATCGCGCTCTGCGCTGTTCTCGGATTCGATAACCGCACGACGTGAAACAACCACGTTGTTGCGCTTCTGATCCAGCTTGATTACTTTGAACTCAAGCTCTTTGCCTTCCAGGTGCAGAGTATCACGCACTGGACGCACGTCGACCAGTGAACCTGGCAGGAACGCACGAATACCGTTCAGCTCAACTGTGAAGCCACCTTTAACTTTGCCGTTGATAATACCGGTAACAGTTTCAGCATCTTCGTAAGCTTTTTCCAGCGTGATCCAAGCTTCATGACGTTTAGCTTTCTCACGGGACAGCAGGGTTTCACCGAAGCCGTCTTCCACTGCATCCAGAGCAACATCAACTCCGTCACCAACCTGGATTTCCAGTTCGCCGGCTGCGTTCTTGAACTGCTCTGCAGGAATTGCAGATTCAGATTTCAGGCCCGCATCAACCAGAACAACGTCTTTGTCGATAGCAACAACAACGCCACGAACGATGGAACCCGGGCGGGTTTCGATTTCTTTCAGGGATTCTTCAAATAGTTGAGCAAAAGATTCAGTCATATTGATAATCTTCAGGATTCTTCAATTTAACGTCCACCTGACGTCCTGACGGGTGGGGTTGTTTCACATGCCCCATAACATCCATATCACAGGGTTATTTAAATTTTGCGACAAGGCACATGAGTATAGTGCACTGCTGTCGGGTTACCTGTTACGCGATGGCCAACTTTTCGCGCGCATATTTTAGCGCAACCTCAATGACCTGCTCAATAGACATTGTTGTCGAATCAAGCACTAAGGCATCATCTGCCGGCACCAGAGGCGCGATTGCGCGGTTACGATCGCGCTCATCACGTTCTTTTATCTCAGATAAAAGGCGGTCAAAGTTAACACTAAAGCCTTTTTCCTGCAACTGTAGCATACGCCGGTGCGCACGTTCTTCTGAACTGGCATCAAGGAAAATTTTAACCGGCGCATCCGGGAATACTACCGTGCCCATATCCCGGCCATCGGCAATCAGGCCCGGATGTTCGCGAAAACCGCGCTGGCGGCGTAACAAGGCTTCACGTACTCGAGGAAATGCAGCGACTTTTGACGCGGTATTGCTGACATCCTGAGTACGAATCGCTCCGGACACGTCCTCACCCTCCAGGATGACTTCCATCTCGCCCTCGCTGGAGACGAAACGCACATCAAGGTGCGCAGCCAGCGGCACCAAAGCCTCTTCAGACGTGATATCGACCTGATGATGCAGCGCAGCCAGCGCCAGCACGCGATAAATTGCGCCAGAATCCAACAGGTGCCACTGCAATGCTTCGGCCATCGCTTTACATAATGTGCCTTTACCCGCACCACTTGGCCCATCAATGGTGATTACTGGGGCTATCGCCGTCATGTCGTTCTCCTGTCGGTGGAATGCCTGCGGCTACCGGTGGCCCAGACAAATGTCGTCGCGCATTATACGCTGCAAAAACGGGGATAGTTACCCCTTAAACATCGTGAGGGGTAAAATTCTGGCCCCGTGTTATCAGGATAACGCATCAGAATACAACGAGAGGAATAGATTTACCGCCGCCCGGGCAGGCGGCGGTATCGTCTGTTAAGCCGGTTGACTGATTCGGGCAAGCTGTTCGAAATAGTCCGGGAACGTTTTCGCGGTACATTTCGGATCAAGAATCGTCACCGGAGTGCTGGAAAGCGCTACCAGCGAGAAGCACATCGCCATACGGTGATCGTTATAGGTACCAATTTCCGCGTACTGGATAGCTGCAGGTGGCGTAATGCGGATGTAATCGTTGCCCTCTTCAACTTCAGCGCCCACTTTACGCAGCTCGATCGCCATGGCGGCCAGCCGGTCGGTTTCTTTAACTCGCCAGTTGTAAATGTTGCGCATCACCGTCGTGCCGTTAGCAAACAGTGCGGCAGTCGCAATGGTCATGGCCGCATCGGGAATATGGTTCATGTCCAGATCGATAGCATTCAGCTCGCCGCGGGTGCAGGCAATGAAATCATCACCCCACTCAATGCTGGCCCCCATTTTCTCCAACACGTCGGCAAAACGAATATCACCCTGCATGCTCTTGCGCCCAATGCCGGTAACTTTAACCGTGCCACCCTTGATGGCCGCAGCGGCGAGGAAGTAAGAGGCAGAAGACGCATCACCTTCAACCAGATATTCGCCCGGAGCCTGATACTGTTGCTGTCCACGGATATGGAATGCACGGTAGCTGTCGTTCTCAACCACAACACCAAAGGTTGCCATCAGGTTAAGGGTAATATCGATATAGGGTTTGGATACCAGCTCGCCTTTGATGACGATGTGCGTGTCGGTTTCCGCCAAGGGAGCCGTCATCAGCAGTGCTGTCAGAAACTGGCTGGATACGCTGCCATCAACGGAGACATTACCGCCGCTAAAACCGCCCTTCAGACGCAGTGGCGGATAGTCTTGCTGTTCCAGATACTCAATAACCGCACCACCCTGTCGCAGGGCATCCACCAAATGACCGATTGGGCGCTCTTTCATACGTGGCTCGCCGGTCAGCACAATGTCATTTCGACCCAGGCACAACGCGGCGGCCAGTGGACGCATCGCCGTTCCGGCATTACCGAGAAACAGCTCCAGCGCACCTTCAGCCTTCAGCGCTCCCCCCTGACCCACTACTTCACACACTGTGCGATCGGCAGACAGCGTGTAATGAACGCCAAGCAGCTGCAAGGCGTTGAGCATGTGGCGAACGTCATCGCTGTCAAGCAGGTTAGTCAAACGGGTGGTGCCATTAGCCAGCGCAGCCAGCAGAAGCGCGCGATTTGATACGCTCTTGGAACCTGGCAGGTTAACGGTGCCGTTGACCAGGGCGATAGGGTGTAACGTCAGGGAATCCTGCATGTGAAACGTATTCTCCAAAAAAATTACAATGAAACCCCGCAGCGAGGCGGGGTTTCAGATTAAAAACTTACTGCAGCGTTGGCTAAATCCTTAACCGTGACGACGCTCAAAGTCGATCATGAAATCAGTCAGCGCCTTAATCCCTTCCAGCGGCATAGCGTTATAAATTGACGCGCGCATGCCGCCGACCACGCGGTGGCCTTTCAGTGCATGCAGGCCATGTGCAAACGACTCCTCCAGGAACAGCTTATCCAGTGACGCATCGGCCAGTTGGAAAGGCACGTTCATGCGCGAGCGGTTTGCTACGGCAACATCATTACGATAGAAATCGCTGTCATCAATAGTGCCGTACAGCAGGTCGGCTTTCAGCTGGTTACGTTTATCCATTTCAGCCACACCGCCCTGCTCTTTCAGCCACTTGAAGACCAGACCAGAAAGGTACCAGGCAAAAGTAGGCGGCGTGTTGAACATAGAATCGTTATCAGCCAGCACCTTGTAGTCAAGAATAGAAGGCAGCTCTTTGCGTGCATGGCCTAACAGGTCTTCACGTACAACAACCAGCGTCAGGCCAGCCGGGCCGATGTTTTTCTGGGCCCCGGCATACAGTACACCATAGCGGCTGACGTCAATCGGGGAAGATAAAATGGTTGAGGAAAGATCGGCAACCACCAGCTTGTCACCAAAATCAGGCGTCTCGCTGATAGCAATACCATCTATCGTTTCATTCGGGCAGTAGTGAACATACGCCGCGTCATCGGACAATGCCCAACGGCTCATCGGCGTAATTCCACGCAGACCATCGACGGTGGTTTTCGCATTGATCACGTTCGGCGTACAGTACTTCTGCGCTTCTTTCACCGCGCTGGCCGCCCAGTAACCGCCGTCAACGTAGTCTGCGGTGGTTTGGTTACCCAGAAGGTTCAGAGGAACGGCAGCAAACTGCGCGCGCGCCCCGCCGTGGCAGAATAAAACTTTATAGTTTGAGGGAATTTTCAGCAGATCGCGAAAATCTTTTTCTGCCTCTTCCGCCACCTGAATAAATTCCTTACTGCGGTGGCTGATCTCCATTACGGAGGTTCCTAATCCCTGCCAGTTGCAGAGTTCCTGCTCAGCACGACGGAGCACTTCTACCGGCAGCATTGCCGGGCCAGAGCTAAAATTGAAAACCTGACTCATTTCCCCTCACCACTTTCAGATCAATCGGTTTTGATTCCTTTATCGGTTTTATCATTGCCTCCCCAATGCTGCAATAATTTATCCGTTCATCTTCCCCGTTATCAGGCCGCGGCTGCAACAGCTTGTAGGGTAAATGAAACCGTAAACGATATTTTGTGAGGTGTTTTCCATTGACGTGAAGCCGCAGTTGCCGTTTCGGCGGAAAAGCGGATTCTTCAACAAATGAATTTTTGTTGCCGGATAGCGGTTCCGGCGGAAAACCCGTATCATTGCGCGCTTTCCGCACAATCAATAACGAGTGGGCAAAATGACTCAAACTTATATTCCAGGCAAAGACGCCGCGTTGGAGGATTCCATCGCGCGCTTTCAGCAAAAATTACAGGATCTGGGCTTCAATATCGAAGAGGCATCCTGGCTGAATCCGGTTCCCAATGTCTGGTCAGTGCATATTCGCGATCGCGACTGCCCACTGTGTTTCACCAACGGTAAAGGCGCCAGCAAGAAGGCAGCTCTGGCTTCCGCGCTGGGCGAATATTTTGAACGTCTTTCAACCAACTATTTCTTTGCTGACTTCTGGCTGGGTAAGCAGATCGCAGACGGGGATTTCGTTCATTATCCGAATGAAAAGTGGTTCCCCCTGCCTGAAGATGACCGGCTACCTGAAGGTATTCTCGACGCGCGTCTGCGTCAGTTCTACGATCCCGAGAATGAACTGAGCGCCAGCGATCTTATCGACCTTCAGTCCGGTAATGCCGATCGCGGTATCGTTGCTCTGCCGTTCACGCGTCAGTCAGACCAGCAGACGGTGTATATTCCGATGAACATCATCGGCAACCTGTATGTCTCCAACGGCATGTCAGCAGGCAATACCGCCAATGAAGCCCGCGTACAAGCGCTGTCTGAAGTTTTTGAGCGTCACATTAAGAATCGCATTATTGCTGAATCTATCAGCCTGCCGGCGATCCCACAGGATGTACTGAACCGCTATCCTGGCGTTGTTGAAGCCATTGAACGCCTTGAGGCCGAAGGCTTCCCTATTTTCTCCTACGATGCTTCGCTGGGTGGAAAATATCCCGTAATCTGTGTAGTGCTGTTTAATCCAGCAAACGGCACCTGCTTCGCCTCCTTCGGTGCGCATCCTGATTTCGGCGTGGCACTGGAACGTACCGTGACCGAACTGCTACAGGGGCGTGGCCTGAAGGATCTTGATGTCTTCACACCGCCGACTTTCGATGATGAAGAGGTTGCCGAACACGCTAACCTTGAGACCCATTTTATCGACTCCAGCGGTCTGATCTCCTGGGACCTGTTTAAAGACGACGCCGACTATCCGTTTGCTGACTGGAGCTTCAAGGGCACCACGGAAGAAGAATTCGCAACGCTGATGGCGATCTTTAACGCCGAAGATCAGGCTGTTTATATCGCTGATTATCAGCATCTCGATGTTTATGCCTGTCGCATTATCGTGCCGGGCATGTCAGATATTTACCCCGCGGAAGATTTGCTGCTGGCAAATAACAGCATGGGCGCATACCTGCGCGACACCCTGCTCAACCTGCCTGACAGCAGCTGGGAAAAAGAAGACTACCTGGCGCTGCTGGAACAGCTGGATGAAGATGGTCACGACGACTTTACCCGCGTGCGTGAGCTGCTGGGCCTGGCGACCGGTAAAGATAACGGCTGGTACACGCTGCGTATCGGTGAACTGAAAGCCATGCTCGCCCTGGCGGGAGGTGACCTCGATCAGGCACTTATCTGGACCGAATGGACAATGGAATTCAACCAGTCAATTTTCAGCCCGGCGCGCGCGAACTACTATCGCTGCCTGCAAACGCTACTATTGCTGAGTCAGGAAGATGAGCGCGATCCATTACAGTACCATACGGCATTCGTTCGGATGTACGGTCAGGAAGCGGTAGAGAGCGCTTCTGCTGCCATCAGCGGTGAAGCCCCCTTCTACGGCCTGCAAAATGTAGACAGCGATCTGGTGGCGTTCCCTGC
>CAJYIY010000028.1 GCA_913775305.1 uncultured Erwinia sp. | reverse complement strand
CTTACGTGAATTGCGTTGCGTAAGGATATTTTTTGAAGTCTCATTTCGTCAATGACAGCAAAAAGGCTTGAATGTCTGCTGCCAAATCATGCCTGGATGAGAGGCCAGACTTAATCGGCTTAATGCTAACCAGCAGACCAGATATCGTGGAATACCGGAATGTTGACTCTTCGCTTAAACGATTCGAAAGGACGTTTGAGTTAAACGCTGTCTCTGACGTACATAAATAGTGCATGCTTCTTATCATCACTTCATACTGAGTGAATCTTATTGATAAGGAATTCATGCCGTGATTGACTTCACCCGCTTTGTCGAGCGCTATGAGCAACTTACCGCCTTGTTACCCTCCCCAGAGAAAATCGGCGAAAGCCAGATTGGTGAGTTGTATATCAGGTTATACGCACCGCAAACGGCCGTGGATGAAGTTCTTATTGTGTATCACGGTGGCGGTGTTAACTCTGATGCAGGTAACGATATTCTGGCACGACAGCTCAGTGACGCGTTGCCCGTCTGCGTTTGCCTTGTGGATATCCGTGGACACGGGCGTTCGGCAGGGTGCAGGGGGGATGCTTCAGGTCCTGATCAGATCTGGCAGGATGTGGACGTTGTGATTGATTATTTACGCTCGTCTTTCACGGATGCCAGAATTCACCTGCTCGGACACTCCAGCGGCGGCGGCATGCTGATAAATTACTTTACCCGACACGCGCCGTCGCGAAAGGTCACCAGCCTGATCCTGCTTGCCCCTGCACTTGGTCCTTTTTCACCCCCTGCTCTGAACAGGAAGGTGCTCGTACCCTTTGCGTCGGTTAACCGCAGCGCTTTTATCATCAATGCGCTGAGTGCAGGTTTTTTGGGTGGGCACCGGACCGGCGTGAAGCTTAATTTCCCCCGCGAGGTGATCAATTCAAGGCCGGATTTTGTTCAGGAGTACAGTGTAAATATGGCCAATGCTCTGACCCCACGCAATCCTGCAAGGCAGCTTAAAGCGCTTTCTTTCCCGGTACTGGTGTTGCTTGCTGAGAATGATGAACTGTTTGAGGTGAGCCGAATGGATGATTTTTTTAGACGTTGCGGCAATCCAAATATCAGCAGCAGAATTGTAAAAAACAGTACGCATCTCGATTGCATATTTGAGTTAACGGACAGATTGAGGGAACACTTCACGGGCACAGCTTCACGAGTGTGATAAATAATGCATTATTGATCGTACCCCGCAGAGTTATTACTGGGTGTAGTGGCAAGCAGGATCTGCCAGACAAAACCGGAGCACCTAAAGCCAGAGCTGTCAAAGGATATACGCCTGACGGTATTGGGTGAGTTTGATCAGGAGAATACGGGCATTACCTGATGCATCCAAAAAAATTTAATGCGGTTTGAGATTGTTTGACTTCGGGAGAGAACATCAGCGGCGATCACAGGGGGCGTATCTGATGGTTAATTCTTTGATTTAACGCTTATATTTTGTGTTGGATTAATAAGTAACCCCATAAGCACCCCTAAATGATTTTGCATGTGGGGTTTGGGGCATTACGAGCTACTTTTTAGGCTCTTTTTTCCACTGTAGCAAACCGGCAATATCCTTCTCGCCTTCGGCTTCTTTTAAACGCCGTTGTTGCTCGGCAAACTGAACATATTCTGCCTGCGCTTTTTCATCGGCCATTTTCTTGCTGACTTTTCCTGCGCCTTGTAGAACCTCGCGGTCGTTAAATTGCAGGAACTGATCCAGTTTATCCTGCCAGTCGCGTAAAAAGACCTGCTGACGTCGACGGGCCTGATCCTCGGCAAAATCCAGCCACATGTTAACCACGCGATTGAGTTCGCTGACCTCATCCTGAGTGAGATAATTTTTTGCCACCGTCACATCACCCTTACGTACCTCTTCACCTTTATAGCTGGTCAGCCCCATATGCAGCTGGCTGGCGTCAGCACGCAGATGAATGAGTTCAGCGGCGGTATGTCCGGTACAGGCAAAATGCAACTTGTTCTGGATGGTTTGAAAAAACTGCGTGGTTTCTTTCAGCGACGGTTGATAGTCAGCCGCTAATGCAAAGATCTCCCGCACCCGCAAATACACTCGGCGCTCGCTGGCGCGAATATCGCGGATACGCTCCAGCATCTCATCGAAATAGTCGGGCACAGCCGATGAACCAACGGGCGGATTCTTAAGCCGCTCATCGTCCATCACAAAACCTTTGATCAGGTATTCCTGAAGCGTCTGGGTTGCCCACTGACGGAACTGTGTGCCACGAGGGGAGCGAACGCGATAGCCAACAGCAAGGATGACAGGCAGGCTGTAGTGAAGCCGGTTGCGACTTACCTGGCGACTACCTTCCTGTTGAACTTGTAAGTAAGACTTACAGGTTGCGTTTTGGTCAAGTTCATCTTCTTCATAGATCGCTTTGATGTGCTGTGTAACTGCCTGGGGAGTAATCTGATAAAGGTTTGCGATGGTTGCCTGAGGGAGCCATAATGTTTCTTGCTCAAAGCGGCATTCAACGCGTACTCCACCGTCATCGCTGGCAAACATAACAAATTCACCTGCCGGGGATTGGATAAAGTATTTATCTGACATGTCGTCTCCGCTTAGATCTGACTCACCATGCTGTAATTCGCTTAGTATGCCAGAGATCCCCGGTGAAGCTTATTACACATATAGCGTTTATTTTGCTGGCAGCGCCCCGGGAAAATGTTTTGCCACGATATCATTCATTTTCTCCACCAGATCAAGACGTTTAAATGTGATATGCCCGCTTCCTTTCTGGAAGTAACGGATAGCAAATAAATCATCCTCAAAGACCTGCTGATGCGGATTAACACGCACAAAATCCATAAACCGGATGGAGACATCATGTCGGTTATCGGGAATGGTCTTTCCATCCAGCAGGTAGAGCATTCGCTCCAGACAGGCTAACTGGTCGCGCCGCCAGACCCAGTTCAGGCTGTAGCCCCATCTGTCATGCTTCACCAGATTGTTGACGATAATCTTCTTATCGAAATAACAGGGAGTGGACAAGGAGAACATAACTGATTGCAATGGCGGGTAGTCTTAGGGATTTATTGACTGTGGGGGAATTTAGTTGAGGCTAATTGGCGGAAGATCACAGGAGTCGAACCTGCCCGGGACCGCTGGCGGCCCCAACTGGATTTGAAGTCCAGCCGCCTCACCGGAGACGACGATCTTCCCTTTTGCAGAGGAGGCAAAGTATATCATCGCCAATGACCACAAATAAACTCCGGGTTTTCCCCTCAGTGTCGCGATGTCCTTCAATGACAGCAAGCTGTCCCTTTTTGGTCTTCTTTCCTGACAGCATCCCGTCCATCATGGTGTAAACCCCATCCCGTAGGAGTCCTGAAATGACCGATACCGTACTGTTAGTAATTGATGCGCAGCAATCTTTCTACGAGCGGGGTTACCATGATGCCCCGGAAACGCCG
Organism: uncultured Erwinia sp.; assembly: GCA_913775305.1. Lineage (GTDB taxonomy): Bacteria > Pseudomonadota > Gammaproteobacteria > Enterobacterales > Enterobacteriaceae > Erwinia. Next base: position 25,580 of record CAJYIY010000028.1, on the reverse strand, counting down.
GCGTTTGAAAAAGCCTTAGCTACTCTGGTGGCCGGCTGTCAGGCCAGAGACATTCCTGTCGTGGATGTCTTTCACGTCGAGAGCGAAGGGGCTTTCTCGCCGGAGTCGGGTCTGGTGGTGCGTCTGCCGTTTTTGACCCATAAACCGGTCGCCAGCTTCCAGAAAAAGGTCCATAACGCCCTGACGGAATCCGGTCTGCAACAGTGGCTGGAACAGCATCAGGTGAAGCATGTGATTATCACCGGCCTGCGTTCGGAACAGTGCTGTGAAACCACCGCCCGTGTGGCATCAGACTTCGGCTACCGCGTGACCTATGTGACCGAGGCAACCCTGACCTTCCCAATCACCCACAATGACATTACCCTGAGCATTGCCGATTTACGCCACCGAACTGAAAGCGTGCTGATTCATCGTTTTGCCGACATCCGCACCGTTGAGGGTTGTCTACAGGAGCTGGCATAACATGTCCATTCCGGTGTGGTTTTTAACCCTGCCCGGTGTGATGACGCTGGACCTTACCGGTCCGGCGGAAACGCTGAAGCTGGCAACGGGGGCTTTCTCATTGCGCTATATTGGTCCGGATGAAAGCGTGCTCACCTCCACTGATATGGTCATTGGAAGCATTGAGCCGCTGCCGGACTCGCTGCCTGGTGGAAGCCTGCTGGTGATCCCCGGCGTTCATGACTCGACGGTGTGGTTCGATACTCCGCAGGCGGTGGCCGCATGCCACTGGCTGATGCGTATCCAGCCCGCCATTCATGCGGGTCAGGTGACGCTGGTCTGCATCTGTTCCGGGTCCCTGTTAGCGGCGAAAGCCGGGCTGATGAACGGCGTAGAGTGCACCACGCATCATGAAGTGATCGCACGGCTGAAAAAGGCGGAGCCGGGCGCTATCGTCAAAGAAAATCGTATTTTCGTCGAAGATCGCGGCATCTTAACCAGCGCAGGCATTACCGCCGGTATCGACCTGTCGCTGCATCTCATCGGCCATCTGTGTGACGCCCGGACGGCAATGGCGGTGGCGCGCGAAATGGTGGTCTGGTTCCGGCGTTCGGGCGAAGACCCGCAGCTGTCGCCCTGGTTACGCTATCGCAACCATCTTCATCCCGCCATCCATCGCGCGCAGGATCTGCTGACTCTGCAACCGGAGAAGGAGTGGCCGCTGGAGGAGCTCGCCGCCAGGGTTCACGTCAGTTCACGCCATCTGACGCGATTGTTCCGTCAGCATCTGGGTATCAGCGTGCGCGACTATCACGAACAGCTGCGGCTGGCGATTGCTCAACAGCGCCTGCAACAGGGTGAAGGGCACGAGCGCGCGGCACTGTCTGCCGGGTTCTCCTCCTCACGCCAGCTGCGTCGTGCGTTGCAGCGCTGGCAATCGTAATCCAACGCTGCGATTTTATCCTGCTGAAAAGTTGTGCTACTGTTACTAGTAACATAGTTACTGTCTGTTACAGATTAAGGATAAGGTTTGCATAGCAAAGACGAGAAAAAACTAAACTGGCTGCACCTTGGCGCGGGTGCATTTCATCGCGCACACCAGGCCTGGTATCTGAACCAACTTCATCAACAGGGCGACACTCGCTGGACCCTTTCTCTCGCTAACATCCGCAACAGCAGCACCCAGCAGACGCTACAGCAGCTGGCGCACCAGCAGGGGCGTTACACGCTGGAAGCGATCTCCCCTGACGGCGAAATCACTTATCACCCAATCAGCGCCATTGCGGAAGTGATCCTGTGGGATGCCGGGTTGGAGTCGCTGGTGGCCCGCGGTGCTGACCCGCGCACCCGCATCATCTCCTTTACCGTCACTGAGGGCGGCTATTTCCTCGATGATGAAGGCCATCTTGATCTCACGCATTCCGCTATTGTCGCCGATCTGGCTGGCGAAAAGGAGAGCAGCACGCTGTACGGCGCACTGGTCAGGATCCTGCGTCAGCGCATGCGCGACAACGCTGGTCCGGTCACCCTGCTCAACTGCGATAACCTGCGCAATAACGGTGACAGCGTGGCACGCGGTCTGCGTCAGTTTGTTGCCGCGCTGGATGACAGTGCGCTGCTGGCGTGGATTGAAGCGAACACCAGTACGCCAAACGGTATGGTAGACCGCATTACGCCTAAATTTGACGAAGCTCTGTTCGAGCGTCTGGCACAGCAGGGGATCACTGACGACCGCGCCCCACTTTCGTGCGAGTCCTTCAGCCAGTGGGTACTGGAAGATAACTTTATCGGTGGTCGTCCGGCCCTGGAGCAGGCTGGAGTCGAGTTTGTTGACAGCGTGACGCCACATGAAGAGGCGAAAATCCGCGTGCTGAATGCCAGCCACAGTGGGATTGCCTGGGCCGGTGCGCTGCTCGGCAAACGCTACATTGATCAAAGTCTGCTGCCGGGCGTCAAAGCCTGGATTGGTGATTATGTCCGTCAGGACGTCACGGCGGCGCTGCCGGAGAGTACCCTGGATCTGGCCGATTATTGCGATACGACGCTAAACCGATTTAGCAATCGTTGGGTACGTGACACCACCCAGCGCGTCTCCTCCGACAGCATTGCCAAGCTGCAGCAGTTCATTATGCCCACGCTGAAGGCGCGCTACCGGCAGGGTGAAACGCCGCAGGCGGCCCTGATCCTGCCTGCACTGTTCTTCCGCTTTATGCAGCGACGCGCAGAGGGCAAGCTGCCGTTTGACTATGAAGATCGTGCGCTGGATGAGGTGCCGTTCGCCGAAATCTTCGCCAGCGACGATCCGCTACGGGCTTTTATCAGTGAGCCAAAGCTGGCCGGTCCACTGGCGGGCGATGAACGTTTGTTAAAGGATATGGCTGAGGCGCTGACGCGTGTCGATGCCGGATTGCAGCAAATGGCGGAGTCAAAATGAAGAATTTATTGATCGTTGCCGCGACCGTGGCACTGGCCCTGCTGTCGATTATCTTCCTGTCGCCGTGGCCAGTGTGGCTGGGCACCCTGGCGGCCTGGGTGACCACCGGCTCGTTCTGTTTGCAGGTGCTGCACATTATAAAAAATAAGGATACCAGCGGGTTGTCGCTGGGTATGTGGGCGGCGCTGTTCTTTGGCGTCTCCTGCTGGACCTGGTACGGCCACCGTATGAGTGACGTGCCGGTGATGGCCGCCAACGGCATTACCGCCCTGCTGGCGCTGACGGTGATTATGCTGAAGCTGTGGCATGAACGGCCGATGCGTAACCCTAACCGCCGCAGGCTGGTGCGCATGCCGCGAGTGATCCTCAGGCCGCGCATCCGTAGTCTGCGTCCGCTTGTCGAACCGCGTGCGCGGCGGCGTCAGAAGCGTGCTAGCTGACGAAGTGATGGCGGTCGAGGCGGCGCAGCCCGACAGCCAGCAGCAGACTGCCTGCCAGCGTCAGGGTAAACACCAGCGGAATATCCAGCAGCGGGTGGGCAGTGTTATCGAGTTCATGGGTACGCATATAGTGAATGAACAGCGCATGGAAGCCGTAGATCGGCAGTGAATTGCGTGAAATCAGCGCAAAAAACGGATTAACGCGCTGGTTCATACAGGTTTTAAACAGCACCAGCAGGCTGACCGCTGCAATAAACACCGCCGGACCGCAGTAGAGATACCAGGTATCGGCAAAGGTGCCGTTAATGGCGAACTCCCGCTTGGTGCCAAAAGCGATAATCATCACGCAGACTGCAAAGCAGAGTCCCGCCAGCGCCCCGAAGCCGCGTTTCTGTGTGTCCAGCGTACCGATGGCGCGGCCAAACAGCGCATAGAGCAGGTAGTAAATGGTGTCGCCGCTGATATACAGGTTGATCGGCAGCCAGTGAAAGTGGGCAATCGAACTGTCCACGGTGTTTGGATTGGCCAGCACCGCCAGGATTAACGTCACTGACAGCAGATACCCGGCACGTACCGGTTTCACCTAAATCAGCGGTGACAGCAGGTAAATAACGATAATCGCAAAGAAGAACCACAGATGATAAAACACCGGCTTTTGCAGCAGGTGCTTCAGCGACATTGCCTCGTTAATCGGCGTCAGCAGGGTGATATAGATCAGCGCCACGCTGCTGTAGAACAGCAGACAAAGTCCAATGCGCAGAAAGTGGCGAGCACTGGCGCTGCGTTCGCCAAAGAACAGGTAGCCTGAGATCATAAAGAAGACCGGCACGCAGACGCGTGATGCCGAGTTCAGCAGGTTAGAGAGATCCCAGCTGTGTTCCCCCACCGACATTCCGGTGGTGACATACCAGGTCGTGGTATGAATCATAATCACCATCAAACAGGCGATCGCGCGTAAATTCTCTATCCAGCAGATCTTATGCGACATTCAATCCTCATTTACCGGCCATTTCTTCATCGGTGCGACACAGAGGGTAGCCAGGCGAAGATGCTTCAACAACCTGCAAAGGGAAAAACAGGACCAGGATGAAGGGATTATGTGGCTGCGGCAGCAAAATTTCATTCAGGAATCATCACGCCATTTTGGTATTAGGTACGGTCAAAGGGTATACTGACGCCCACTTTTTATAACGACTCGTATCGCGTGCGAAATCAAAATGCAAAAGTTTGATACCAAGACTTTCCAGGGCTTGATCCTGACCTTACAGGATTACTGGGCGCGCCAGGGCTGCACCATCATCCAACCACTGGATATGGAAGTGGGCGCTGGTACTTCTCACCCGATGACCTGCCTGCGGGCGCTGGGGCCAGAGCCAACGGCGGTTGCCTACGTGCAGCCATCACGCCGCCCAACCGACGGCCGCTATGGTGAAAACCCGAACCGCTTACAGCACTACTACCAGTTTCAGGTCATCATCAAGCCATCGCCGGACAACATTCAGGAGCTGTACCTCGGCTCACTGAAAGAGCTGGGCATGGATCCGACCATCCACGATATTCGTTTCGTGGAAGACAACTGGGAAAACCCCACGCTGGGTGCCTGGGGCCTGGGTTGGGAAGTGTGGCTGAACGGCATGGAAGTGACGCAGTTCACCTACTTCCAGCAGGTCGGTGGCCTGGAGTGTAAGCCGGTGACCGGCGAGATCACCTACGGTCTGGAGCGCCTGGCAATGTATATCCAGGGCGTGGACAGCGTTTACGATCTGGTCTGGAGCGACGGCCCGCTGGGTAAAACGACCTACGGCGATGTGTTCCATCAGAATGAAGTGGAGCAATCCACCTATAACTTTGAATACGCTGACGTTGATTTCCTTTTCACCTGCTTCGAGCAGTACGAGAAAGAGGCACAGAGCCTGCTGGCGCTGGAAAAACCACTGCCGCTGCCTGCCTACGAACGTATTCTGAAAGCCGCGCACAGCTTTAACCTGCTGGATGCGCGCAAAGCCATCTCCGTCACTGAACGCCAGCGTTATATTCTGCGCATCCGCACCCTGACGAAAGCCGTGGCAGAAGCCTACTACGCCTCCCGCGAGGCGCTGGGCTTCCCGATGTGCAATAACAAGAAATAAGAGGCCGCCATGACTGAAAAAACCTTCCTCGTGGAGATCGGCACTGAAGAGCTGCCTCCGAAAGCCCTGCGCAGCCTGGCTGAATCCTTCGCGGCTCACTTTACCGCTGAACTGGATGCGGCGGGCCTGACCCACGGCGACGTGTCGTGGTTCGCCGCGCCGCGCCGCCTGGCGCTGAAAGTCGCCAACCTGAGCGCCGCGCAGCCGGATCGCGAAGTAGAAAAACGCGGCCCGGCTATTGCCGCGGCGTTTGATGCCAGCGGCGTGGCAACGAAGGCCGCTGAAGGCTGGGCGCGTGGCTGCGGTATTACCGTCGATCAGGCCGATCGCCTGAGCACCGACAAAGGTGAATGGCTGGTGTACCGTGCGAAAGTGACCGGTGAGCGTGCGCAGGCGCTGCTGCCAGCGATGATCGCCACTTCACTGTCTAAGCTGCCGATCCCGAAACTGATGCGCTGGGGCGCGTCTGACGTGCAGTTCGTCCGTCCGGTGCATACCGTGACAATTCTGCTCGGCGACGAGCTGATCCCGGCAAAAATCCTCGGTATCGACTCCGCTCGTACTATTCGCGGCCATCGCTTTATGGGCGAGCCTGAGTTCACCATCGAGAGTGCCGATCAGTATCCGCAGATTCTGGTTGAACGCGGCAAAGTACAGCCGGACTTCGCAGCACGTAAAGCGACGATCAAAGCCGATGCAGAAGAAGCAGCCCGTAAAATGGGTGGCGTAGCCGATCTGAGCGACAGTCTGCTGGAAGAAGTGACTTCTCTGGTGGAGTGGCCGGTGGTGCTGACGGCGAAGTTTGAAGAGAAGTTCCTCGCGGTACCGGCCGAAGCACTGGTTTACACCATGAAAGGCGATCAGAAGTACTTCCCGGTGTATGACAACGCGGGCAAGCTGCTGCCAAACTTTATCTTCGTGTCGAACATTATTTCCAAAGACCCGCAGCAGATCATCTCGGGTAACGAGAAAGTGGTACGTCCACGCCTCGCCGATGCCGAGTTTTTCTTTAACAGCGACCGTAAGCGCCGCCTGGAAGATAATCTGCCGCGTCTGGAAACCGTGCTGTTCCAGAAAGAGCTGGGTACGCTGCGTGATAAGACCGATCGCATTCAGGCGCTGGCGGGCTGGATTGCTGCACAGACTGGCGCGGATGTGAATCACGCTACCCGTGCGGGCCTGCTGTCGAAGTGTGACCTGATGACTAATATGGTGTTTGAGTTCACCGACACCCAGGGCGTTATGGGCATGCACTACGCGCGTCACGACGGTGAAGCGGAAGATGTTGCCGTTGCGCTGAACGAGCAGTATCAGCCGCGCTTTGCGGGTGACAGCCTGCCGTCGAATCCGGTTGCCTGCGCGCTGGCAATTGCCGATAAGATGGATACGCTTGCCGGGATTTTCGGCATCGGTCAGCATCCGAAAGGCGACAAAGATCCGTTTGCGCTGCGCCGTGCCGCTCTTGGCGTGCTGCGTATCATCGTTGAGAAAAACCTGCCGCTGGATCTGCAAACCCTGACGGAAGAGGCGGTGCGCCTGTACGGAAGCAAGCTGTCTAACGGCAAGGTGGTGGATGAAGTTATCGACTTTATGCTGGGCCGTTTCCGCACCTGGTATCAGGAGGAAGGGCACAGCGTGGATACTATCCAGGCCGTGTTGGCTCGCCGTCCGACCCGTCCGGCGGACTTCGATGCCCGCATGAAGGCCGTATCCCACTTCCGTACCCTGGAAGCTGCAGCCACCCTGGCCGCTGCCAACAAGCGCGTTTCTAACATTCTGGCCAAGTCCAGTGAGCCGCTGAACGACAGCGTGCAGGCCACCCTGCTGAAAGAGAATGAAGAGATCAAGCTGGCGACCTACGTCTCTGCTCTGAGCAGCAAGCTGCAGCCTTACTTTGCAGAAGGCCGCTACCAGGAAGCACTGATCGAGCTGGCTGAACTGCGCGAAACGGTGGATAACTTCTTCGACAAGGTGATGGTGAATGCCGATGATCGGGCGGTGCGTATCAACCGTCTGACGCTGCTGGCGAAGCTGCGTGAACTGTTCCTGCAGGTGGCAGATATCTCGCTGCTGCAGTAATCTGCTGCCATAAAAAGCGGGCCGAGGGCCCGCTTTTTATTCCCACAGCACTCCGCTTGACCGTTCTGCTCGGTTTCTGGCACACCCTGTCTTTACTCTGTGCAACGCCTCTTTCCGGCCCCGGATCAGGCAGTATTAAAGAAACCCGGTAAATGCTCAATTCCTGCGATCGGCGCAATATCGTGTCGGAGGGTGAGGTGATTAGCCAGAATAAGATGAAGGGAGACTGGGAACGCAGGCATGGAGCGACATGAAATGCCGTTTTGTTAGGGACGGGAAGGCAGGGCGCTAAGGCTTTGCTACATAAAACCCGCGCGATGGCGGGTTTGTTTTTTCGTTCTTTTATCTTTCCAGCAACTGTCGTCCCAGATACGGATTCGAATGAATTAACTGCATCAGTTTTTGCGCACTACCTGACGGCTTGGTCCGCTGTGCTTCCCAGCTTTTCACCGATGAAACGCTGACGCCCATTGCCAGGGCAAACTCATCAATCTGCATTCCGCTAATTTCCCTGATGCGTTTCGGCTCGGGCAACGCGGTTTCACGCTCCACCATCGCACCAGCCTGCATGACATCACGCGTTAACACGATTTGCTCCAGACTGGAAAGTAATTCAAGCAATGGATCTTTAGTTTCCATAAGCACACACCCCATTAAACTCACCTAATGTGAACAACCAGAGGAGTAGAGCCTGAAGCTCAGGCTCAGAATACTGGCGGACATCAACCGCTGAGAAACTGCGAGGCAGCACAGGGAAACGCCAGGATCCTAAGTATTAGACTAATCCTGGTGATTCAGGTCATATTTTTTAATTATTTTTTTATTTTGCTTGGCAAAAATGCCCGGGTGTTATCTCTGATGCCTTAGATGTCATGAGCTTAGGTTGTATTAGCCGTGCTTACAGGACACGTATCTTGTCAGTCTGCCATCGTCCCAACCGGTTATCAGCAATTTCCGCTAGTTGATGGCTACATTATCGATCGCGCTATCCTTCGAAAACGAGTTCGACTATCCTTCATTCAGGATTTATCTTCTTCACAACCCGAAAGATATTTAACAGGAGTTTTTTCTCATGACCACAGGACCTGCACGCATCTGGATGCGTTTGCTGGTGCCGTTTATGGCGCTGTTTCTGGTGCTGCAGCTGACCGGCTGCGGTGATAAAGAAGCCGACCAACGCAAAGCGTTTATCGATTTTCTTCAAAATACGGTGATGCGTAGCGGTGAACATCTGCCTTCGCTGAGCGAAGATCAGAAGCAAAAGTTTGGTAATTACGTCAGCGATTACGCCATTATTTACGGTTTTTCTCAGCAGGTGAATAAAGCAGTTGATAATGGGCTTAAGCCGGTAGTGGATGAGCTATCTGCGATCCGTACACCGCAGGACTACCTGACGCGTCGCGACTCGCTGCGTCAGGCCAGCGGGTCTCTGGGCGTACTGAACCAGCAGATCCAGGCGGCCAAAACGCAGGCAGACAGCAGTAGAGCCACGCTGAAACAGCCGGAAGACCTGAAAACCGTCTATGACAACGTCTTCAGTAAAGTGGTGACGCAGCCTGCGGATGCACTGATGCCTCTTCTGCCTGCGCTTCAAACCCTCAGCCAGGATGTGGTTCAGGCCGGTGATTTTCTGCAGCAGCAGGGAACTCGCGTAAGCTTTAACGGCGGTGCGGTACAGTTCCCGACGCAGGACCAGGCATCTGCTTACAACACGCTAATGAGCAATCTGAGTATGAATGCCCAGGCACTGACTCAGGCACAAAATTTACTGCAGAACAGCATGCAGTAATGATGGCGTGAGAATATATTCTTGCATAGTTATAGTAAGGCCACCTGTCAGTGGCCTTATTTATTCAATACGGGTAAATGCCCGTCTGTAATAGTTTTATTGATTAACCGGTCAATATAAAAACCTGTTTCGTATCACGTTCTGCTGTACACCAACATCTCCTGAGAGTACGTCGCACTTCAGCTATTTCTATTTTATTGTGATGGAAGGGCACTGGTTCAAAACAGCCGGCTATGTCGCTTTATTACAGCGCATCGGCGGGCCACGTCGTTATGGGATGTCGTAACAAATGCAGCGATTCAGAAGAAAAGTTTATTGTGATTTACGTCACAATAAGCGAATAAAAACAACACCATAAAATGTGATATATATCACGAAAAAAGCGTTGAATAGCTTATTTTTTGACCTTTGTATTTTTTTTACACTCTTTTATTGTGATTAACATCACAATAAAGACCCACTCCCCCCCTTAAATATAGTGATCTTTATCACATATCTTTCTGCGACTACGCAGCGTCATATTCGCGTGCTAGAGTCCGCTGGCATACAGTGAAATCGACGGCTTATTCGCCGTGACCGTCTTTAAACAATATCAGCGCGCTCTCTTTAAGTGGTCGGCGCGTACCAATAAGAGGTGTGCTTTTATGTCCTCATCAGATATCAAGATCAAGGTTCAGAACTTTGGTCGCTTTCTGAGTAATATGGTAATGCCAAATATCGGGGCCTTTATTGCCTGGGGTATTATCACCGCGCTGTTTATTCCAACCGGCTGGCTGCCGAACGAAACGCTGGCGAAGCTGGTCGGCCCCATGATTACCTATCTGCTCCCATTACTGATCGGTTTCACCGGAGGACGCCTGGTGGGTGGCGATCGAGGTGGCGTGGTGGGGGCAATTACCACCATGGGTGTGATCGTGGGTGCGGATATGCCGATGTTCCTCGGCTCGATGATTGCGGGCCCGCTTGGCGGTTGGGCAATCAAGACCTTTGACCGCCAGGTTGACGGTAAGATTAAAAGCGGCTTCGAAATGCTGGTTAACAACTTCTCTGCCGGTATTATCGGCATGCTGTTGGCGATTCTGGCATTCCTGGCTATTGGTCCGCTGGTTCAGGGGCTGTCCCATATCCTCGCCGCTGGCGTGAATATGATGGTGCAGAATAACCTGCTGCCGCTGACCTCCATCTTTGTTGAGCCAGCAAAAATCCTGTTCCTGAACAATGCGATTAACCACGGTATCTTCTCGCCTCTGGGTATTCAGCAGGCCAGTGAAGCCGGTAAATCCATCTTCTTCCTGATTGAAGCGAATCCGGGCCCGGGAATGGGCGTGCTGATGGCCTATATGTTCTTTGGTCGTGGAAACGCTAAACAGTCTGCCGGTGGCGCTGCGATTATTCACTTCCTGGGGGGGATTCATGAGATTTACTTCCCTTATGTGCTGATGAATCCGCGTCTGATCCTGGCGGTTATTCTTGGCGGTATGACCGGCGTATTTACCCTGACAATGCTGAACGGGGGTCTGGTTTCACCGGCCTCTCCGGGATCTATTCTTGCCGTGCTGGCAATGACGCCTAAAGGTGCCTACTTCGCTAATATCGCGGCGATTGTTGCTGCCTTTGCCGTTTCCTTCGTTGTTTCAGCCGTGCTGCTGAAAACCAGCAAGGTAAAAGAAGAGGACGATATTGAAGCCGCAACCCGTCGTATGCAGGAGATGAAGGCTCAGTCAAAAGGGCAGTCAGCGGTGCTCTCGGGTGCCGATGCGTTACATTCCGACCTCTTCCACGTCCGTAAAATTATCGTCGCCTGTGATGCCGGTATGGGTTCAAGCGCCATGGGTGCTGGCGTGTTGCGTAAAAAGGTGAACGATGCTGGCCTGAGTCATATCTCTGTGGCCAATACGGCGATTAACAGCCTGCCGGGTGATGTCGATCTGGTGATTACCCACCGCGATCTGACCGAGCGTGCGATGCGCCAGGCACCTCACGCCCAGCATATTTCCCTGACGAACTTCCTCGACAGCGGTCTGTATAACGATCTGACCGCACGTCTGGTTGAAGCCAGTCGCAGCGCCGAACATCGTGAGAAAGTGAGCAGCACGCTCGGTGACAGCTTTGATGACGGGCAGGAACATCTGTTCCAGCTGACGGCCAGTAATATCTTCCTGGGCAATCATGCCAGTGACAAAGAGCAGGCGATTCGCTTTGCTGGTGAACAGTTAGTAAAAGGCGGTTACGTTGAGCCCGAATATGTCGATGCCATGCTGGAGCGTGAAAAACTGACGTCAACCTACCTGGGTGAGTCTATTGCTGTGCCGCACGGAACGATTGCCGCTAAAGACCGCGTGCTGAAAACCGGCGTGGTATTTTGCCAGTACCCGGAAGGCGTGCGCTTCGGTGAGGAAGAAGACGACATCGCTCGCCTGGTGATTGGTATCGCCGCCCGTAACAATGAGCACATTCAGGTGATTACCAGCCTGACTAACGCACTCGACGATGACCGTGTGATTGCCAGACTGGCGAGCACGACCAGCGTACAGGACGTGTTGGATCTCCTGTCCGGTAAAAGCAGCGCCTGAATCTGCGAGGGGTGATGTGTTTCAGTAAGGGCCGGGCATGCCCGGCCTTTTGGAATCGATTCCTGAATATTTAAGTAGGTAATATCATGAAAGCTTTACATTTTGGTGCTGGTAACATTGGCCGGGGATTTATCGGTAAACTGCTGGCTGATGCCGGTATGCAACTGACTTTTGCTGATGTTAACCAGGTAGTACTTGACGCAATTAATCTACGCCATGAGTACCCGGTTCACGTAGTGGGTGAACGGGCGCAGATAGAGACAGTGAAAGGTGTGAATGCGGTTAACAGCACCAGCGACGATGTTGTCAACTTGGTGGCTGAGGTCGATATCATTACCACGGCGGTTGGTCCACAGATCCTTGAGCGTATTGCTGGTGGTATCGCAAAAGGGCTGGCCAGACGCAGTGATAACGCTAACACCCGTCCCCTGAATATTATCGCCTGCGAAAATATGGTTCGCGGTACCACGCAGTTAAAAGGCCACGTGCTGAAAGCGTTACCTGAGCAGTATCATGCCTGGGTTGAAGCGAACGTGGGCTTTGTGGATTCTGCCGTTGACCGTATCGTTCCGCCCTCCGAAGCGGGCAGCAGCGATCCGCTGGAAGTGACAGTAGAAACCTTTAGCGAATGGATTGTGGATAAAACCCAGTTTAAGGGCGCACTGCCCGAGATCCCGGGTATGGAACTGACTGACAATCTGATGGCATTCGTTGAACGTAAACTGTTCACGCTCAATACGGGGCATGCCATTACCGCCTACCTTGGACAGCTGGCGGGGCATCGCACCATTCGTGATGCGATTCTTGATCCGCAGGTACGTACGGTGGTCAAAGGCGCAATGGAAGAAAGCGGTGCCGTACTGGTTAAGCGTTACGGTTTTGCCGTGGACAAGCACGCTGCATATATTCAGAAAATCCTTGGGCGTTTTGAAAATCCGTATCTGAAAGATGACGTTGAGCGTGTAGGACGCCAGCCGCAGCGAAAGCTCAGTGCCGGAGACCGCCTGATAAAGCCAACGTTGGGTACGCTGGAGTACCAGCTTCCTTACGATAACCTGGTGACCGGGATTGCCGCAGCGCTGCGCTACCGCAGCGAGCAGGATCCACAGGCGCAGGAACTGGCGGAGCTCCTCTCAAAGCAGGATGTTGCCACAACGCTGGCTCAGATCTCAGGTCTTGATGCCAACGGTGATGTGGTTAAGGCCGTAGTGAAAGCCTGGAGCGCTATGGCATAATGCCTGCGAACGCGCGCCTCAGGGACGAACAATCAGGGCGCAGCACCGTTGCTGTGCCCGCGCTGGCACAACGCTGCCGTACGACGAATGATATGCAGGCACTTATGGAACAACCTCAGGCTTTTGAAAACCGGGTGCTGGAGCGCCTGAATGCCGGACGTTCGGTAAGAAGCTTTCTGATCGCTGCCGTAGAATTACTGGCCGAGGCGATTAATATTCTGGTCATCCAGGTATTCCGCAAAGATGATTATGCCGTTAAATATGCGGTGGAACCGCTTTTGCACGGCGATGGCCCGCTGGGGGAACTGTCCGTTCGCCTGAAGCTGATTTACGGCTTGGGGATGATCAACCGCAGTGAATATGAAGACTGTGAACTGCTGATGGCGCTGCGTGAAGAGCTGAATCATGATGGTCACGAATACCGTTTTACCGACGACGAAATTCTCGGCCCCTTTGGTGAGTTACATTGTATCAGTCCCTTCCCCCCTCGCCCGGATTTTGCGGTTGATGACGCGGAATTACGTAATATGCAGCAGTTACGCTATCAGCAGGTGGTGCGTTCCACCCTGGTTCTGTCGCTCACCTCCTTGATTTCGCTAATAAGCCAGAAACAGGCATTCAAAAAATAGCCACGCTTTACCCGCTTTACACTGGTTTGGTGTATCCTTTGCAGCAATGAATCATTGTTACGGTCAATCGTTATGAAAGAACAAATACAGTCAGAAATTAAACTCCTCAGCGACAAGCTGGATGCTCTTAATCACAAAGAAGCGAGCGTGCTGGCGTCGGGAGACAGTGAGAAGCTCGGCGAACTGCTCAATGAAAAGGACAAACTGAGCACCGAAATTGAGCGTCTGCGTAACGTGCGTGCTGATAAGCTCAGTAAAGAGGCACAGCAACTTAAAAAGCTACCTTTCAGCCGCGCCATCACTAAAAAGGAGCAGGCCAATATGGGCGCGTTGAAAAAGAGCGTTCGGGGTCTGGTGGTGGTGCATCCAACCACTGCTCTGGGTCGCGAAATGGGCCTTAAAGAGATGACAGGTTTTGCTAAGTCGGAATTTTAATTGTTTTGCCCGGACTCAGTTCCGGGCATGTTAATTAGATGTTTTCTGATTATTGCTCATAACATCATATTTAGTAAAAAAACTTATTGGTAGTTTAACCCTCTTCTGTGTAGTAGCATTATCTTTAAGAATAGATTTTTCAGCACTAAAATCTGTCTTTTTTCTGGTTCACTTCCATGAAGTTCCGTTTTTTTTAATTTATAAAGGTTTTTATATCGCGTTTATTAGTTATTTTATAAAGTTCCAAATGTTAATGTCGAATATTATGTGTTGCTGTTTTTTTTCTTCTATTCATGAACTGGATTTGCAATACTTATTTTCGACGAACAGGCATTAGTAGTTATTTGCCCATAAATTTTTATCATGGAATGTGATTTATGATAATGTCCGTTAAATAATTTACTGAATTACTCATTCCAGGAAATCTTCGCATTCTTGAAAACGGACAAAACGATATTTTTATATCAACACAAGGAACAGTGCTCTATAACCCGCGAATAGTGGGTGCCCGATTAAGTGAGTAAAATCTTAACCTCTTAAACCAGAGGTAGCTCATGACAAAATCGGTATCAACCAGCAAGAAGCCTCGTAAACAGCACTCATCTGAATGGAAGAAATATAATGATGAAGCTGGGTTGCAATAACAGAATTAATTGACAGAAGGCGTGGATGGAAAAAATCCATGAAAAGAGTCTCTGACTCGACTGGCGTAACCGCGCTTTAAGGAGTGTGGTTTCCCCAGTATTCATGCTGACAACTGGATGTTAACTTAATACAACCGTAGGGTATTCAAATGAAAAATTTAGTAAAAATCAGTGCAATGGCCGTTCTTCTGGCTGCCTTCGGCGCAAATGCTAAGGATCAGGGTCAGGGCGAAGTGACTTTTAAAGGATCTGTAATTGATGCACCATGTGGTATTACTTCAGATACTGCTACCCAGGAAGTTAACTTTGGACCAATTTCAAGAACCGCTCTGTCAAGCGGTGGTACCTCTGTTCAGAAAAACCTGGATATTAAACTGACCCAATGTGATGTTTCTGCGCTGACAAAAGGCGTGCAGGTAACTTTCACTGGTAATACAGTTTCTTCTGCAGATGGACAGGGCGGATCAACTCCTGTTGATAATGAACTGGCTACCTCAGGTACAACCAATACCGCTATTGTAATCAACAACGGTACCGATGTTAAATTTGGTAGTGCGACAGATTTCATGCAGCTTGCTGAAGGTAACAACACTGTACATTTCGCGACCTGGGTTAAACAGGCTACCGGTAAAACCGTTGCTGCGGGTGATTTTACTGCTGTTGCCAACTTCAGCCTGAGCTACGAGTAAAAGTAAGACCGGCAGCTAATCATCGATTAGCTGCGTTTTAATCGGGTGAGAGGATGAAGAATGAACTGGTGTTTTCTGGTAATTATTGCAATGTTAAGTCCTGCATTAAATGCAGCCACATCAGTAATTCCCGGGCCACACTGGTGGAGAGAAAAACCAGACAGACCTTCTCCCTCACCTCCTTATTCAATCACAGGTGATGAAGCTTGGTGGCATGGAAAAACTTCATTTTCAGGCACGGTGATTGAGCCAGGGTGCATCATAAAGATGGACAATCCATGGCAAAGTTTAAGCTTCGGGCCAAAGGAAATTAAATCGGTTGGCAATAATTATTATTATGAAATGGTACTGACGCTCAGGCTTCCAGATTGTGATATGAAAAATTCTTTATATCATTCTGGCAGCCGGATAAAAATGATGTTTTATCAGTCTCCGTTTGTATATGGAGATAGTGGTGAAGTTAAAATTCAGGTAGTCGGAAAGACAGGTGTTATCTCTGATGCTGGAGAGTACTTACCTGCATCGAATTTAGATCCTGTCTTGAAACAGGTTGAATATAAGTTAAGAATTATTTCTGATAAAAACACCCTGTTGAATAAAATTAACAAATTGACTCTCGGTGTTCTGATTTATCAGGAGTAGGTATATCCACTAGACATTGCATAACTTATTCCTGGATAACTCCATCAGGAGGATAGTGGCTTTTTCAGTTGTTTAAGATGGTATAAATAATGAAAAATACACCATTAAAAATAAGCAAGATGGCCTTTCTGGTCGCTTTCTCACTATTCTCAAAAAATGGTATAGCTGTTGAGTTTAACACCGATGTTCTGGATTCCAGCGACAAAAGCAATATCGATTTTTCCCGTTTTTCTCAGGAAGGTTATATTCTTCCCGGACAGTATCAGCTTAAAATTCTGGTGAATGGAAAAAACATCTCTTCTGGTGAAGAAACGGTGGATTTTCTGGACAATTCTGGTAGTAAATCTAAACAGGTTTCTCAGGTTTGCCTCAGAAAGGAAATTGTTGATAAATTTGGACTGACCGAAGCCTCAATGGAAAAAGTTCGGTTTCAAGGGAATGATAAGTGTGCCGATTTTTCTGATCTTTCAGGAATTTTAATTAAACCTGATATGTCCGAAGGATCCCTCAACATAAACATGCCACAGGCATGGCTTGAGTATTCAGATGCATCATGGCTGCCTCCGTCAAGATGGGAGAACGGTATCCCGGGCATTTTATTTGATTATAATGTCAACGGGAACCTGACCAAACCTGATACAGGTAAGTCCTCACAGTCACTTAGTTATAACGGGACTGCTGGCCTTAACATAGGAGCATGGCGCTTCAGAGGTGATTATCAGGGCAGTATAAACCGAACTGCGGGAAATGGCGGCACGTCCAGTCAGTCAGACTGGACGCGGTACTATGCTTATCGTGCCATTCCCAGGTTGCGCTCGAAACTGATGATCGGTGAAAATTTCATCAATTCAGATATTTTTAGTAGCTGGTCTTATGCGGGGATAAGTCTTGAGAGTGATGATCGCATGTTACCTCCCAAGCTGCGTGGATATGCTCCTCAGGTTACGGGCATCGCAGGATCGAATGCCCGCGTAATTGTCAGACAGCAGGATCGCATACTGTACGACAGTAATGTTCCAGCGGGTCCCTTTACCATCCAGGATATAGACAGTTCGGTCAGGGGAAGGCTGGATGTTGAAGTCATAGAAAGTAACGGCAAGAAGCAGAGCTTTTATGTGGATACTGCATATGTGCCGTATCTGACACGTCCGGGCCAGATACGTTATAAATTCGTGAGTGGTCGTTCGCGCAATATGGGGCATTCACTTGAAGGGCCTTTATTTTCCGGAGGTGAACTGTCCTGGGGTGTCAGCAATAACTGGTCTCTTTATGGTGGTAGCATACTGTCCGGCGATTATAATGCGCTGGCAATTGGTGCGGGACGGGATTTCCAGGACTGGGGAACACTTTCATCAGATGTGACTCAGTCTTTTGCTAATCTTTACGGCAGTACTAAAAAAGGGAAGTCCTGGCGCGTAAGCTATTCGAAACGTTTTGATGAAACTAACACTGATATCACCTTCTCAGGGTACAGATTCTCGGAACGAAACTATATGACTATGCAGCAGTATCTTGATAACCGGTATCATGACAATACATCAGGGCAGGATAAAGAGTTATACACCATTTCGGTGAACAAATACTTTACCGAATTACATGCGTCTTTAAACGTTCAGTACAGTCATCAGACTTACTGGGACCGGAGACCTACAGACTATTACACAGCATCTGTTAACCAATATTTTGATATTTTTGGAATGAAGAATATCTCTTTTGGTCTCACTGCTTCCCGTTCGAAGTACCAGGGGAAAGACAATGATGCGCTGTACCTCAGACTTTCATTGCCGTTAGGGTCGGGTACGGCCAGCTACAATGGAAGTATGAATGGCAGCCGTTTCACACAAACTGTTGGCTACAGCGATACGCTGGATGATGGTCAGAGTAATTATAGTCTGAATGCCGGCGTGAACCACGGTGATACGGACAGTAAAGGTGGCCAGCTTAGTGGTTATTACAGCAGTCATCACTCCCTGGCTGATTTGACAGCTTCATTTGCTACTGTTCAGAACGATTACAGTGCAATCGGTGTGAGTGCAAGTGGTGGGGCAACCATTACGGCTGAAGGGGCTGCATTGCATGCAGGTGGTCTCAACGGAGGCACCAGGATGCTGGTGTCAACAGACAATGTAGCCGATGTACCCATTGATGGTGGTCGTGTTCTGACAAATCGCTGGGGTAAGGGCGTCATTGCTGACTTAAGCAGTTATTATCGTAATACGGTTTCTGTAGATCTCAATAAGCTTCCTGATGATGTTGAGGCAGTCCACTCCGTTGTCGAAACAGCTCTTACAGAGGGGGCTATTGGTTATCGTAAATTTGAAGTACTCAAAGGTACACGCCTGTTTGCGGTATTGAAGATGGCTGATAACAGTCATCCGCCTTTCGGTGCCAGTGTTATAAATGCTAAAGGTCGAGAATTAGGGATGGTAGGTGATGACGGTCTGGCCTGGCTCAGTGGTGTTAATCCGGCTGAAACCCTGCGCGTCAGATGGGATGGTAAAGTAAAATGTTCTGTAACAATTCCTCCTGAACTGGTACCTGAGCAGCAACTTTTGTTACCGTGTAAGATAACGATTGAATTAGACCAGACAAAACGGGACTAATTTTTTTAAATGATTTCAGGAGATTTTATGTCGTTGATTAGTATGAAAAGGAAGATTTCCCTCGCAGCAATGTGCATTTGCACAACCCTGACTGCACATGCCGCCATTTCACTTGATCGTACGAGGGTTATTTTCAACGGTGACGAAAAATCGATGTCACTTAATATTGTTAATGAAAATCAGCAGTTACCTTACCTTGCTCAGGCATGGCTTGATGATGCCAGGATGGAAAAGTCCCCCGCCGGGCCAATAGTTATTACACCCCCAGTGCAGCGTCTGGAACCCGGCACCAAGAGCCAGATTCGGCTTTCAGGGACTTCGGCTTTAAATCAGTTGCCGCAAGACAGGGAGAGCCTGTTCTACTTTAATCTGCGCGAAATACCGCCTAAGAGTGACAAAGCAAATACCCTGCAAATTGCTCTACAGACACAGGTCAAACTCTTTTACAGGCCAGCAAGTATCAAGCCAAAAATGAATGAGGAATGGCAGAGTCGGCTAATTTTACATCCTGAATCAGGCGGATACCGTATTGAAAATCCTACACCCTATTATGTAACTGTGATAGGACTTGGAAACAGTAAAAAAGATGCTGAGCAGGGCAAGTTTGAGGCTGTGATGCTGGCACCAAAATCACAACAAAGTGTGAAATCAGCCGTCAGCTCAACCCCATGGCTGACATTCATCAACGACTTTGGTGGGCGTCCTTCCATTGAGTTCAGGTGTAGTGGTAGTGATTGCAAATCTGTGGACAAAAAATAACCACTACACAGTAAGCAGATACGTCAAAGGGCAAGTATATTGCCCTTGAAGACAGGAGTAATTTCATGAAAAAAATGATTATCTGTTTAATGTTATGTGATTTTTTCTTGTGGGCGGGAAAAGTTAGTGCGGATGTCAGTTTTACAGGAAGGCTGCTTGACAGCCCCTGTCAGCTGGCAGCGTCTTCTAAATCACTGGAAGTTACTTTTTATGATACAACTGCGAAGCAATTTAATACAGAACCGGCACGAAGCCCGCCAGCTAAATTCAAAATTGAACTGAATAACTGCCATATAACTGATTTGCATAAACTGGTCAGTGTCAGTTTTTCAGGAGAGGAAGAAACTTCTGTGCCGGGAACACTAAAAGTGTCAGGGGTAAATAATGGCAGGCTTTCAATTCAAATTCTTGATTCGGATGGCGTAACTCCGGTAGTTATTAATTCTTCTCAGGTAAGCAATCAGGGAAGGCTGATAGATTCAAAAGATATTGTTATTAATTACAGTGCCTATGTGTTGACAACACCTGATGCATTGCGAAACAGAAGCGTTGTGGCAGGCAGTTATAATGCTGTTGCAACATTTAATGTCAGGTATCAATAGCAGGGATGTGTTATGAAAATCAATAAAAAAGGGACTTGCGCTCTTTTTTTTGCTTTAGTCTTTCCGGTGGCATCTTTTGCAGATGTGGGTATCAGTTTCAGCGGTAATCTGATAATACCCCAGTGTACGATTAACAATAATACTGATGTGATCGTTGATTTTAAAGATGTTGAAATTCAGACCCTGACGGCTGCAGACACAGCCTACTATAATCAGCCAGTTATTATTCCCATTAATTGCCCGTACACACAGGGTACGCCTAATTTAATCCTGAGTTCATCAGCTGTACACAGCGCTGCTCAGGGAGCTATTCAAACATCGAAGTACAGTGAAGGACTGGTGGTATACATTTACAAACAGAATGGAACTACGCCTGTAGTTCTGGGAACGGCTACTGATATTTCTGATTCCATAACAGGTACAGGAACTGCTCGTACACTGACACTGAATGCAGGGGTTGGCCGGATCGACACTATGGATAAGTTGACACCCGGTAATTTCACGGCCAGCGCCACATTGCAGATTATGTACAAGTAGTTTCTGTAGGTGCTATTGTTCCCGGTAATAAAGGAAATAATTATGAGGAAAATATACAGAGCTGCAATTTCTATTTTTGGTTTTTTTATTCTGAGTTGTTCTGTCGGGCGCGCGGCAAATGTTTCCATAAATATTACCGGCTCAATAACTGCTCCTACATGTGTGATAAACAACGGAAAAACAATTGAAGTAAAATTTGGAGATATTCCTGCAGCAGATATTTCTAATGTTAAATACAATATGCTGGTAGTGGTTCCTGTCTATTGTGAGTACAACACTGGCGTGCCCTACATTAAAGTTATCGCGAGTTCCCTGGGCAGTGATGGAAATGTAGTAGCAACTTCAACGCCTCATTTTGGAATTGCTTTGTTTCAGGGATCAAATCTGAATGCCAAACTTATGTTGGGAGAGGGAACCTCAAGTGGAGGTAAGTCTTATGGTTATCGTATGGAATGGGGACTCGAAGGCAATGGGGCAACAAACGGCACACTGAGTTTTACTGCAGTGCCATATAAGCTGGGTAGTTCAGAACTGGCTGCAGGTCCTTTCAGTGCAAATGCAACTATGAGTTTTAATTATCTATAATATCAATTTTTTATCAGAAGGCAATGGAGCGATAACTGTGATTAGAATCTATCAGCTCAAAATAAAATCATTAAAAACATTCATGTATGGTCTGTTTTTATTTCCTTTTGTCTGCACAGCGGAAGACATGATTACATGTGCTGAAGGCATGATTGAAGGTGGTACCTACTACAAAGCAACCAGTTTGGGTGGTATTTCTATATCGAACCCAAAAGTTGTCTGGTTAGGTAATGGCGATTATTCTATCTCAATGAATGTTATTTCAACCCAGGGGATGAAAAGATGGTATTCATCAACTTCACGCTTCGACTGGATAGAGAGTAGCCGGACAGGTCCGCTATTAGGAAAGCACATGAATGACTGCTCCAGTGGTCTGGTTGTCGCAGCACAACAAAGCAATCCTGTAAAAATTGGGTATTATGGTCGTGGAATTGCTAATCTGACAGCCGGAAGTATGGGCGGACAAAAAGGAGAAAGTTTTGTCCTGTATGACGAAAGGTTAGATGGATTTATCCAGATGTCTAATATTACTGTTGATCCCAACTATGCTACTGGTAACAGTAAGGAAGATAATGGCATCACACGGCACGTTAATTTTACTGCAACCTTTTCAAATTTTTTTGATGTTCCTGACGGAAATTACACTGTTAACGTGGTTATTCCAATAGGTGCTACCACGACCTGGTGGCCGGTTAATAATGGCTATAATTACTGGTGGGCAGTCTCTGGACGGGGTATTCCTCTTTCTTACTCAATAACAGTGCCCGTAAATATCCGTTCCGAGGATCAAAAACCTGTAAATCCCGTATCATATTGCACCGTGCCGTCATCGTTAACGATAGATCATGGTACGTTATCTCCGGGAGCAGTGAGTAATAATGTTAAGAGCGGTTCTATTTCAATTTCCTGCAATGGGTCAATGACGGGTAGCTTTGAAATCACTGCTGACAATGATTCTTCTATATTTTTTACGAAAGCCTTTATGGGTAGAGGAGTAACCAGTAATATCAGTGCAAGCATCGATGGTATGAACTGGTATCGTAAGCTAACTTCTTTCCCCTTACATAACGGCAAAAATACTTTACAGGTACAATCTGTTTTATCAACATCGGGAACGCCTACGGCAGGTAGCATAGCTGGGTCAGCTATTATAATTATTAAATATAATTAATAAGTGATGATCTCAGATGCCTTTCAAGGATACATTGAGATTTATTTAAAATTAAAATCTTTTATTACTCTAAATAATACTAAGTGATTTCTGTCATCGTTCAACCAAAAAACAGAATCGATTTCAAAGCCTGTGTCCAGGGAGAACCCGGCGCGATAACTAACAAAAGTATCACCCCATGCCCGTTTACAGGCACTGTTACATTTTATCTTAATTATGAGTGAATAATTAATTTGATAAACATTCTCTTCATTTGGTTAGAGGATATTATCAAATTACAAAATGTAGACGTTAAGCGTTGGCCGGGTGCCTTAGAATCAACCAGCAGGAAGGTTAAAAGGTACTCAGCCCCCTCAAAACTCGGATTTTCCGATAAATTTTCGTCTCTTATGTCGTATCTCAAAAAAAACCGTTGTTTAAAAATCTACCAGCAACTTAAAAATTAAGTGTCGCTAAAAAACCGTAATAATCAACTTGCGACGATCTAAATCGCAAATAAATTATATGCGATATAATATATCGCAGTTTAGGCGTTAATTATGGTTTGCTTTTTTTATTAAAATCTCTGGGGTACAATCCCAACGAATGCCATCAGGAGATAGTGGGATAGTTGTTGAAATTAAAAACAACTTCTCTGGTTAGGGATAACATCAGGATCCATTTATGAAAAGAGACCATTTAACAGTTGTTATCAATGATCCTAATCGCTTCTTTGCTGAAGGGTTAATGGACTGTATTAGCGATAACTCGTCATCAATGGGGCTGAAGGTCGAATTTACTGATTGCGTTTTTAATAGCCGGGCGAAATTAGTATTCCTGGCTGCGGATACTGTATCCGTTGCTAATCTTCATTATTTGAACCGCAGGCTGGCTTCCCAGGCATTAAGCATATTTATAATACACGATACTGCTTCATCAAATTTTGCTAATACGCTGAAAATCAGTAAATTAAATCGCTATACATCATTGTTCAGGTATCAATCTGTAGATGAAATCTCTACTGCTATTCGTAGTCATCTTGAACCACAAGCTGATTTGCGTAACATTTTGATACCGCCGTGCTCAGTACGATCTAAAAATAACCTCACCAGGCGTGAGACAGAAATACTGCGCTATCTTGCTCGGGGTATTAGTAATGGCGCTGTGGCTCGTTTTCTTCACATTAGCGAAAAAACAGTCAGCGCCCATAAAAGAAATATTATGTCTAAGCTGAACATGATTCGTCCTGCCGAACTTAATTACTGGCTGCTCCAGGAAGGGTGGTGTGAATCATGGCGTGCCCGTGAAAAATAATTGAGATATCCATGATAACAACGTCGTCCAATTTATTTTTGCATGCAAAAAATAAAGCGATCTTATTTTTTGCATTTTTTTTGTTTGGTTGTCAGACGGCATCAAACTCAGGTAAGCCGATGGTAAATGCATCGTTGAATGCAGATCAGGCGCAATCTACCGCAGCCCGCTCTCCTTCTCCGGCCATTAACTCCCCTGTCGACGGTGAAGCGTTCGTAACTGAGCAACGGAGTGACAGTGCGGTCTTACATAGCGATAAATTTAAGACGGAAAGTGAAAAACTTGAGCAGTGTCAGTCTCAACTGGAAGCGCTGAAAGTGATGAGTCCTGCCCAATATACGCGTATGCGTAACGCTTTTGATTATCTGATGAATGGCGCTGCGCAGTATGCCAACCTTCGCCAAAAAATTAACGCCGATACCCAGGATACGGTAGATGCCCTGTATCGTTATCGCGCTAACCTGCTTTGTGCGCAGATCGGTCAAACACTGCTGGATGGATTGACACGTCGAGGTGAGGCGCGTCCATGAACCATAAACCTGGCCCATTTCCCTTTGTTTACTCCCAGATTGCACTGCTAATGCTGAGCCTGACGGTTGTGGGTCGTCAGGTTTATGCTGAGTCAAACGAAGCACCTGCCGTTCTTCAGTTCGCGCGTAAGTATCAGCAAGAGCAGATCGATTTTCCGCAGTACAAACCTTCAGAAAAGGTGTCCAGGCCGCAACGTAAGAATGTGCCGCTTGCCCATAAAAATCCCGTAAAAGTACCAGTAGAAAACGAGTCGTTGCTTGCTAAGCAGGAGCGGCGCCAGCTGCTACAGCTACAGAACAGCATCACGCAAAAAGAACGGGAAATCACCACGCAAAGCCTCACCATTCAGAAACTTGAAAAACAGCTGTCTGTACTGCAGCAGACTGCGCATAAAGCCGCTACTGCCGCAACAGCGGCACCGGCAGCTTCACCACATGATGTGCAGATGGTGCAAAAAATGGTCGAGAGTCTGTACCGGACATTGACCCTGCGCCCGGCTCCTGACACTTTGGCTGAAAATCTGAAACAGGCCAACCAACAGGCCGCTAAGGCACGGCTTGCGGAAGCTGCAATGCAGGAGCAGCAAAAAGAGCTCAAATCACAGCTTACCAGGTTACAGGACCAGCTAGCTGCGCTCAAAAATAACCGTGTTCAGATGACGACGGAGCATGAAGCATCGCTGACCGATAAGCTGGAAAAGCTGAATACGCAAAATCAACGGCTGGAATCGGATCTCGTGGCCAGCCGTGAGAAAGTCTCTCAGGCTTCAGAACAGGTCAGGCAGCTTGAGTTATCCATGCGCAAGTTGGAAAGTGAGAAGAAGCAGTACGCTGATGATAACAAGCGGCTTATGTTGCAGATTTCTGACCACAGTAGCGCCATACAAACGCTGGAGTCAGTAAAAAAACAACAGAACAAACTGCAGGATGAGCTGGCTACCCGACAGCAACAGCTCACACAACTGGAAAAGGAAAAACAGCAGCTACAGCAACAGTTGGCAGCAGCACCGACGCCTGCTCTGTTAGCCGACAGCCAGCAGAAGTTGAAAGCGCTACAGGAAAAACTGGATGTCTCGCAGGCGAAGCAGGTTGCCATGCAGTCTGAGATGCAGCAGCTGCAGCAAAAACTGCAAACCAATCTTCTCAGCAAGGAAGAGAACAGTGCGGCTATTGCCGCTCAGCTAAAAGCACTCCAGGATAAATTGGCTTCCGCACAGCTCCAGCAAACGGCTTTGCAGGCGCAAAAAGAAAAACTTCAGCAGCAGCTTGACCAGGCGCCAACTCCTGCGCAGCTGGCCGAGAGCCAGCAGAAAGTGAAATCCCTGCAGGATGAACTGGCAG
>CAJYIY010000027.1 GCA_913775305.1 uncultured Erwinia sp. | reverse complement strand
GCGTAATATATCTGCCCGAATGCGGATCATAATAACGATAGCGGTTATAGTGCAGTCCGCTTTCCTCATCATAATGCTGTCCCTGCATTCTTATCGGCTGATACAGCCCGCCGGGGTTGTCTTCGCTTAGCACGTTACCCCACGGGTCGAGGCGGATTTGCCAGTCGGCCTCACCCCTGAGGTTAATCAGCGCCTGCGGGGTGCCAAGGTGATCGCAGTGGTACAGCTGCACCGTGCGCGGCGCGCCCTCTGCCTGCGGTTCAATAAACGCTTTCAGCGCTTCCACCTTCAGCCCGGTCTGCGCCAGCCAGCGCTGGCTTTCGGGACTGAGCGTATCCTGCTTCAGCTCCGCCTCAATCCGGTCCAGCTGACCGGTAATATCCGCAGGCAGAGTAACCTGCGCCTGGCGAGCCAGATTATCCGCCAGCGAGGTTGCAGTCGGGGTGACCTCACCCGCGATACGCAGCAGCGGCACAAAGCTGCCCGGATGGTAGACGGTGTGAACCCGCTGGCCCCTGCGTTCAGTCAGCACCAGCCTGTCTCCGTCCCACCCGTACCAGGTGATGTCCGCTTCTCCGCTCGCACTGCCCGCAGTATTACGGGTGACCACCTGCTTACCCACACCCTGCGGCCCGCGAGGTCATAAATATACTTCGCCTCCAGAACGGCAGCATACCGGCCCTGCTGTCGACGGTAGTGGATCAGTCGGTGACTGCGATCGTAAGCATAGCGGTGCTCCTCATCAGCCACCCGATGTACTCTGCGAAGCAGGTTGCCAAAGCGATCATACTCATAGCGGTACTGACCATCTTCGCTTAGCCGGTTATCACGCAGTGCGGTGTAAGGCTGCCCGTCTGCTGCCAGCAGGTTCGGCAGCAGCGGGTTGCCTGCCGGGTCATACCGGTACTGCCGCTGCTGCTGTGCATTTCCGGCCCCGGTCAGTCGCCCGGCCCGATCGTACTGATAGTGCCACGACGTGCCGTCCGCGCTCAGGATCTCCGTCAGCTGGCCGCGTTTGTCGTAGCGGTAAGTACGGTTAAAAGCGCGGCACGGATCGGCGTTCACCTGCTGATACGCCAGCTGGCCGCTCAGGGTGTAATCGCTGTCCAGACTGTAGCGTCCGAACCGACGCTCCCGCTCGCGGTGCAGATTATCGCGGTCGAATTCGATCAGCGACCGATCCCCCAGCGACAGGCCCAGCAGATGTCCGCTGCCGTAGGTATGCAGCCGGAGCGGCGGTAAACCGTCCGGCGTGGTCAGGGTGCGCAAGCCCAGCGCGTCATACTCATGGCTGATGGCATACTGCCAGCAGGTGTTGCCCGCGACATCCGTCACCGTCTGACGCTCCTGCGTCAGCTCGCCCGCCGCGTTGTACTGATACTGCGTGCTGACCTGCCAGCCGTTACTGTGATGAGTGGTCGCCGTCAGCAGCCCCTGTTCATTGTAGTGCCAGTATTCACTATCCGGCGTGCCGTCAGGATGTGCGGGTCGTTCACGGCTCACCAGCCTGTCGCTCTCATCCCAGCGCCACAGGGTTTGCTGATGCTGATCTTCGCTGCGCACCAGTAACCCTGTCGGGCCGTAGTGATAGCGCTGAACGCGGCCGTCAAAGCCCGTTTCTTCAATCTGTCGATCCATCAGGTCATAGCGGAATCGCGTCTCTGCCCCATTTTCATTGGTCAGGGCGATCAACCGTCCCGCCGGGTCGTAGCGCAGCTTCCGGATTAATCCGCCGGACTGCCAGACTATTGGCTGCCCCCAGGCATTAAAGGTCGTTTCCGCCACGCTGCCGTCAGCGGCCCGCACCAGAATCCGATCTCCGGCTTCGTTATAGGTGAACGCAGTGACCTCTGCGGCGGCGTTTTCACTTTCGATCGGTCGGCCACGCGCATCGTAGCGGTACAGCCGGAACATTCCCTCTTCCTGCGCAATCCTGGTCGTCTGCCCGAAGCGGTCATAGTCGTAACAGGTCTGTTTGCCCGAACAGTCGGTGTGGCAGCTCAGCTGTGCGTAAGGCGTCCAGCTCAGCGTTTTATCCCCTCCCGAAGGGTCTTCGATTTTCACCGGTAAGTCGCTGGTGTCATCCGCATAGTGGTAGCGGGTGGTGCGGTTCATCGGGTCCGTGCTGGCAGTCAGCCGACCCAGGGCATCGTACTGCTGCTCAATTCGCGTGCCGTCAGGCAAAATGGTGCAGAGAACCTGGCCCTGCGAGTTATAGCCGTAGCGTATCTGCCTGCCGTCAGGCGTGGTAACACCGAGCAGCCTGCCGCTGGCCACGTCAAGGTCAAATTCGGTTTTGCGTCCCGCGGCGTCGATCTGCGCCAGCAGCCGCCCGCTGCCGTCATATTCGCTGGTGGTGGTGCTGCCATCGGCATGCTGATGTTTTACCCGCCGCCGCAGCCCACCCTTACCGGTAAAATGATACGTCTGCTGTCGTCCCAGACTGTCGGTGACGACGGTGCTGTCCGCCCGGTAATCAAACCGATAGCTCAGCGCGCCAGGGTTAGTCTGGCTGATAACCCGACCGGCACTGTCATACTCATAGCAGCTCGGGGGGCGCCCGGCATAGCGGTGGGTGGTAATCCTTCCTGCCAACTGCGGATGGTACTCAAACTGGCGAACAGAATGCCCGGCGCGATCAAAGACGCTGACAAGCTCACCGCGCTGATTGTACTCGTAGCGTGCCAGCGGCGTCTCCGGCACCTCACCCAATACCGGGTCATGGGTCAGATATACGGCGGACAGTCGCATCCCGCTGTCTGCCCCCCAGCCGCTTCCCGACAGGAATGCGTGTAGCGGCAGTTGGATCCGCTCGAGGCGAAAACACCGCCCGGCACCATCCACGACCCCGGTCAGGGCACCGCTGGCATCGCGCTGACAGTTCAGCGTGCGGCCAAAACGGTCGGCGATAGACTGTAACGTACGGCGGGCGGGTAAGGGCTGAGGTAACACATCCTGATTTGCCGGAACCCAGGGTAGGCTGTAACCCAATACCCACCACGGCCCCACAGGGTCATTACAGATGAAGTAAAAGTGCGGGCTGAGCCGCACTTTTTCCGGCAATGCTGACCACAGCCTGCTCAGGGTGTGGTCTTTAATCAACGATTGTGCACCACCTCTGGCCAGCCACAAGCTTTCACTCTTGCTGTAGCCGATCTCACCGGGGCTTAACACCTCAAAATGCAGGCTACGACCGCGATCGTCATTGAGGATTAACCCATCCTCTCTGATTTCCAGGCTCACTTCAGCGGGGGTCTGCCAGCCGGGGCCAAACAGTCCGACCGGGGCAGGCGTCGGCGTCTGGTAGCTGCTGTAGTTCCGGATGAGGATAAAAGGCAAGGGGCCTGGCAGGCTGATATCGGTTTCGCCGGAGAGGACTTTCGCGCCTAGAGCCGGGTTCACCGGATTGCCTACCGCCATACCGCCGGGGCACACCGAGCAGGCAACACCGCCCGGTGCACCAATCAGCACACCTGCCGAGCCCTGTACTATAGGTCCCCCGATTAAGGTGGCATCCCCCTGTCTTGCTGCTGGTTTTCCTGCCATAGTTCTGCTTCCCTGTCGTTGCTTTTTCCTGAAAACGGCTGGTGTGGGATCAGGATCTTTTCGGTGCATCCGGCGGTGCTTTCGTCGCTCCGCAGTTTAACTGGATAAGATCGGCGTCTCCGTTCAGCGCACTACTGGCCTGAAGCTCAATAAACTCACCTTTCAGGAAGATACCGCCATCTTTCGTCAAAACGATTCTGGCCTTACCACAGACCAGTTCGAAGTGCTCTCCCACGTTGTGAATGGAGACGTTGCCAACGGTTTCCGTTTTCTGTTTCCCCACGGAAAAGGTGACCGTTTCACCCACGCTGGTGTCATAACTCTTACCGACCAGCAGGGATTTGCTCAGGCCGATTTGTGAACGCTGACTTAACCCGACCGAGGTGTTCATCATCATTCCCACCGTGGTCTGGTACGTCGAGCCAATACTGAGTGCCTTGACGATGCCAATACTCTCCGCCTTGTTCAGAAGTACCGTTTCCGACTGATTCTGCTTCACGGTCAGCGTCTGATTTTGCCCCACCGTTTCGGTTTCATTTTGATGAACGTCAATACGCTGGTTCTTTTTAATCGTTATGGTCTGATGACCGTCTACGGTTTCGCGGTGGTCGTTGTCTACCTGAGTGCTGCGGTCATGCAATACCCGGGTGTTCATATCCTTTTGCGCATGGATAAACACCTCCTGCCTGCCTGCTGCATCCTCGAAGCTCAGCTCGTTAAAGCCGTCACCCTTGTAGGTGTGGGTACGCAGGCTGGTGCGGGTTTTCGTCGCGGGCAGTTTGCCCGGTGGCATATTGGCGGCGTGATAGGTCCGCCCGATAATCACCGGCTGGTCCGGGTCGCCGTTAAGGAATTCCACAATCACTTCATGGCCCACGCGCGGGATCGCCAGACCGCCCCAGCTTTGCCCGGCCCATGGCTGTGAGACGCGTATCCAACAGGAGCTGCGGTCGTCAGTGAGTCCGGATTTGTCCCAGATAAAACGCACCCGCACCCGGCCATATTCGTCGCAGTAGATTTCCTCCCCTTCGGGGCCGGTGACGATGGCGATTTGTGCGCCGTCTATTTTCGGTTTACGGAGGATGCGCGGTCGCCAGGTCTGGCTGTGCGGAATAAAGCGGAAGGTATTACTCAGCGTGGTGCCGCGCTCTCCGGCTTCAGCTTCCAGCGCCTGCGGCTGCCTGCCGGTGTGGGTGATGGCGCTGATTTGCCAGCAGGTGTTCATCTCGTCGCGCGGGTGATCGGTCAGGGTAAACTCACAGCCCGGCATCAGGGTGGCGCAGTTGGAAGCACCTTCACCCTCATGGGCGTCGTTACGCAGCCCGTCCAGTCGCCAGCGGGCGACGTTTTTGCCCGGCCGATCATCCTTATAGCGCCCGGGGTAGTCGTAAGTAGCATATTCTCGCTGCTGGTGTTCCATATCGTGGGCATCTGTCGCATCGCGCTGGTATTCAGCGGCCCAGCGCGGATTTTTAAAGGTGTAATCTTTCGCCAGCAGGTGCGAGGCACGAATACTTTCGCGGCGGCGCAGCGTGTGAACACACTGCTCCTGTAGCTGGGCATTCAGCGACGGGTTATACGACAGCTCAGGCCCCTTATTCAGCACCACCCTGTCGTCGGCAAAGACCAGCGTGTGGGTGTCGCCGTCATGCTCGAAGAAATAAAAGATACCTTCTTCGGCGCATAGCCGTTCAAGAAACGCGAGATCGGTTTCCTGATACTGCACGCAGAACTCACGCGGTTCACGTTTAGCATGAAAGCACCAGGCGAAATGACTGAGACCCCAGGGCTGAAGCAGGGTTTCCAGAATGTCTCTGACGTCCTGATGCTGAAAAATCCGTGAGCTGGTTTTCAGGCCGGTGCGCCAGAGCGCGGGGCGTACAGAGAGTTTGTAGCGCGTCTGGTGAAAGCCGGTGTCGCCCTGCTCCATTGAGGTAGCAATGCCGTTAACGGTACGATCGATTTCGCCTTCACGCCATATTGTCAGGGTGACGCTGCTGTCCAGCACCTTTGCAAACTCCAGCGCCGGACTGGCGCTGGCCAGTTCAAGTTCCAGCCTGAACAGCGCCGAGTACTGCTCATGCAGAGTAAAACCCGCCACCACGAAGGTATTTTCTGGCAGGCCGTCAACCTGCAGGGTAAACCGTAAACCGGTTTTGTCCATTACATCGTCCATAATGTATTCAGCATGGTGCAATAATCAGCTCATCCCAGGCTGCGTTTAATCCCAGGCTGAACATATAGACGATTTAGCCTGCATGAACCATTCAAAAATCATCCAGATCACTTCGGAACCCGGATGAATGCAGACCAATAAGTTATAATTTTTGCTCTTGCAGGCAGAATTGTTATTTAAGGACGGATTTTAAGAATATCAGTCTGTATTTTTTCGGGGGCGGGCTGCCAGACACTAATAACCATTTGATAATCATGGTTATTGATATGGCAAAGCGATGATCATCTGAAAAATGCTATCGGGATCACGCTTACCAGTCAGCGGTGGGCCACAAGGTCTTAACGGTGCGTATGCACCTGCGCTTAATAAAGAAGTGGAGGTGGGGTGCTGCTGGAAAAAAGACGGGATGGCGGGTCGTAACAAAAAAAAATGACCATAAGGTCATTTTTTATTCCTGCCGACTCGGTGATGAATCAGCAGCTTGAAATTTGGAGCGGGAAACGAGACTCGAACTCGCGACCCCGACCTTGGCAAGGTCGTGCTCTACCAACTGAGCTATTCCCGCTAGGGTGGTGCTGTAACGGCTAAATCTTAATTTGGAGCGGGAAACGAGACTCGAACTCGCGACCCCGACCTTGGCAAGGTCGTGCTCTACCAACTGAGCTATTCCCGCTCTGCGCAACGGTGTAAATTCTTCACCGGTACGGGGTGCGCATTATACGAGGATTTGCTCCCTATACAACCCCTGCCAACAAAAAGATTACACATTTCCGCTCAACTGCTGATTAAGCAGTC
This sequence comes from uncultured Erwinia sp., assembly GCA_913775305.1. GTDB lineage: Bacteria > Pseudomonadota > Gammaproteobacteria > Enterobacterales > Enterobacteriaceae > Erwinia. The sequence goes on along the minus strand of CAJYIY010000027.1, from coordinate 2,757 downwards.
AATATGATGATTTAACCAGCATTTTCCTGAAAAATTCAGGTTTGCTCATCCCATCAGCTGTTGTTGCAGTGCGCTGGCGAGCCGGCCCACCCGGTAGAACAGACCGCTTTTTCCCCAGGATGGCAAACCTGCGCGGTGCAGATTCGTCACCTGAGCCAGCAACGCTAAGAGGTCAGCCCAAAGACGTGGCCGGATAACCCGACAGCCCACTGCCCTTCCTGCCTGTGACGGTGAACTACAGCTGGATAAAGTGCTCACGGTAGTAAGCCAGTTCCGCCACGGACTCACGAATATCATCCAGCGCCTGGTGCGTTCCCTGCTTCTTGAAGCCTGGCAGGATGTCCGGTTTCCAGCGGCGCGCCAGCTCTTTCAGGGTGCTGACGTCCAGATAGCGATAGTGGAAGTACGCTTCCAGTTCCGGCATGTACTTAAACAGGAAGCGGCGGTCCTGACCGATACTGTTACCGCAGATCGGTGAACTGTTGGCCGGTACCCACGCTTTGAGGAATTCAATGGTGGCCAGTTCAGCCGCGCGATCGTCGTACCGGCTGGCCTTCACGCGCTCAACCAGTCCGCTGTTGGTGTGCGTGCGTACGTTCCAGTCATCCATCAGCGCCAGCTGGTCGTCAGACTGATGCACGGCAAAGACCGGGCCTTCAGCAAGAATATTCAGATCGGCATCAGTCACCAGTGTGGCGATCTCAATTATCCGATCCCGCTCCGGATCGAGGCCAGTCATCTCAAGATCAATCCAAATCAGGTTATTAGCATTCGCGGTCATAGTGCATCTCACTGTGGTCAAAGCGGCATTGTCGTTAATTAGCGTGTATGATAGACGTTTTGCCCGCCCAGGGCGAAACAAGCCTGATTCGTGTGAGGAACAGTGAGTAAAAACAAACTATCCAAAGGTCAACAACGTCGCGTCAGTGCTAACCACGATCGCCGCCTGAAGCAGCGTGCAGATAAGCCTGAACCGGATGACAGCCTGTTCGGCGAGGCACGGGACGGCGTGGCGATCAGCCGGTTTGGTATGCATGTTGACGTGGAAGATGCGGATGGTTCTGTACATCGCTGCAATATCCGCCGCACCATCCGTTCGTTAGTGACCGGTGACCGCGTGCTGTGGCGCCCCGGCGTGGAGGGGGGAGCAACGGTGAAAGGCATCGTTGAAGCGGTACACGAACGGACGTCCGTCCTCACCCGCCCGGATTTCTATGATGGGGTGAAACCTATCGCTGCCAACATTAATCAAATCGTGATTGTCTCTGCGATTCTGCCCGAACTGTCACTGAACATTATCGATCGCTATCTGGTCGCCAGCGAAACGCTGGACGTTGAACCGCTGCTGGTGCTGAACAAAACCGATCTGCTTGATGAGGAAGGCCGCAAATTCGTCGATGAACAGATGGACATTTATCGCCACATTGGCTATCGGGTGCTGATGGTATCCAGCCATGAGAAGCAGGGTCTTGCCGAGCTGGAAGAGGCGCTGACCGGGCGCGTCAGCATCTTCGCCGGTCAGTCCGGGGTCGGCAAGTCCAGCCTGCTTAACGCCCTGCTCGGTCTGGATCTGAGCAGCAATGAGATCCTGACCAACGATGTTTCCGACGTTTCTGGCCTTGGCCAGCACACCACGACCGCCGCCCGCCTTTATCACTTTCCGCACGGCGGCGATGTGATTGACTCCCCCGGCGTCAGGGAATTTGGTTTATGGCACCTTGAGCCGGAACAAATCACTCAGGGATTTGTCGAATTCCGTAAGTATTTAGGCGGCTGCAAGTTCCGCGACTGCAAGCATGATACCGATCCGGGTTGTGCCATCCGTGAAGCAGTGGACAAAGGTGAAATCGATGAATCACGCTTCGTTAACTATCACCACATTCTGGAAAGCATGTCCGAAGTGCAGGCAAAAACCCGCCGCAACTTCAACACTGACAAAGATTAACCGCCGGTGATTTATCATGGTCATGAATACCGCGTGCCCGAAACCGGCTGTCGCCACCCAGATAATCGATTGTGCCCGGTCAGGCATTAGCCTAAACCGCCGGGCGCTGTTACAATCCGCCCCCATTTATTTTTCGCTGTCTGATTAAGCCAGGAGGCTCACGTGTTGGATCGTTTTAAACTCGGCCTGAATAATTTATTGCCTAAAAAGGCCCTGACTGAACTTGCGGGCTGGGGTGCCAGCAAACGCGGCGGATGGCTGACGAAAGCGGTTATCGACGTTTTTGTGTGGTTCTATAAAGTCGATATGAAAGAGGCGCAGAAGCCGGATACGGCCAGCTATCGCACCTTTAACGACTTTTTTGTGCGCCCACTGCGTGATGACGCGCGCCCGCTGACTGCCGATCCAAACCTGCTGGCACTGCCTGCTGATGGCGCCATCAGCCAGCTGGGCCACATTGACGGTGAGCAAATCTTCCAGGCGAAGGGGCATACCTATTCGCTGGAGGCGCTGCTGGCAGGGAACGAACAGATGACGGAGATGTTCCGTAACGGTGAGTTTGTGACCACTTACCTTGCACCGCGCGACTACCATCGCGTACACATGCCGTGCAACGGTATCCTGCGCGAGATGATCTACGTTCCGGGTGACCTCTATTCCGTCAATCCGCTTACCGCACAGAACATCCCCAACCTGTTCGCCCGTAATGAGAGGGTCATCTGCCTGTTCGATACTGAGTTTGGCCCGATGGCGCAGATTCTGGTGGGCGCCACTATCGTTGGCAGCATTGAAACCGTCTGGGCGGGCACCGT
>CAJYIY010000026.1 GCA_913775305.1 uncultured Erwinia sp. | reverse complement strand
GTCCACCTTCTGGCTGCCTTCGCCCACCTCATCCTGCGCGGCGGCCACGGTAGCAGAGGCATAGTAATTGAAGGCGATAAAGTCCGGCTTCGCCTGTTTCAGCAGCTCCATATCCCCCGGGTTAATCTTCGGCAGCCAGCCTTTTTCCTGCAAAAAGCGCCACGCCACGGTGTTGTAGCGGCCATGGCAGCCGAGGTCGAGGTAGAGCCAGTTGCGGATTGAGGTGAAATTACTGGCCGCCAGCACGTCTTCGGGCTGAGAGCTGGCCGGGTAGACGCAGGAGATATTCGGTGCCGGGCCGATTTTCGCGCCGGGTAGCCTCTGATGGCAGGCGATCATCGCCCGCGCCTGTGCCAGCATCATATGGTGATTCTGCTGGTACAGCGTTTTGTGCGGGTCGGGCGTTCCGGCGGGCAGCGTACCGATGACGTCGCCTTTCAGGATCATCATGTTCTGTTCGTTGATGGTCAGCCAGTATTTTACCCGGTCGCCATACAGTTCAAAACAGGTACGGGCAAAGTGCTCGAAGGCGTCGATAGTGGCGGGATCGGACCAGCCACCTTTCTCCTGCAACGCCCAGGGCAGATCGAAGTGGTACAGCGTGACCAGCGGTTCAATACCGTGCTGCGTCAGTTCGCTCAGCAGCGCCTGATAAAATGCCACGCCCCTGGCGTTCAGCTCGCCGCTGCCGTTCGGGAACAGGCGGCTCCAGGAGATCGACAGGCGATAGGTCTTGAGGCCCAGCTCAGCGAACAGTGCCACATCCTCCCTGAAGCGGTGGTAGTGATCGCTGGTCACGGTGAAGTCGGTGAGGCGCGGGTCAAAGCTGGCTTTGTCAATCACCGAGGGACCTTTGCCATCCTCAAGTGACGCCCCTTCGACCTGGTAGGCTGACGTCGACGCTCCCCATAAAAATCCGTCAGGGAAGGGCGCTAACTGTGGGTATTGCATCCTTTTCTCCTTGCGTTTTAACGGGCCAGGCACGCCTGGCTCCTGAGATGCGGTGCTGGCTGGCGTTAATTCGCCTTTTTCAGTGCCGCAATTTCACGGTGCAGCACGATAATCTCTTCCGCCAGCTCGCGGCACAGCATGGCGTTCATCAGGTGGTCCTGAGCATGCACCAGAATCAGGTTCATCGGCAGCTTGCCGACGCCCTCATCCTCACCGATTAAGGCGGTCTGGATTTTATGCGCCGCCTTTGCCGCAACGGTTGCCGCCGTCAGCTGCGCATCCGCTTCCTGCCAGTCGTACTGGCGGGCTGCGCGCAGCGCCTGCATCGCGCAGGAGCGGGCTTCACCGGCGTTAATGATCAGCTCCATCACCGTGCTTTCCATATCCATCATGCGTTCTCCACTGTTTTCAGTTCACCCTCGGCCGGGGCAGGGGCTTCTGCTGCCAGTAACTGGCGCTCGTACATCTTGAAAAACGGGTAGTAGATCAGCGTGGAAATCACGATCAGCACGCCGACCAGCAGCACCGCACGCAAATCCCAGCCGGTAGACCAGGCCGCGCCAATCGGGCCGGGCGTGGTCCACGGTGCCAGCGACACCACGTGATTGACCAGGTCGGTACGCGTGGCAACATAAGCGACCACCGCGTTCACCAGCGGTGCGGTAACAAACGGGATAAACAGCAGGGGATTCATCACCACCGGCGAACCGAAAATAATCGGCTCGTTAATATTGAATATGCTGGGCACCAGGCCGAGCTTGCCAATTGAGCGGAGGTGCGCCGAGCGGCTGCGCAGGTAGAGAAACACCAGCCCCATAGTGGAACCGGAACCACCAACCACGATAAAGAACTGCCAGAACGGCTCGATAAAGATTTGGGTAATCGGCTGCCCGGCGTTCAGTTCCTGCTGGTTAATACCGAGGTTGGTCAGCCAGAAGGCCTGCAAAATCCCGCCGACAATCACCGCGCCGTGAATGCCAGCAAACCACAGCAGATGGCACAGCAGCACCGCAATCAGAATCGCGGGCAGTGAATCTGAGGCAGAGATAATCGGTTTGAAGATCGCCATAATCGCCTGCGGCAGCAGCATGCCGAACTGATCCTGCACCAGCAGGCTGAGTGGGAACAGCGTCAGGAAGATCGCCAGGATCGGGATTAGCAGATCGAACGACTGGCGAATTTTCGGCGGTACCTGTTCCGGCAGCTTAAAACCGATGTTGTGCTTTTGCAGAAAGTGCATCAGCTCGGTGGCGTACAGGCTGACGATAATCGCGGTGAAGATACCTTCGCCACCCAGCGAGCTGACCGGTAAACCGCCGTTAGTCTGCGGCGCGGCTACCACCAGGAACGACATCAGCGCAAGGCAGGCGGCCATAAAACCGTTCATCCTGTAGCTGATGGCCAGGTTGTAGGCGATGGCGGCGCAGATATACACCGCCATGATGCCCATCGTCATATTGTACGGCATCATAATCTGTTCGCTGTGGCGCTCGACCATGCCGAGCCACCACTGCGCAAACCCCCACTGGCTGTCGGCCCCAAACGGGGGGTGAGCGAACAGCAGCATAAATGAGCCGACGATAAGAAACGGCATTGAAGCGATAAAGCCGTCCTTGATGGCCACCACGTGACGCTGGCTGGATAAGCGCGCCGCAATCGGGCTGATGCGGTTCTCAATCACGTCAAACAGCTTCTCGCTGAGGCGACTCATTTTGCCGCCTCGCTGTTGGCAATCATCGCCAGCGCGTCGGTGAGGATTTTCTCGCCGTTCATCATGCCGTAATCCATCATATTAATGACGGCTATCGGCTTGTGGAGCTCATCGGCGATCGGTTTGAAATCGACCAGCTTGTATTTGATCTGCGGCCCCAGAAGGCAGCAGTCGTAGTGGCCAATCTGCTCGTTAAACTCATCAAAACCCACGGCGTTGATCTCAACGTCAATATTTTTTTCCTGCGCCGATTTTTCCATCCGCTGGACCACCATGCTGGTGGACATACCTGCAGCACAACAGAGTAAGATCTTGTTCATGGTCTGCTCTCCGGTCTGGTTTTAATACTTGTTATTCCTGTTCGAAGCCACAACAGCGTTACCGCACTGAGTTACCGAATCACAAACAGTCATAAGGCTTACGGAAATTATGGGACTCATCGCTGAAGTTCATTTTGTAAGCCAGCGTAAGCGATATTGAGATCGTTTATTGACCGATCGGCCACTCATTTCTGCTTTGCTGCAACGCCAACTGCGTTAAATATAAATAGCCGAAACAAACCTTTTTCTGCAACCGGTTTCATATTATTTGAATCGTTCTGTGAGCGCGATCCCAAACGACTCTCAGCGGGACGGAAAAACCGCTTTTTTGCTGATGACGGATCTATCATTTGATGAGGTTGGTTCAGGTTCACAGCGGATTTAAACAGAGATAACTCAGGGGCTTATCCCCACTGACTCACAAAAGAGCCGGAAGATAACGTCTGATAAAACCAGTTATTTCATACGGTTAATTCGAGGGCTTTGGGCGGGTGATAAAACAGAGTATTATGGCAATAAGGAACCAGCCTTCAGGATGTCACAATGATTACCATGCTTGATGTCGCGAAAAAAGCGGGCGTATCAAAAGCTACCGTTTCCCGGGTACTCGCGGGAAACAGCTATGTCAGTAAAACTACGCACGACAGAGTATTTAAAGCCATTGAAGAGACCGGATATCGTCCCAATTTGCTGGCGCGCAATTTGGCAACCAGCAAATCACAAAATATCGGACTGGTGGTGACGAATACATTATATAATGGCCCTTATTTCAGCGAGCTGTTATTTCAGGCGGCCACCGTCACCGAACAGCACGGCCGCCAGCTGATCCTTGCTGATGGTAAGCATGACGCGCGTCAGGAACGTCAGGCTATCGAGTTCCTGCTCGATCTGCGATGTGATGCGATTATTATTTATCCGCGCTTTCTGAATATCGCCGAGCTGGACGAGATTATCGAGCAAACCAGCAAGCCGATTATTGTCGTCAACCGCCAGCTGCAAAAGCACCCGCAGCACTGCGTATTTGCCGCCCATCAAAGTAATACCTTTGATGCGGTCAATTATCTGATCAACGAGGGCCACCACGAAATTGCCTTTATAGCCGGATCGTCGGGTTCTCCGACCGGTGCCAGTCGTCTGAGCGGTTATCGTGAGGCATTGCAGCTGCACCATTTACCCTTTGACGAACGCCTGGTTGCCCGGGGGAGCTGGACGCCGCAAAGCGGATTTGAAGCCGGGCAGGCGTTGCTGAGTCGTGGCGTCGGGTTTACCGCGCTGGTGGCGAGTAATGACGATATGGTGATGGGCGCAGCCAGGGCGCTGTACGCCAGCGGCAAACGCATTCCTGAGGATGTTTCGTTGCTCAGTTTCGATGATATTCCAATGGCTTCTTTCTTCGTGCCGCCGCTGACCACGGTGCATGTGCCGGTCGGCGAGATGATCAAACACACGCTGGAAAAGCTGGTGCTGATGCTGGATGGTCAGCCAACCGAGCCGCTGCCGGCATTTAACGGCCAGCTGGTGGTGCGGGATTCGGTGGTGGCCGGTCCGTATAAAGGGCGGACAGTTCACGCTGAAAGATGGGAGTAAAGTCAACCACCGGGTGCTGGAATGTTGTTCAGTAATCTTAAGCCAGATTTTTGGCCCAAATGGAATGCTAAAGGAACGCCAATGCGACTGTTTATGCTTGGTGGTTCTATCACCAAAGCAAAGATATCATTTGCTGATGGGAATTATGAAATCGATGATGAATGACTAAATCAAGCTGATAATTCACTCTATTGTGGGAGGTGAAACGCGATAGAAATACATCCGAAGCCTTAGCCACACTAATTTAGCAGTCAGAATAAAACCAAATTTTATTGCTCTACTACGATTCCAGATGTAACAAAAGGTGAAAAGAATGAACAGCATCAAATATACTGTAACTTCCGTAGTTCCATCTCCATAAAAGCAGGCCCCAAACATCATCACAATAAAAACAGGAGAAACCGATATCATGTTTCCACCACAAAGATCAGCAATCAGTAAAATGTAGAACTTCAGTGACTCATCATCAGTCGTTTTCGCTCCTTTCCCATACATTTCATTTTTTTATCTCTATACTGACCCTTTAATTTTAGTAGGTCTTGATGAGTGAATCCATTTTTCAAAATTAACCTGTTTATTTTCATTTTCTTACTGTCATATTGTTGTCACTGATTTTCTATTCTAACCCACCTCATTACAGCATGATAAGCCTTTAATTATCCCTGTTATTGAGTATCGTTACATGATACGTATAGAGTCTACATCATCAGTACTAAAATAGATACGCATAGTAAGTCATACAATTCACACTGCTATACAAGCAATAAAGCACTTCAATTTTTATTCATTGTCTTTAATCCTTCTTAATATTAACATCACTCAGATTTTACTTGCGGAGATAATCCCTTGTGCTTTTCGGTTAGAGAATAAAAAGGCTGACTTATAATTACCTCGCTAACTCAAGGCCAGTTAGTTTAACAATGCTTTTATTCATGGGCATTTTCACTGTAACTAAAATAAAGAATTATCACATAGATAGCAAGCAACACTGGTTTTAGGAAACAAAAGTCACATAGAATGCATTTAAACCCTAACTTCTTATTTTAACTGTTTAATTGCGACCATAATTCTGTCAACTTATCCCTTTTCCTTAGTGTCAAAACTATTAGTAAATATATTTTCAGCCCCCTAATCAAACAGACCTCTACGGGCAACAGTTTTTTGTAATAAAACCCACGTTGGGAAATCAAGCATCATCGACATAGTGCGTTCTATCTGATTCCATTCAGTGGGTAATCTTTAAGAACTTTCAAATGGTATATGCTTTATCATCTTACCCACGTAATGTGGATTGTAGTGGCATAGTAAATTTGGCCACCTGAATACAGATGGACTCGCGAGTGGCAGGAATGGTCCGGATTCTATTTTTGAAATCGATCTCAAACCAACGGGCGAAACGCAGTTCGCTGGAACGGATGAACAGGTGCAGGGTGAGTGATACTGCCAGGCGGGTTAATTCTCGTCCTTGCTTGTAGTCCTTAACAGGGGTTAACAGTTCTGGTAGTTGTTCCAAAATAAGGGCAGGGTAGTGGCGTTTAACCGGAGGGGCGATTATACCGTACAGATTGGCAGCCGGATTATGCTCTATCAATTCCTGATGCACTGCATGCCGCATGATGTTTCACATATGCTGCCGGGTACGTACTGCGACTTCCAGCAGACCTTTTTGCTCAATGCCTTTCAGCAGGTCGATAAAGTGACGAGGTTTCAGTTCAGCTACTGGCAAGTGTCCAATCACAGGAAATATATGATTGTTCATGCTGGCAAGCAGAGGTGAGGCGTGGTTCTCTGACCATGTTCTCCATCACGTTGCTGACGAGCGTAAGCCAGAGAAACATTGGGATAGGCACCTAAGCCGAGGCGGGATTCTTTACCATTGACTCGATATTTGAGATATCAGAGACGTGAACCGCCTGGATTGACTAAAAGATACAGTCCATGAGAATCGGAAACTTTGAAAGGTACTGCGGATGGTTTTAAGCTGCGGATTTTAGTGTCGTTCAGAGACGCAGGGGGGCATGCCATAATCGAACTGAAATGACCCAAATCAGACCACCAATCTTGCCCGATGCGGAGGAGGCAATAAAAATGTACCGGGAAGACGTTTCACATCATCTTTGAATCCCGAATCAGACAGCGATTTATCCGCGTGAAAACAAAAAGCCCGCTCAGGTTTCCCTGAGCGGGCTTCTCTAAATCTGGCTCCTCTGACTGGACTCGAACCAGTGACATACGGATTAACAGTCCGCCGTTCTACCGACTGAACTACAGAGGAATCGTGTGAACGAGGCGAATAGTAATCATCATGGCCGGGTGTGTCAACGCAGATTATCAATAAAATCAGCCAACTGCTGATGTTTACAGCAAAATGATGAATTCGTCGGCGGTTAGACCCGCGTAACCTTCGTTTTTACACCATTCTTACCTTCGCGCCGAACAGCAACTTACGCTTCGCCCATCGCTTTAGTATTATCGTACCCGGGTGCGCTTAATCGATCCCTCCAGCGGACCCGCAAACCCGGCGAATTTTAAAGGATTACGGCTATGAAAGAGAGATTTCCGCAAGGCTTTATGTGGGGTGGCGCAACCGCTGCCAATCAGGTGGAAGGAGCATACGATAAAGACGGCAAGGGGCTGTCGATTGTCGATGCCATTCCCGGCGGTAAGGCCCGTCTGAGCATCGTTTCCTCGCCGGAGTTTGATTTCTCACTGGACACCGCGCGCTATACCTACCCGAACCATAAGGGCATCGATCACTATCATCGCTTTCGTGAAGATATCGCGCTGTTCGCGGAGATGGGCTTTAAGTGCTATCGCTTCTCAGTTGCATGGACACGCATCTACCCGAATGGCGTAGAGCCGCAGCCGAACGAGGCGGGGCTGAATCACTATCAGCAGGTGATCGACACCTGTATCGCGCACGGCATCGAGCCGGTGATCACCATCTCTCACTATGAGATGCCGCTGCACCTGGCCACCGAGTTTGGCGGCTGGCAGGGGCGGGAGGTGATTGGCCACTTCGAGCGTTTTGCCCGCACGGTGCTGGAACGTTTTGGTCAGCAGGTGAAGTACTGGATGACCTTCAACGAGATCAACAGCGCCTTCCACTTCCCGATTATGAGCCAGGGTCTGACGGTGAAAACCGGTGCGCTGGAACCGCAGGTCAGATTCCAGGCGCTGCATCATCAGTTCGTTGCCAGCAGCCTGGCGGTAAAAATCGCTCATGAAACCAACCCGGATATTAAGATTGGCTGCATGATCCTGTATGCCACCAGCTATGGCTTCGACTGCAACCCGGTGAACCAGCTGGCAACGCTGAAGGCGCGCCAGTCTGCTGACTTCTACTGCGCCGACGTGCAGGTGGGTGGTAAATATCCCTACTACGCCAAAAGCCTGTGGCAGTCGCTGGGCGTGAAGCTGGATATCCGGCCGGGCGATCTGGCGCTGCTTAAAGCACACCCCGTGGACTACATCGGCTTCAGCTACTATATGTCCCGCACCATCTACGCCACGCATCCGGAAGCGGCTGCCGCGCACGGCAACCTGCTGGGTGGGGCGCGCAACCCGTTCCTGGAAGCCAGCGACTGGGGCTGGGAGATAGACCCAACCGGTCTGCGTATTGCGCTGAACGAACTGTACGACCGCTATGAAAAGCCGCTGTTTATCGTTGAAAACGGTCTGGGAGCGATCGATAAGCCGGATGAGAATCACTACATTGTCGATGACTACCGCATTAACTATCTGCGCCAGCACATCAGCGCGATGGCCGAGGCGATTGAAGACGGCGTGGATCTGATGGGCTACACCCCGTGGGGCTGTATCGACCTGGTGAGCATGTCTACCGGCGAGATGAGCAAGCGCTACGGTATGATTTACGTCGATCTGGATGACAATATCAGCGGCACCGGCGACCGCTACCGCAAGA
>CAJYIY010000025.1 GCA_913775305.1 uncultured Erwinia sp. | reverse complement strand
GTTCTGTAGCGCGAGTACTCAGCACCTTTTGTTGTGGCTGGCGCAGCTGCTGTAGCAGGCGCTCTACCGGCGCGGCCAGCCCCACGGAGGGCGGCTGCGCTAAGTTATACCAGAGACCCGGACCCTCATCCATTGCCGTACGGGGCGATGGTAAATCCAGCCACACAGGCACAATATCCAGATGAAAATGGCTGAAGGTGTGGCGGAAGGCGATCATCTGCTGCAGAGGGCGGTCGTCAATGCCGCGCTGCTGCACTGCACTGCGCAATTCCTCTTCGGTGGAGAACTGCGGAAAACAGTATAGCCCACCCCACAGCCCGACAGGTGGGCGTTGCTCCAGCCAGACGTGCTGACCCTGCTGCATCAGCAGCATCCAGCCGGTGCGCTCCGGGATGGTCTGTTTGGGTTTTTTGCCGGGGTATTTTGCCCAGCTGCCGTGGGCCGTGGCGATGCAGCCATTTTTTAGCGGGCAAATTTCGCACTTCGGCTTAGAACGGGTGCAGACCATCGCACCAAGATCCATCATGGCCTGGTTAAACTGGCTGACGCCGATCGCGGGTGTCACCTCAGTGCTGATCTGCCACAGGCGCTTTTCCACCTCTTTTTTACCCGGCCAGCCATCAACGGCGTAGCAGCGGGCCAGCACGCGCTTCACGTTGCCGTCGAGAATAGGGAAATGCTTGCCCAGTGATAATGAAAGGATCGCTCCGGCAGTGGAACGTCCTACCCCTGGCAGATCGGCGACCTCCTCAAAGGTTTGCGGGAAGCTGCCGCCGTGTTTCTCCACGACTGCTATTGCCGCCTTGTGGAGATTGCGGGCACGGGCATAGTAGCCGAGACCGGTCCACAGATGCAGAACTTCATCCAGCGGCGCGGCGGCCAGATCGCTGACGGTAGGAAAACGCGTGATAAAGCGTTCGAAGTAGGGGATCACCGTAGCCACCTGCGTTTGCTGCAGCATCACTTCAGAGAGCCAGACGGTATAAGGGGTTTTATCCCGCTGCCACGGCAGGGTTTTGCGGCCATAGAGCTGATACCAGTCCAGTACCTGTTGTGCGAACTGCGACGCTTGCATCATGAGAACCACGATCTCTTCTTTCAGTAAAATCAGGCAGGGATTCCAGCACAGACCAAAGGGTGTGTAAACCGGATAATCACTGCATTTTTTTTCTGACAAAACTTTATGCCACTTTCCTGCCGTTGGGCGAAATGGCGCAGCGTTGCCGGGTTGTCTCCACTGGCTGAACGGCTCACAGCAGCTATACTGGCAGCCATTCAGACAATACAATTCCACTGGCTGGGCGCGCTTTATGTTTTTGACTTCTGAAGGCATAATGCCCGCTTTCCAAAGTGCACAGCGGCAGGCAGAACGATGAAAAATGATGTTATCTCACCGGAATTCGATGAAAATGGCCGCGCAATGCGCCGTATCCGCAGTTTTGTGCGCCGTCAGGGCCGTCTGACCAAAGGTCAGCAGCAGGCGCTGGATACGCTGTGGCCTGTGATGGGCGTGGAATATCAGCCGGAACCGATCGATTTCACCACTCTGTTTGGTCGCGAAGGGCCGGTCGTGCTGGAAATTGGTTTCGGGATGGGCGCCTCGCTGGTCAGCATGGCGGCCAGCAATCCTCAGCAAAACTTCTTCGGCATTGAGGTGCATTCACCGGGCGTGGGCGCCTGCCTCAGCGCGGCGGAAGAAGCCGGCGTGACGAACCTGCGGGTGATGTGTCACGATGCGGTGGAAGTGCTGGAAAATATGATCCCGGATAACTCCCTGCGTATGGTGCAGCTGTTCTTCCCGGATCCCTGGCACAAAGCGCGCCACAACAAGCGTCGTATCGTGCAGGTACCGTTTGCCGAGCGCGTGATGCGCAAACTCAAGCTCGGCGGCGTGTTCCATATGGCGACCGACTGGGAAGCCTACGCCGAGCACATGCTGGAAGTGATGAGCAGCATTGACGGCTATAAAAATCTGTCGGAAACGGGTAACTGGGTGGAACGCCCGGAATCGCGTCCGCTAACGAAATTTGAGCAGCGCGGTCAGCGTCTTGGCCACGGTGTGTGGGATCTGATGTTCGAGAGGGTTAAATAATGGCTACACAACGCAGTCGTCGTCTTCGTAAGAAAATGCACATTGATGAGTTCCAGGAGTTAGGTTTCTCCGTGGGCTTTACTTTCGCAGAAGGCACCAGCGAAGAGAGCATCGACAGCACCGTTGATGCCCTGATCGAAGAAGTGATTGAACCTAACGGTCTGGCATTTGACGGCAGCGGCTATCTGCAGTGGGAAGGTCTGATCTGCCTGCAAAAAATTGGTAAGTGTACCGATGAACATCGCGAACTGGTACGTAGCTGGCTGGAAGCGCGTAAGCTGAACGACGTGAAGGTCACCGAACTTTTTGACGTCTGGTGGGACTAACAGATCGGGGTTAACCCAAACGACGGGCGGCTAACATCGCCCATCAAGTCAAGGGCGACCGTGTTTACCGGTTGCCCTTTGTCATTTAAGGAGCAAAATTCATGCGAAAAACGCTAATTGGCGGTGCGCTGCTGCTGCTGGCAGCCGGTCAGGCGCAGGCGGATTATCAGTGCAGCGTTAATCCTCAGGATGACGTTATTATCTCGCCTGCGCAGGTGCAGGTGGTTGGGGCCAGCGGTAACCTGGTCATTACGCCGCAGGGCGAGGTGCAGCGTAACGGCCAGGCGGTCAGCATTGATAATCCTGCCCGGCAAAAAGCCATTGATTACCAGAGCGCGCTGCGCCGGGACTTACCGTGGATTGATAACGGTGCGAAGCAGCGTCTGGAGAAAGGTCGCGTAGCGTTAGATCGGGTGATTGTGGAAAAGCTGGGTCAGAACAGCAACGTGCGCCAGCGTCTGACCACACTGGATGGCCAGCTTAAACAGCAGATGAATCGCATTATAGAACATCGCAGTGACGGACTGACCTTCCACCATCAGGCTGTTGCACAGGTGCGCCAGGACGGTGAGAGGCTGGTACAAAGTGCAATGGGGGGCGTGGTGCAGGACAGTCTGAATGAAATGGGCCGCGTACAGGCCAGCGGCAGTGATAATCCGCTCCAGGCGATTATGGGCAATCTGGGGGGCTTACAGCAGGCGATTCAGGCCGAATGGAGCAAGCAGGAGCAGGATTTCCAGAACTTCGGTCATGAAGTCTGTAACCGGGTGACCCATCTGGAAGCGCAGCGCAAGTCGCTGGTGGCGTCACTGAAGTAAGCGATTGCTGACCGGGCTTAAGTGCCTGCCCGGCCAGCAACAGCCGGATACCCGCAACGGTGTACAGGTATCCGCGCCATGCTGTAAGCGAACTATTCCGCCAGGAACAGCTCCAGCAGCGAGTTCAGAAACAGCTTGCCTTTTTCGGTAACCTGCCAGAATTCAGCCGTTTCCGTCAGATACCCTTTCGCCAGCGCTTCATCTAACTGCGCACGTACGCTGCTTTCCGGCAGGCCGGTATAGCGCTGGTATTCCGCACGCGGTGCCGCTTCCAGCAGCCGGAATCGGTTCATAAAGAACTCGAACGGTTTTTCGGCATCCGCCACATTATGGCGCTTATCCAGATAGTTTCCGGCCATAAAACCGCGCGGATGGCGAGTTTTCGTGGTGCGGATAAGCGTGCCGTCCGGCTGGGTCAGCTTGCCGTGCGCACCGCAGCCAATCCCCAGATAGTCGCCAAAGCGCCAGTAGTTAAGGTTGTGTTCGCAGCGGTAGCCGGGCTTTGCGTAGGCCGAAGTTTCATACTGCTGATAGCCCGCTGCGGTAAGCAGCTGGTGGCCCTGCTCGAAAATATCCCACAGGTCGTCATCGTCCGGCAGGCGCGGCGGGCGTGAGGCGAACAGCGTATTGGGCTCAATGGTCAACTGATACCACGACAGATGCGGCGGATTGAGTTCAATCGCCTGTCGCAGATCGTCCAGCGCCTCTTCCAGCGACTGATCCGGCAGCCCGTGCATTAAATCAAGGTTAAAGCTACGCAGGCCCAGACTCTCAGCCAGCTTCGCCGCGCGTCTGGCTTCATCTGGTCCGTGAATGCGCCCCAGCCGCTCCAGCTTCCGGGAGCTGAAGCTCTGCACGCCAATGGAAATGCGGTTAATACCGGCGCGCTGATAGCCGCTAAAGCGGTCGGCTTCGACGGTGCCGGGATTCGCCTCCATGGTGATTTCTGCCGTAGGGGATAGCGGCAGGCGTGCACGTACGCCGTCCAGCAGCATCTGCATCGCTTCGCTGCTCAGCAGGCTCGGCGTGCCGCCACCGATAAAGATAGTGGCGACTTCGCGACCTGAAGTCAGCAGCAGATCGTTATCCAGGTCGTTAAGCAGGTGCTGCACATACTCTTCATGCGGCACTTCGCCCTTCAACGCATGGGAGTTGAAATCGCAGTAGGGGCATTTCTGCACGCACCACGGGATGTGAATATACAGGCTGAGGGGAGGGAGATTAGCCATTCTTCATGGCGTCCAGCAGCAGGTTCAACGCTTTTCCGCGATGAGATACCGCTCGCTTTTCGTCCTTGCTCAGTTCCGCAGCGGTTTTGCCCAGCTCAGGGATATAGAAAATCGGATCGTAGCCGAACCCGCCCTGACCCGCTTCGCGGTGGGCAATCTCGCCCGCCCAGCTGCCGTGAAAGACCAGCGGCGTGGGATCGGCAGCGTGGCGCACGTAAACCAGCACGCAGTGGAACTGCGCCTGACGCTGCCCGTCCGGCACGTTTTCCAGGGCCGCCAGCAGCTTGTCGAGATTCTGCTGGTCGCTGGCGTCCAGACCCGCATAGCGCGCGGAGTAAATACCGGGCGCGCCGCCGAGGGCATCAACCGCCAGCCCGGAGTCGTCGGCAATGGCGGGCAGTCCGGTAATTTCGGCCGCGTGGCGAGCCTTGAGAATGGCGTTTTCAATAAAGGTCAGGCCGGTTTCTTCCGCTGACTCCACGCCCAGTTCCGTCTGCGCCACGATATCAAGGCCAAACCCGACCAGCAGGTGTGCCAGCTCACGAACTTTACCGGGGTTGCCGGTGGCGAGTACGACTTTTTGCATATTACATCCAGAAAATTAATCAGAAATCATCAAAGCGGAGGTGCTGATGCTGTCGAAAACCGCCAGCATCAGCGTTGCAGACTTAATCAGAACTGCACCCAGCCCGGAATATATTCCAGACCGATAAAATTCAGCGCATACAGGATCAGGATCACTACCATCGCAGAGAAATCGATGCCGCCCATTGGTGGAATGATGCGGCGGATCGGTGCCATTAGCGGTTCTGTCAGCTGCATCAGAACAAAATCAACCGGGTTGCGCCCCTGGCTGAACCAGCTCATCAGCGAGCGGATAATAATCACCCAGAACACCAGCACGCCTGCTGCTTTCACCAGAATGACCAGGCCCAGGTACAGGAAGATCGGGTCCGGATAGAACAGGCGCAGCGCCAGCGGCCCCAGCAGGACACTGATAATATAGGCAATCAGCAACGACGCGGTGTCGAGGGGCCCGATGGACGGGATGATGCGCCGCAGCGGTTTAACTATAGGTTGAGTGATTTTCACCACAAACTGTGAAAACGGATTGTAGAAGTCACATCGTGCCCACTGCATCCAGATGCGCAGTAACAACACTTTGATGTATATGGCAATCACTGTTGTTACCAGAAAAATCAACGCTAGCATGAGGTTCCTCAGTTGTTGTGATTAGCGGCGCTGCCATAATCCCGCGCGCCAAAGATTGCGGTGCCGATTCGCACCATGGTACTGCCCGCCGCAATCGCGGCGTCCATATCGTCACTCATTCCCAGTGAAAGCGTATCGACCTCGGGATAATCGTGCTGCAGCTGTTGAAAGGCTGCGGCCATCTGCTGGCATACCGCCAGCTGACGTTCATACGCCGTTTCCGGAGCGGGGATCGCCATCAGTCCACGCAGACGCAGGCGAGGAAGCTGTGCCACGGCCTGAGCGAGCGCCGGTAACTCTGCCAGCGTAACCCCGGATTTACTCTGCTCATCGCTGATATTGACCTGAATCAGCACGTTAAGCGGCCCGGCGCGTTCAGGACGCTGTTCATTCAGTCGGGTGGCGATGCGCAAGCGATCGACCGTGTGACACCAGTCAAAGTTCTCCGCCACCAGTCGGCTCTTATTGGATTGCAGCGGGCCAATAAAGTGCCATACAAGATCGGGATCTGCCAGTTGCTGAATCTTATCGACCCCTTCCTGCACGTAGTTTTCACCAAAGCAGCGCTGCCCGACAGCAGCGGCTTCTGCGACGGCGCTCGCAGGCTTGGTTTTGCTCACCGCAAGCAGCGTAATTTCCTGTGGATCGCGGCCGCATTGTGTAGCCGCCGCTGAGATCCGCTGGCGGACTTGCTGTAAGTTGTGCTCAATCGAAGTCATAGTCAGGGAAAAAATATGGATATTGAAGAAATTGTGGCCCTTAGTGTAAAGCATAATGCAGGGGATCTGCATCTCTGTAGTGGCCATTCGCCGTTCTGGCGACGACACGGACTGCTGGAACCGCTTCCTGACAGGCCTGAGGTAAGCCATGCCTGGCTGGAAAATTTCGCCGATTGTACGTTATCCGGGCCGCAAAAGGAGGAGCTTCAACAGCGCGGGCAGCTGGATTTCGCCCTGACGCAGGGGGGCGTCAGGCTGCGTGCCAACCTGTTTCGTCAGCGGAGCGGGCTGTCGCTGGCGTTACGCCTTATCGCCAGCGAGTGTCCGAGCGCCGGTTCGCTGCATCTGCCTGCCGTTGCTGCTTCGCTGGAGCAGCAGAGCGAGGGGTTAATCCTGATCACCGGCGCCACCGGCAGCGGTAAGTCCACCACCCTGGCGGCGCTGATTGACAGCATTAATCAGCAGCAGCAGCGGCATATTCTGACGCTGGAGGATCCGATCGAATTTCTGCACGTCAGCCGTCGTTCTCTGATCCAGCAGCGTGAGCTGGGAACGCATTTTTCCTGCTTTGCCGATGGGCTTCGTGCCGCACTGCGTGAAGATCCGGACGTCATTCTGCTGGGTGAACTGCGCGACAGCGAAACGATCCGCCTGGCGCTCACGGCGGCAGAAACCGGCCATCTGGTGCTCGCCACGCTGCACGCGCGCGGCGCAGCGCAGGCGGTTGAACGGCTGGTGGATGTTTTTCCCGGTGAGGAGAAAAATCTGATCCGCAGTCAGCTTGCCGGCAGCCTGAAAGCGGTAGTCGCTCAGCGGTTGGTGGCGGCGAAGCGGGGCAGGGTGGGACTGTTTGAAGTGATGGTCAACTGCCCGGCGGCGGCCAATCTGATCCGTGAAGGAAAAACCTATCAGCTGCCCGCACTGTTGCAGACCGGCAGCCAGCAGGGAATGCAAACCTTTGAACAGAGCCTGGCGGAACGTCGGCGGCAGGGCATGCTGCCGGAGTAGGGCGAAATAACAGCTACAGCAACGTAACCGATGCGCGGATGCTCAGTTCGGGACAATACCCAGAAGGATCAGGCCGGGTCAGTATTGATTCTCAAACCAGCTTTCTAAAATGATTACCGCAGAGAGGGAATCAACGCTGCCCTTGCTCAGTGCCCGAAAACCTCCGCGTTCAAACAGCTCTGAACGGGCTTCCACCGTGCTGAGGCGCTCATCGTGCAGATCGACCTGCACCCCGAAGCGGCCATGCAGGCGATTGGCAAATTTACGGGCTCTGGCGGTCAGCGGTTGTTCGGTGCCGTCCATGTTCAGCGGAAGGCCAACGACAACGCGGTCCGGCTGCCACTCTTTCAGCAGTGCTTCAATCCTGTTCCAGTCCGGGATGCCGTCCTGCGCTTTCAGCGCGTTCAGCGGTCGGGCTGTACCGGTCAGCTGCTGACCGATGGCCACGCCGATACTTTTGGTACCGAAGTCAAAGGCCAGTAGCGTCATTGTACTCATCAGGCGTGACCCGCTTCGCTGGTCATCTTGTGAATATCGATGCCGATACTTTTTGCCGCTTCGCGCCAGCGCTCGGCAATCGGGGTGCGGAACAGAATATTGCTGTTTGCCGGTGCGGTGAGCCAGGCATTTTCCAACAGCTCTTCTTCAAGCTGGCCTTTTTCCCACGAGCAGTAGCCCAGCGCGACCATAACCTGTTCTGGCTGTTCCGGCGTGCCGAGGGTTTCCAGCACATCACGCGAGGTGGTGATGATGGTGTTGTCGGAAACGCGAATACTGGAGGCGAAGGTGGTCTGCGCCGAGTGCAGAATAAAGCCGCGATCTTCGGCCAGTGGCCCTCCCGTAAAGACCGGTTTATCCAGTTTGATTTCCGGGTCCCGCGGCGTTGGCATAATTTTTAATTTTTGCAAAATGCCATCAACCGTCAGGTTTTCCATAGGTTTATTAACAATAAGCCCCATTGCACCGTCATCATTGTGTTCGCAGATGTAGACGACGGAACGCTTAAACAGCGGATCCTGTAAGGCGGGCATGGCAATCAAAAAGTGATGCTGTAAATTCATACGGTATATTCTGTTATTGGATTAACCATCCGCTGTTGCCATTGGATGGTTAATGGGTGAGCCGTGGGGCATCCTGCCCCGGCGTAGCGATCAGGCCAGACGCTTCTCAATGGCATCCATCAGCATGCCGGTAATCGAAATCGGGAACGCTGACTCAATTTCACGAATACAGGTTGGACTGGTGACGTTAATTTCGGTGAGTTTGTCACCGATAATGTCCAGACCGACAAAAATCAGGCCTTTCTGTTTCAGGATTGGCCCGACACGGCGGGCAATTTCCCAGTCGCTTTCCGTCAGGGGGCGAGCCTCACCGCGACCACCGGCCGCGAGGTTGCCGCGAGTTTCACCTGATTTAGGAATACGTGCCAGGCAGTAAGGCACCGGCTCGCCGTCCACCACCAGAATGCGCTTGTCGCCGTCTTTAATGGCTGGCAGATAGTTCTGCGCCATGCAGTAGAAATTACCGTGTTCGGTCAGCGTTTCGATAATTACTGACAGGTTAGGGTCTTCTTTCTTAATGCGGAAAATCGATGCACCGCCCATGCCATCCAGCGGCTTCAGAATGATATCACCGTGCTGCTGCCAGAATTCGCGGATCATGTCAGCGCTGCGGGTAACCAGCGTGTCCGGGGTCAGTTCAGCAAACCACGCGGTAAACAGCTTTTCGTTACAGTCGCGCAGGCTCTGCGGTTTGTTCACGATAAGCGTGCCTTTCTCTTCCGCGCGCTCAAGGATGTAGGTTGCGTAGATAAACTCGGTGTCAAACGGCGGATCTTTACGCATCAGCACCACGTTCAGATCGGCCAGCGCGATATCCTGCTCGCTGCCGAACTCAAACCATTTATCGGCGTTCTGTTCAACGCTCAGCAGCCGGGTACGCGCACGGCCTTCACCGCCGCGCAGATAGAGATCGTTCATCTCCATATAATGAATTTCGTATCCACGGCGCTGAGCTTCCAGCAGCATGGCAAAGCTGCTGTCTTTCTTAATATTGATGGAGGTGATCGGGTCCATCACAATGCCAAGCTTAATCATTCTCTTCTCCAGTGATAGCTAAGGTGCCGTGTCATCATCTTCGGTCCGGTAGCGATAATTCTCGTTACTGGCTGCCAGGATATCGGGTTCAATACCGCTGTTGTTAAGCACAACGGGCTTAGCCCAGATCGCCAAATCGAACCTGAAGCGCGGTAATGGCCGTCAGCGCGGTGGTTTCGGTACGCAATACGCGTGGCCCTAACAGAATATCGGTAAAGCCATAGTCTGTCGTCATGCTGATTTCATCAGCAGAAAGACCGCCTTCCGGGCCGATCAGCAGGCGCACGCGTTCAACCGGCTGCGGCAGCGTATTGATGCTTTGCTGCGCCCGCGGATGAAGGTTCAGCTTCAATCCGCTGTCCTGTTCCGCACACCAGGCATCCAGCGCCATCGCATGGCGAACCTCCGGTACGCTGTTGCGGCCACACTGCTCGCAGGCGGCAATAACAATTTTCTGCCACTGCTGAATTTTCTTTGCCAGCCGCTCTGCGTCCAGCTTTACGCCACAGCGCTCGGAAAACAAGGGGGTAATAATATTTACGCCCAGTTCAACGGCTTTCTGAATAGTAAACTCCATCTTCTCGCCGCGCGACATGACCTGGCCGAGATGCAGATGCAGCGGAGACTCACGGCTGTCCGTGCGGCTGTCGGTTATTTTAACGCGCACGCTCTTTTTATCTGCATGGATAATCTCAGCAGAAAAAGTCAGATGAGTGCCATCAAAAAGCTCCAGGGCCTGACCCGGCCCCATGCGCAGTACACGGCCAACGTGGTTCGCCGCATCTTCGCACAGGGCGACTTCGCTTCCTGTCTGTAGCGGTTCGGGGTGATAAATGCGCGGTACTCGCATAGCAATCAATGATCCTGTAAAAGTGGGGCCTTCATGTCCTGCCCCCTGAAGAACGGCTGTTGTGCAGTTTAGGTCAGTGATTTTACCGCTGGCAAGCCTGCTGTACATAGGGGTTGTGATTTCCCTGAACGCGGGCAATGCGATTATCGCGTTCACATTCCCATACGCTGACCGGATAGAGCCTGTTCCAGGCGGTCATCAACTGCGTCTGCTGCCGTGACATCTGCAGCTGATATTTGTCGCGCATATAAAACCAGGTGCGGGCGATGGCACCGCGGGCGCGGGCGGGCGGTTCCGCCAGTTTGTTTTTGAAGTCGACCTTCATGGCGCACTGGCCGTACTGCGGCTCGCCGCCGTTCCACTGACCGTACATAAAGTTGCCGCGATCGCCGTTAACCTCGCCGATAGCGGGCTGCAGGTTATGCAGATCGGTTTCCATTCGGCGGTATTCCTCATCTTTTGCGCAGTTCTTACGCCCGCCATTCTGCCAGCACTGGCGCTGGTGGCCAAAGCTCCAGGCCGGTACAACGTGTTCCCACTCAATACGTTCGGCGCGATTAGCGTTTTTCCGCACCTGATAGCCACATGAAGAGAGGTCGGGAACGCCTTTCTTACCCTGCCAGTTAATTTTACAACCACAATAGAAAGAGCCGGGGGCATCAGCGTTGATCTGTGCCGCATAGGCCTTCGCCTGGCTGAAGTTGTTTTGATGAAAGTTATCCAGGCTCAGCGCCTGGCCAGAAAAGGCAGGAAGCAGCAGTGAAAAAGCCAGTGAAGCCAAAATTTTGCGAGACATATTCCAGAAATTCTGTAATTCGTTAAAGAGTGCGGAGAGTAACAGAAGTTCCAGTAATAGCGAATAATTTGCCTATAAATTAGCCTGATATCTTAAACGGCTTGCCGGCTATCCGTACGGTTAAGCGTTGGTAAACTCACCGGCCTGCAAAATGTCGCCGCAGTGCAGGCAACGATATTCGCTGTCGCCGCGGACCACGCGATTATGTCGCCGGAGGGTGAGCTGATGCTGCTGACAGCGGCAGCGATAGGGAAAGGTCTGACAGCGGACGGAAGCGATAGCGAACTGATGCGTACGGCGGGCCGGAACCTCCAGCACGCTCTCCATCATCCACTTCCACTCTTTACCATGGGGCGCCACGCGGCCAAAGTGCTTCCACACCAGTAAATGGGCCAGCTCGTGCGGGACCACTTCATCAATAAATGCCTGCTGATTTTCCATCAGCAGCACTGGATTCAGGCGAATTTCCCAGCTTTGCAGCCAGGCGGTGCCTGCCGCCGTGCCGCGCTGCTGATAAACCAGTCGGGGTTCGGGATAGTTGCGTTCCAGACGCTGATTGGCCTGCTGCAGTTTTTCACGCAGCTTGCGCATCACGGACTGTTGCAGGGCGATGGGAAGTCGTTGGGATTTCATCGTGCAGAGAATACGTTGGCGGAAAGAGAGAAGCAATAACACGGCCGGAGGGATCCGGCCGTGTGGCTGTCAGTCGCGTGAACCGATATCACGCAGCTTTTTACCGCTGAGCAGATTGCGCTCGATGTGTTCCAGAGAAACGCCTTTGGTCTCCGGGATCAGGTACAGCGTCAGTAGGATAAAGAACAGGTTAAGTGCGGCGTAAACCCAGAAGGTGTTGGCGTTACCCAGCGTGCTCAGCATCGTCAGGAAGGTGGCTCCGACGATCATGTTAGCGATCCAGTTGGTCGTAGTGGAGACCGTAATCCCGAAATCGCGGCCTTTCAGCGGCTGGATTTCAGAGCACAGTACCCAAATCAGCGGACCGGCACTCATGGCAAAGCCAACGATAAACATCAGCAGCATCCCAATCGCAAAGTACTGAGCGGCCTGAGAGTGGATGCCAATATGCAGCATGGTCCCGAGGATCCCCATGCCCAGGGCCATCACCATAAAGCCGAGGATCAGCGTTGGCTTGCGGCCCCAGCGGTCCACCAGACCAATAGCAATAAATGTCGCCAGTACGTTGATCAGGCCGACGATGACCGTACCCCACATCTGCTGCGTGGTGTTGGCAAAACCGGCAATTTCGAAGATCTTCGGTGCGTAATACATGATGACGTTCATGCCGGTAAACTGCTGCATGACCTGGAGCAAAATGCCAAGCCAGACCGCACGGCGGAAGTTGCTGTTGTCTTTAAACAGCGCCCAGCCGGACTGCTTGATCTTCAGGCTTTCGCGGATTTCATCCAGTTCGCGCTTTGCCTGTTCGCTGGTGTCGCGCAGGCGATCCAGTACGCGCTGGGCATCGCGAAAGTTACCTTTCGCGGCCAGCCAGCGTGGGCTGTTTGGCAGGAAGAACACGCCAATCAGCAGCAGCAGGGCAGGAATAGTGATAATGCCGAGCATCCAGCGCCATTCGCCGCTGTAGCTGAAGGCTGTATCGGACAGATAAGCGCCCAGAATGCCGATGGTAATCATCAGCTGGTACAGTGAAATCATGCTGCCACGAATTTTTTCCGGCGCAATTTCAGACAGATAAAGTGGAGCGGTATAGGATGCTACCCCCACGGCCAGGCCAAGCAGCACGCGGGCGACAATCAACATTTCCGGATTGGATGCTAAGGCGGACCAGAGCGAACCAATCACAAACAGAACGGCGCCGATCATCAGGCTTTTTTTACGGCCAAGATAAGAAGAGAGCCAGCCGCTGCCGATAGCGCCGATGGCGGCACCAAACATCATTGAGCTGACGATCCACTCCTGTTGGTGAGCGGTTACGTTAAAATCTTTCGCGATAAAGGGCAGGGCACCGGCGATCACGCCGATATCCAGGCCAAACAGCAGGCCGGCCAGAGCAGCCAGGAAACAGACGAACAGGGTCATGGCCTTGTTCGATGTTCTGCTGTGAGTTTTTGTTCCAGGCATGATGCCTCCATAAATGACGGCTGGTGTTGCGGTCAATGTTAGACAACCTGCTTCCATCAGACTGTGCGACAGGTCACATCAGTGTAATCGATTACACTTATTGTGGTTAGTTAATGTTCCGGCATGATGCAAAAACCGGATTTTAATCAGTATTGAACGATGTTTTGTCTTGTTTATTCTCACTGTTGTTAATTATTACCAGATGTATCTGAAAATATATGATTAAGTACTTTTATAGCAATCGGTTGATATCTTAAATATCGGAAATACAGGCATTTTATTCATGTAATCGATACCAATTCTGCCCACCGTTCCGTTTACAGTATAGTTGGTTAATTGAGTGTTAATATTTGGTTATTGAATATAGCAGCGGCAGGACCGATCGCCACCCGCAGCAGAAGCGGGATATCCCGAATACCGTTCAGATTGAAGAGTGCGTACAGACAAAAAAACGCCATCTGAAAAGATGGCGGTTTTTCTCACTGACGGGTTTTCACCCGCAGGGGGGCCTCAGTGCAATGCCTGAGAAATTATTTCAGACCAGCCGCATCGCGCAGCAGGGCAGCTTTGTCGGTTTTTTCCCATGGGAAATGTTCGCGGCCAAAGTGACCGTATGCTGCGGTTTCGCGGTAGATCGGATGCAGCAGATCCAGCATCTGAATCAGACCATACGGGCGCAGATCGAAGAATTCGCGCACCAGCAGCGTCAGCTGCTCGGTAGAGACTTTCTCAGTCCCGAACGTCTCCACCATGATGGAGGTTGGCTCTGCCACGCCGATAGCGTAGGAAACCTGAATCTCGCAGCGATCGGCCAGACCAGCAGCCACGATATTTTTCGCAACGTAGCGCGCTGCGTAAGCCGCTGAACGGTCAACTTTCGAAGGATCTTTACCGGAGAACGCACCGCCACCGTGGCGAGCCATGCCGCCGTAGGTATCTACGATGATTTTACGCCCGGTCAGACCACAGTCACCCATTGGGCCACCGATAACAAAACGGCCGGTCGGGTTGATATGGTATTTGGTGCTGGCGTTGATCCACTCGGCTGGCAGAACCGGCTTGATGATCTCTTCCATAACCGCTTCCTGCAGGTCTTTCTGCGAGATATCCTCAGCGTGCTGAGTTGAAAGCACGACGGCATCAATGCCGACAATCTTGCCGCCATCGTACTGGAAAGTGATCTGGCTTTTCGCATCCGGACGCAGCCACGGCAGGCTGCCGCTTTTGCGGACTTCTGACTGACGCTGCACCAGGCGGTGCGCGTAGGTCACCGGTGCTGGCATCAGCACGTCGGTTTCGTTAGTGGCATAGCCGAACATCAGACCCTGGTCACCGGCTCCCTGCTCCAGCGGATCGGTGCGATCAACGCCCTGGTTGATGTCAGGAGACTGTTTACCAATTGCGCTCAGTACGGCGCAGGAGTTGGCATCAAAGCCCATATCGGAATGAACATAACCGATATCGCGCACAGTTTGACGAGTGATCTCTTCGATATCAACCCATGCACTGGTGGTGATTTCACCACCCACCAGCACCATACCGGTTTTGACATAGGTTTCGCAGGCCACGCGTGCTTTCGGATCCTGCTCAAGGATAGCATCGAGCACGGCATCGGAAATCTGGTCGGCGATTTTATCTGGATGTCCTTCTGATACGGACTCGGAAGTAAACAGGTGTTTAGCCATTGTATTCTTTACCTTACTAATACGGGTTGAAAATCGACTGCACAGCGCCAAAACTGGAGACCAGCCTGAAGTTCAGGACATGTATCTGTTCTTAGCGCCCCCCTCAGGCAAAGCCGTGAGCAGTGAGTATCCTTTTCAGGATATCACCCCCGTAGTTACGGAGGTAAATCAAAGACGCTTAGAAGTTAACCAGTATAGATGGATTAACATCTGGATGGCTATTTTAGGTTACACGTTAAGCGGATTGCCAGCATTTTTTACCCAGTGATGTTTTATCAATTGTAAAAAGTGGAAAATTATCCTGACAGATATCGCATCCGACACATTTAGATTTTGCAATTATGGCCACGTAGCGGTATAAAACGCCGCTGCCTCTGACGACGTTTTCAGGCATGCAGCCCACCCGCCAGCTATGAAAAATACGCGCTGGTATTTACCCGCAGTTTTTGGTTTTTCCACGCGCCGATCGGTGTGTGTGGAGGTGACAACAGTAATGAACCAAGGTGTTTCACTCCTTCAATTACGCCGCCCCGGCGTGTTTAGTTTCCCTTCACGCGGTACAACCTCCTGTACGCTTTGCCGAAATTTTGTGCGTACGGGTAATAATCCCGACACCAGCGCCGGTTAATCTGCTTCTGACGTTGTGACCAGGTTCTCTCAGATTTACCTGAGAGTTGTTTCTGTTGGTTTTCTGACTCGTTATACGGAGTCCGCGACGTGTCTTACAATGTTATACTTCAGAAACCGATTTTAGCGGCACTTCAGTCTGACAGGCTGAACATTCCGGTAATTGATGGATTATCGTCACAGGCTAACCCTGCGGCGGCTTGCTGTTTAGCTTTACTACAATGTGAGGTTCGCGATGTCTGACGACATAAAGAATGTAATGGGTTCGTCAGCAGGCGAACAGGGTGTACTCCGCTCCATGCAGGAGGTGGCCATGAGCGATCACGAAGCCAGCAAAATGCTGCGTACTTACAATATTGCCTGGTGGGGCAATAACTACTATGACGTCAACGAACTGGGCCACATCAGCGTTTGCCCGGATCCTGACGTTCCTGAAGCGCGCGTTGACCTGGCGAAGCTGGTAAAAGAACGTGAAGCCAACGGCCAGCGTTTACCGGCGCTGTTCTGCTTCCCTCAGATCCTGCAACATCGCCTGCGTTCCATTAACGCGGCTTTCAAACGCGCACGCGAGTCCTACGGCTATCGCGGCGACTATTTTCTGGTGTATCCGATTAAGGTCAACCAGCATAAGCGCGTCATTGAATCACTGATTAACTCTGGCGAACCGCTGGGGCTGGAGGCCGGTTCCAAAGCGGAACTGATGGCGGTACTGGCGCACGCCGGCATGACCCGTTCAGTGATCGTCTGTAACGGCTATAAAGACCGCGAATATATCCGCCTCGCGCTGATCGGCGAAAAGATGGGCCACAAGGTCTATCTGGTGCTGGAAAAAATGACCGAAGTCCAGCTGGTGCTGGAAGAGGCCGAGCGCCTTAACGTGGTACCGCGCCTCGGCATCCGCGCACGTCTGGCGTCTCAGGGATCCGGTAAATGGCAGTCGAGCGGCGGTGAGAAATCGAAGTTTGGTCTGTCGGCGACTCAGGTACTGAAGCTGGTGGAGATCATGCGGGAAGCCGGGCGGATGGAAAGCCTGCAGCTGCTGCACTTCCATCTGGGTTCGCAAATGGCCAATATTCGTGATATCGCCACCGGCGTGCGCGAATCAGCGCGTTTCTACGTCGAGCTGGCGAAGCTGGGTGTAAACATTCAGTGCTTTGATGTCGGTGGCGGCCTGGGGGTTGACTATGAAGGTACGCGCTCCCAGAGCGACTGCTCGGTCAACTACGGCCTGAATGAATACGCCAATAACGTTATCTGGGCCATCGGTGATGCCTGCGAAGAACACAACCTGCCGCACCCGACGGTGATTACCGAATCTGGCCGTGCGGTTACCGCACATCACACCGTACTGGTTTCCAATATCATCGGCGTGGAGCGCAACGAGTTCAGTACTCCGCAGCCGCCTGCCGCGGACGCGCCGCGCCCGATCGTCAGCATGTGGGATACCTGGCAGGAGATGCACGAGCCGAACAACCGTCGCTCGCTGCGCGAATGGCTGCACGACAGCCAGATGGATCTGCACGATATCCATACCGGTTATTCACAGGGAACCTACGATCTGACCCAGCGCGCGTGGGCCGAGCAGCTCTATCTCAGCATCTGTAACTATATTCAGCTGCATCTGGACCCGAGCAACCGTGCGCACCGCCCGATCATTGATGAGCTGCAGGAACGGATGGCGGATAAGATTTACGTCAACTTCTCCCTGTTCCAGTCCATGCCGGATGCGTGGGGTATCGATCAGCTGTTCCCGGTGCTGCCGCTGGAAGGGCTGAACAAGGTGCCGGAGCGTCGTGCGGTGCTGCTGGATATCACCTGCGACTCAGACGGCACTATCGATCACTATGTTGACGGTGACGGTATCGCGACGACGATGCCGATGCCGCAGTATGATGTGGATAATCCACCGATGCTGGGCTTCTTTATGGTGGGCGCGTATCAGGAAATTCTTGGCAACATGCACAATCTGTTCGGTGATACCGAAGCCGTGGATGTGTTTGCCTTCTCTGACGGCAGCGTGGAAGTTCAGCTGTCTGATGAAGGGGATACCGTGGCAGATATGCTGGAGTACGTGCAGCTGAATCCTGACGAGCTGCTGACGCACTTCCGTAACCAGATCAAGGAAAGCGATCTCGACGACGATCTGCGCGCGCAGTTCCTGGAAGAGTTTGAAGCGGGTCTGTACGGCTATACCTATTTAGAAGACGAGTAATCAGCTGAGGTCAGGGCGGAGAGATCCCCCTGACTGGCTAAAGTCAGTTCATAATCTGCTGTGATTGTTCACTGACCAGTATCAAATCCCTTTCTCGTCGGGCCTAACGACGCGGTGGGGATTTTTTTTCATCTGTAGCGGGCCGGTTTGCGCTGGCTGAACAGTCAATTAAGGAGTCGTTATGCATAACACCCTGGGTAATCAGTACGATAACTCACTGGTTTCAAACGCGTTTGGATTTATGCGTTTCCCGGTTAACTTCCAGCCCTACGACAGCGATGCCGAGTGGGTTATCACCGGCGTCCCGTTTGATGCTGCGACCTCCGGCCGACCGGGCAGCCGCCTGGGACCGGGTGCTATCCGTCAGATCTCGACCAATCTGGCGTGGGAAGGATGCCGCTGGCCGTGGAATTTTAATCTGCGTGAACGTCTTAACGTGATCGACTGCGGCGATCTGGTTTATGCCTTCGGTGATTCACAGGATCTGAGCGACAAACTGCAGGCGCACGCGGAAAAACTGCTGGCTAACGGCAAGCGTATGCTGACCTTCGGCGGCGATCACTATATCTCGCTGCCGCTGCTGCGCGCACACGCAAAAACCTTTGGCAAGATGGCGCTGGTGCATTTCGATGCGCATACCGATACCTATGATAACGGGCCGACCTTTGACCACGGCACCATGTTCCATACCGCACCGAAAGAGGGGCTGATCTCGCCGGAGCATTCGGTGCAGATCGGTATCCGTACCGAGTTTGATCCGGCGCTGGGCTTTAACGTGCTGGATGCGGCGCAGGTCAATGACCGCAGCGTGGACGATATTCTGGCTCAGGTGAAGCAGATCGTTGGCGATCTGCCGGTTTATCTGACCTTCGATATCGACTGCCTCGATCCGGCCCATGCACCAGGAACCGGGACGCCGGTTATCGGCGGGCTGACCAGTGATAAAGCCAGCAAGCTGGTTCGCGGTTTGCAGGGGATGAACATCGTGGGGATGGATCTGGTTGAAGTGGCACCGGGCTACGACCAGTCCGACATTACCGCGCTGGCGGCAGCCAGCCTGGCGCTGGATATGCTGCACGTGCAGGCCGCGAATAAAGGCTGAGCCTGACGGTGACAGCCGCGCGAGGGCGCGGCTGTCGTCTTTTATGCATTGCTTTTAGCCGTGCGGCGATACTGTCAGAACGCGCTGAGCGGATATTCGACGAAGGCGCGGATCTCATTACCTCCCACGTTATAATCGCTGGCGTTGCTGGAAACCCTCAGCACGGAATAGCGCAGTTTCAGCTTCAGATCTTTCGCCGGCCCCTGCTGGACCTGGTACTGGATCTGGTTGAACCATTCATGCTCTTTACCGTTGCTGGTTTCAGCGGTTTTAATGTTATCCCCGCGAACATAAGCGGTTGTCCAGCTTAACCCCGGCAATCCCAGTCCTGAAAAATCCAGACCGTAGGATGCCTGCCAGGAACGTTCGTCTTCGCCGTTAAAATCTGACCAGTAGGAGTTGGCCAGCCAGATAGTGTTTCCGCCGTCACCCACGCCGCCACCGTTGCGATACCCGCCATAGTGATAGCCGGTGCTGCCGCTGCTCTGCTGGTAAGCCAGTTTAAAGGTCTGTATATCCCAGATATAACTGGCTGCCAGGCTCCAGATAATGTTGCTGCGGCCGGTATCGAGCTTGCGGGCATAGTCAGAATCCAGGCGGGAATGATAGCCATTGAAATCGAGATTCAGCTGTTGGTTGCTGCTTAAAGGCTGTTGAACACTCATGCCCAGATACTGTTTATTCAGCACATCTTTCACATCCGATGCATAGGCTGCGCCGCTGAATCGGTCGTTGAACTGATAACTTGCGCCACCGAATGAAAGGCTTTTCAAACCGCTGTTATGTCGATCGTCGCTTTTACGCTGCTCGTCGGTGAAATAACCGGCATTGATCTCCAGCCCGGCGATTTCATTTGAGGTCAGCATTGTTCCGGTATAACTCTCAAACAGAAGACGGGAGCTGTCGGCATTGAGGATCGGTAGCGCAGGACGCTGATTGCCGTAGCTCAGTACGGTATTTGAGACGCGCATTTTGACAGTCGAACCGAATTTAGCCAGGTCTGATTTAGCCCGGCCACCGTTATTTCCCTGTTTGAAGAAATCGATGCCGCCTGCGCCGCTGCGCCCGCGTCCACCGTCCAGGCGTACGGCATATTGTGCAATACCGTCAACGCCAAAGCCGACCGGCCCCTGGGTGTAGCCAGACTGGAATGTCGCGATGACAGCCTGGCCCCATTCGGCTTTATCCTGCATACCGTTGTGGTAATCACGATTGATATAGGCGTTGCGGAACAGCAGATTCAAATGGCTGTCTGCAATCACCCCCTGACTTTCTGATTGCGTACCGGCAATAGCTGATGTTGCAGTGAATAAACTGAATGCAATTAACGATATTTCTTTTTTCACTTGAGGAAATACTCTGGTTATTAAAGTCGAAAAACTAAGTTAGCGATGGTTACCCTGTTGCTGGACCGAAATGTTATCACAGCGCCCCTGAATCAGGTGAGCGGTTATATAAACAGAGTCGAAAATGAGAAATCTCTGGTGAATATAGTGAGGTTGCTCTCCTGCCAGCAAGGAGGAGTGAGATGGGTGAATTAATAGCGTCAACATCCGCAAAGCGTGAATACGGCGTGGCTTAAACTCAGCGGATACCTGAGAAATTATCCCGGAGTCTGCTGTTTAATCTGAAGTATTACTGGTGATGAAATAAGAATTAATATATCAGATGGATCAGCGTCAATAATAAATTATTAACATGTCGTGCGGTTTAATTATAAATTTATGCTGTTTTAATCCGGGATAATCAATTCATGACGCCTGCTGGCTGCGAATTGAATGACTTTCGTCCGGCCGGCTGACTGTTGCCCCGAACGGATTTACCCGCGGGTGGCAACAGTCAGCTTAACCGTGGATTATTTGATTCCGTCAGCCGCCATGCGCTCACGGACATGCTGTGCCCGCGCTTCGGAGGCAGGATGATCGTCGAACATCGAACTTTGGCGACCGGCTTCCATCTTCGCCAGTTTTTCAAAACTGGTGGCTAAGCCAGTCGGATTAATGTTGCGCTTGCGCAGCAGATCGTAAGAATAATCGTCCGCTTCTGACTCCTGGCGCTGGGAGAACTGTGAATTCACCAGCTTCTCGCCGATATCGCCAAGCTGAGACTGGGAAAGTGAAGCGGCAATACCTCCGGCAGACGCTGCGGCGGTGCGTGCGGCAGTCGTTGCGTAGGCAACCTGCATTGCCTTGCGCGAGTGCCCTAACGCCACGTGGCCCATTTCGTGGCCCAGAACCGCCTCAACTTCGTTGTCCGTCATCATGTCCATCAGGCCGCTGTACACGCGGATGCAGCCGTTCGCCATTGCCCAGGCATTGACGTCTTTGGTGAGGTAAACCTTATAGTTTGCCGGAGTGCCGTTGATGTTATCGCCCAGCGCGGCAGAGATTTTGCTCAGCCTTTTAGCATAGCTGCTGCTGACCGGGGCAATCTGTGCCTGGCTGTCCATCTGCTTGCAGGACTGCTCGCTCAGCTCTTTTACCTGTGCATCGCTCAGCGTTGCGGCCTGAAACGCCTGCGCGCCAGACTGCATCAGTCCATTGCTGTCGAAGTTCTGACAGCCAGAAATAAGGGTTGCCAGCGCAAGGGCGGCAAAAGAAAGACGTTTCTTCATTCCGGTTCATCCATTATCAGTAACAAGGTAATTAAAACATAGGGTTAGCGGGGTAAACCGACATCAATACTCCGCCAGGTAACTGAGTTATAGTCCCTGCAGCTGTCTTTGCCTAGTCGGGAGATTCCCAAAGTGCAACCTGTGTGATTATTTTTACATTCTGCGCCATGTACATGTTACCCGTATTTCATGTACATTGAGGGTCGACTTTCCTTCGGCTTTGCCTGATAACTCATTAATTACAATAGGTTAAGGAAGGCGAAGCGTTAAATCCGACCTGGAGTAGAAAATGTCTTCTCGTAAAGAGCTTGCCAATGCCATCCGCGCATTAAGTATGGATGCGGTTCAGAAAGCCAAATCCGGCCACCCTGGTGCCCCTATGGGTATGGCTGATATCGCTGAAGTGCTTTGGCGCGATTTCCTGAAACACAACCCGACTAACCCGCTGTGGGCCGATCGTGACCGTTTCGTGCTTTCAAACGGCCACGGTTCCATGCTGATTTACAGCCTGCTGCACCTCACCGGTTACGATCTGCCTGTTAGCGAACTGGCTAACTTCCGCCAGCTGCATTCCAAAACCCCAGGTCACCCGGAGTACGGTTACACCGCCGGCGTTGAAACCACTACCGGCCCGCTGGGCCAGGGTATTGCTAACGCCGTGGGCTTTGCCATTGCCGAGCGTACGCTGGCTGCGCAGTTCAACCGTCCAGGCCACGAGATTGTTGATCATAACACCTGGGTGTTTATGGGCGACGGCTGCATGATGGAAGGCATCTCACACGAAGTCTGTTCACTGGCGGGTACGCTGAAGCTGGGCAAACTGGTTGCTTTCTATGATGACAACGGCATCTCTATCGATGGTCACATTGACGGCTGGTTCACCGACGACACCGCGAAGCGCTTTGAGTCTTACGGCTGGCATGTGGTGCGTGGCATTGACGGCCACGATGCGGACGCCATCAAAAAGGCAGTTGAAGAAGCACAGGCGGTCACCGACAAGCCTTCACTGCTGATGTGCAAAACCATCATCGGTTTCGGTTCTCCGAACAAGGCCGGTACCCACGATTCCCACGGTGCGCCGCTGGGGGATGCTGAGATTGAGCTGACCCGTAAGCAGCTGGGCTGGACCCACGCGCCGTTCGACATTCCACAGGATATTTACGCTCAGTGGGATGCGAAAGAAGCAGGCAAGGCGAAAGAAGCCTCCTGGGATGAGAAGTTTGCTGCCTATGCGAAAGCGTTCCCTGAGCTGGCTGCCGAGTTTAAACGCCGCGTCAGCAATGAACTGCCGGCTAACTGGGCAGAAGAGTCGCAGAAATTTATTGAGCAGCTGCAGGCTAATCCGGCGAAAATCGCCAGCCGTAAAGCGTCTCAGAATGCGATTGAAGCGTTTGGTAAACTGCTGCCGGAATACCTGGGCGGTTCTGCCGATCTGGCCCCAAGTAACCTGACCATGTGGTCCGGTTCTAAGCCAATCAACGAAGATGCGGCGGGTAACTACATCCACTACGGCGTACGCGAATTCGGTATGACCGCCATTGCGAACGGCATCACCCTGCACGGTGGTTTCCTGCCTTATACCGCAACCTTCCTGATGTTTGTGGAATATGCGCGTAACGCGGTGCGTATGGCGGCACTGATGAAGATCCGTCAGGTGCTGGTTTACACCCACGACTCTATCGGTCTGGGCGAAGATGGCCCGACTCACCAGCCGGTTGAGCAGCTGGCCAGTCTGCGCGTCACGCCAAACGTCAGCGCCTGGCGTCCATGCGATCAGGTGGAATCAGCCGTCGCCTGGAAATACGGTATTGAGCGTCAGGACGGTCCGACCGCTCTGATCCTGTCCCGTCAGAACCTGGCGCAGCAGGAGCGAACCCCTGAGCAGCTGGCTAACATCGCTCGCGGTGGTTACGTGCTGAAAGACAGCGCGGGCACCCCTGATGTGATCCTGATTGCCACCGGCTCTGAAGTTGAGCTGGCCGTTGGCGCGTTCGACAAACTGACCGCAGAAGGCCACAAGGTTCGCGTTGTGTCTATGCCGTCTACCGACGCCTTCGACAAGCAGGATGAAGCCTACCGCGAATCCGTGCTGCCGAAAGCGGTTAGCGCGCGCGTGGCCATTGAAGCGGGTATCGCGGACTACTGGTTCAAATACACCGGTCTGAATGGCGCTATCGTTGGCATGACCGGCTTCGGTGAGTCTGCACCGGCTGAGCAGCTGTTCGATCTGTTTGGCTTCACGGTGGATAACGTGGTAGCCAAAGCGAAAGGCCTGCTGTAAACCTTAGCGGCCAGGTCGTCATAAGCGTGATACTGAAAAAGCACCGTACAGCGGTGCTTTTTTTTGTTTCCCAATCGGGAAAGACGATGTTCGATTTCTCCCGATCGCCGGCCCGGCTCCTTTCAGCAATGTGCGGCCTGAAATTCGGTCACGTTTTAAAATCTCGCCTGACAGGCGGCCTCCCTTTTTTTCTGGACGTGATAACAGCGTAAAATCTCAGATAAAGCCCATAATCCGCTGCGGTTGACATAACCTGATATTCGTTTGAAATTTCGTCATCCTGCATGGAGTGGTGGGTATAAATTCGCCAGAATGTCTCTTTTTTTGCGTAATTTTGTGACGCAGATCGAAAGTTGAGCGCGGTAATTGATCGTGGTCATTCCTATTATTCCTCAGTTCTATTATTCTGGCTGAAGCGTTTCAGTTTGATTGTCGCCGCCGGTGCAGCCTCCGGTCTGCCGCTGCGGTGACGCAAGAATTTCCTGTACAAATCGCGGCGTCTGGCTCAGGCTAATCATCCGATTTCATAGAGAATTCTGATGCAGGAGTAATATGACGGTTCGCATTGCCATCAACGGATTCGGTCGTATCGGGCGCAATGTTCTGCGTGCGCTGTACGAAACCGGACGTCGTGCTGAAATGACGGTAGTTGCTATTAACGAGCTGGCAGATGCCGCCGGAATGGCCCATCTCTTGAAATATGATACCAGCCATGGCCGTTTTGCCTGGGATGTACGCCAGGAGCGCGACCTGCTGTCGGTGGGCGATGACACTATCCGTCTGCTGCATCACGCTGATATTGACATGCTGCCGTGGCGCGAACTGAATGTGGATATCGTGCTGGATTGTACCGGCGTCTATGGCAGCCGTGCCGATGGTGAAGCCCATCTGCTGGCCGGTGCAAAGAAGGTGCTGTTCTCTCATCCGGGAGGCAATGACCTGGATGCCACGGTCGTTTTTGGCGTGAATGAGCAAGATCTGCTGCCTGAACATCTGCTGGTTTCGAATGCCTCCTGCACCACTAACTGTATTATTCCGATTATCAAACTGCTGGATGATGCCTGGGGAATTGAGTCAGGCACGGTGACGACCATTCACTCTGCGATGCACGATCAGCAGGTCATTGATGCTTATCATCCCGATCTGCGGCGGACCCGTGCGGCCAGCCAGTCGATTATTCCGGTTGATACCCGTCTGGCCGCTGGCATCACCCGAATTTTTCCGAAATTTAACGATCGTTTTGAAGCGATTGCCGTGCGTGTGCCAACGATTAACGTGACGGCGATTGACCTCAGCGTGAGCGTCAGCAATGCGGTCAGTGCCTGCGAGGTCAACGCACTGCTGCGGAGTGCGTCAGAAGGGGCTTTTAGTGGTATAGTTGACTATACGGAAGTACCGTTAGTCTCTATTGATTTTAATCACGACCCGCACAGTGCCATCGTTGACGGCACGCAGACGCGGGTCAGTGGTCAACACCTGATTAAAACCTTGGTCTGGTGTGATAACGAATGGGGCTTTGCTAACAGAATGCTGGATACCACGTTAGCGATGGCCGATATCGGTTTCAGTCCGGACGCAGATGCGTCTGTAAAACTTTGAGAATCAACGAGAGGGTTCACCATGTCTGTAATTAAGATGACCGATCTGGATCTTGCTGGTAAACGTGTTCTGATCCGTGCGGATCTCAACGTACCGGTTAAAGAAGGGAAAGTGACGTCGGATGCACGTATCCGTGCTTCCCTGCCGACCATCGAAGCTGCGCTGAAGCAGGGCGCCAAAGTGATGGTTACCTCGCATCTGGGTCGTCCGGTTGAAGGTGAATACAACGAAGAGTTTTCTCTGCTGCCGGTTGTCAACTACCTGAAAGACAAGCTGGGCGCAGATAATGTCTCACTGGCTAAAGACTACCTGGACGGCGTTGAGCTGACCGCGGGCAAGCTTGTGGTACTGGAAAACGTTCGCTTCAATAAAGGCGAGAAGAAAGACGACGAATCCCTCTCTAAAAAATACGCTGCCCTGTGCGATATCTTCGTGATGGACGCTTTTGGCACCGCGCACCGCGCTCAGGCCTCTACCCACGGCGTGGGCAAATTTGCGCCGGTCGCCTGTGCCGGCCCTCTGCTGTCCGCCGAACTGGAAGCATTAGGTAAAGCCCTGTCTAATCCGGCGCGCCCAATGGTTGCCGTGGTAGGGGGATCTAAAGTTTCCACTAAGTTTGACGTGCTGAACTCGCTGGTGAAAATTGCTGACACCGTTATCGTCGGCGGCGGCATCGCTAACACCTTCGTGGCGATCGACAACAAGGTCGGTAAATCCCTGTACGAACCCGATTTCGTTGATGCAGCGAAAAAACTGCGTGATGAGTACAAGATCCCGGTTCCGACTGACTCCCGCGTTGGTACCGAGTTTTCTGAAACTGCACCGTCTACCGTGAAGAAAGTCAGCGAAATTCAGGATAACGAAGAGATCATGGACTTCGGCGATGAAACCGCACTGGCTATGGCTAAGCTGCTGAAAGAAGCCAAAACCATTCTGTGGAACGGCCCGGTTGGCGTGTTCGAATTCCCTAACTTCCGTAAAGGGACTGAAATTGTGGCGAAGGCGATCGCAGACAGCGAAGCATTCTCCATCGCGGGCGGCGGTGATACGCTGGCCGCTATCGACCTGTTCGGTATCGAAGATAAAATTTCCTATATCTCTACCGGCGGCGGCGCTTTCCTGGAGTTCGTGGAAGGCAAAACTCTGCCAGCAGTTGCCATGCTGCAAGAGCGTGCTAAGCAGTAATTAAACCTCTGGGCGGAGCCTTATCCGGCTCCGCGTGAGAACAGAATCCTTTAATACGACCGAAGAAACAGGACAAGCAAACATGTCTAAAATTTTTGATTTCGTAAAACCAGGCGTTGTCACCGGCGATGACGTGCAGAAGATCTTCAAAGTAGCGAAAGAGAACAAATTCGCTCTGCCAGCGGTTAACTGTGTCGGTACCGACTCAATCAACGCCGTGCTGGAAGCTGCTGCAAAAGTAAAATCTCCGGTCATCGTTCAGTTCTCTAACGGCGGTGCTGCATTTATCGCTGGTAAAGGCCTGAAATCCGATAAGCCACAGGCGGCTGCAATCCTGGGTGCGATCGCAGGTGCTCATCACGTTCATCTGATGGCAGAGCACTACGGCGTGCCGGTTATTCTGCATACCGACCACTGCGCCAAGAAGCTGCTGCCGTGGATCGACGGTCTGCTGGATGCGGGTGAAGCTCACTTCGCGAAAACCGGTAAGCCACTGTTCTCTTCTCACATGATTGACCTGTCTGAAGAGTCGCTGGAAGAGAACATCGAGATCTCCGGTAAGTATCTGGCGCGCATGGCGAAACTCGACATGACTCTGGAAATCGAACTGGGCTGCACCGGCGGTGAAGAAGATGGCGTAGACAACAGCCATATGGACGCATCTGCCCTGTACACTCAGCCAGAAGACGTTGATTACGCTTACACCGAGCTGAGCAAAATCAGCCCGCGTTTCACTATCGCTGCCTCTTTCGGTAACGTACACGGCGTGTACAAGCCGGGCAACGTGAAGCTGACCCCGACTATCCTGCGCGACTCCCAGGAATACGTCAGCAAGAAACACAACCTGCCGCACAACTCGCTGGACTTCGTGTTCCACGGCGGTTCCGGTTCTTCAGCGGCTGAAATCGAAGAATCCATCAGCTACGGTGTGATCAAAATGAACATCGATACCGATACCCAGTGGGCAACATGGGACGGTATTCTGCAGTTCTACAAAAAGAACGAAGACTATCTGCAGGGCCAGCTGGGTAACCCGAATGGCGTGGATAGCCCGAACAAGAAGTATTACGACCCGCGCGTATGGCTGCGTTCTGCGCAGGCGTCAATGGTGGTTCGCCTTGAGCAGGCTTTCAAAGAACTGAACGCTGTAGACGTTCTGTAATTTGTCCGCTGTTTAAAAAAGGCCCGAATGGGCCTTTTTTTATGCAACTTCCCCATCATTTCCAGTCCATTACGCCAGAAATCTGGCAGATTCGCGCACTGTTGCTTACCCTTAGTATTCAGGCTGCCATCCGGTGGCAGAGTTTTGAACGCCTCTTTTGGGCAAATTACAGGATTGGAAAATGGAAGATTTAAACGTGGTCGATGGCATCAGCAATGCGGGGAACTGGCTGGTGCGCAATCAGTCCCTGCTGCTGAGCTACGCGGTAAACATTGTGGCAGCGATAGCGATCATCATTGTTGGGATGATCGTTGCGCGCGTTGTATCTAACACCCTTAACCGTTTGATGCGTGCCCGCCATCTTGATGCAACGGTAGCCGATTTCCTGTCTGCACTGGTGCGTTACGGTATCATTGCCTTTACGCTGATTGCTGCGCTGGGCCGGGTTGGTGTGCAGACCGCTTCAGTGATTGCCGTGCTGGGTGCAGCGGGTCTGGCGATTGGTCTGGCCCTGCAGGGATCGCTTTCTAACCTGGCGGCCGGTGTGCTGCTGGTCACATTCCGCCCTTTCCGCACCGGTGAGTTTATTGATATTGGGGTGATGGGAACGGTACAGAACGTGCAGATTTTCTCTACAACGCTGAAAACCACCGATGGCAAAATTGTCGTGGTGCCAAATGGAAAAATCATTGCCGGTAATATCACCAACTACTCTCGTGAACCGGAGCGCCGCAATGAGTTTATTATCGGCGTGGCCTATGACGCTGATGTGGATGAAGTCATCACGCTGCTGCGTGACATTGTTGAAGCGGAGCCGCGCGTACTGCAGGAGCGCGGTGTTCAGATTGGCCTGAACGAGATGGCCCCTTCATCGCTTAACTTTATTGTTCGCTGCTGGAGCAAAGCAGGGGACCTGCAACAGGTTTACTGGGACCTGATGAAGGAATTCAAAAACGCGCTGGATGCGAAAGAAATCGGTATCCCTTACCCGCAGATGGATGTTCATCTGCATCGGGTTAGCGCTGCTGAACCATCAGATTCGGCGCAGGTGTAAGTTTAGTTGTCATTACCGCCCCCTGATACTGGCTGTCAGGGGGCTTTTTTTTGCCAAAAATGTGTTTCGCCGTGGGCTGCCGATCCGCCATCAGACTCTGTGCGGCCGGTCACGGGTTTTTTCGCCCTTTCCGGCAGGATGATCCCTTTTGCAACCGGAGTGAGGGTGATGAAAAGGGGTCGATACCTGTTATTAACACTGCTTCTGCTACTGACGTCAGGCTACGGGAACGCGTCCGACGTGCTGAAAGTGTGGTGTTCCGGGGGGCTGATGCCGGTGCTGAAGACGGTCGTTGCCGACTGGCAACAGCGCAGCGGCATCAATGTGGAGATTGAGGCCGCGCCCTCAATGGGGCAGACGCCGCAGAGTGTGCCTCAGCGTCTGGCTCACCATCAACAGGCGGATGTGCTGGTGATGGTGGAGGCCGGAATGAGGCCGCTGGTGGCGCAGGGATGGATTGCTGCGGCGGATAGCGTGGCCCTGGCCGATTCATGGATTGCGCTGGCGGTGCCTGCGGGTCAGACCCGGCCGGATAATTCCACGGCGCAGGCGCTGCGCGCCACTCTTCTGCATGCCCGTCGTGTGGCCTATTCCGACAGCGCCAGCGGACGCTACGTTTCCGGCGAGCTGTTTCGTCGCCTGGGGATAGCGCAGGCGATGCGGGCAAAATCGCTGCAAGTGCCGGCAACGCCGGTCGGCGCTATCGTGGCTGAGGGGCAGGCCGATATCGGTTTTCAGCAGTTATCTGAACTGCAGGCCGTCAGGGGAATAGAGGTGGTTGGTCTGCTTCCTGCCTCGCTGCAAAAGGCGACGCGCTATGCTGCGGTCATCGTCAGGGCGAGCAGGCACCAGGAGGCTGGCCGCGCCTTTATTCGCTATCTGGTCTCGGCTAAGGTTGCCGCCGTCATCCGCGAAAAAGGCATGGATCCGCTGGGGGTGGGGCATTAGTAACATTAATGGGTCATTATTTTTTTCCATTTCCACTAATAACATTGACGCTATACACTTTGCCGGAAATAACATTCGCCGAGGTGTAAAACGTGCTAGCCATTTTTTTTCAAGGGGTTGCAATGGGGGCTGCGCTAATTCTTCCCCTTGGCCCACAAAATGTGTTTGTGATGAACCAGGGGCTGCACCGCCAGTATCCACTGATGACGGCCGCGATCTGTACCCTGAGTGATATTGTGCTGATTTATGCTGGTGTCTTCGGCGGCAGCGCCCTGCTTCATCAGTCTGAATGGCTGCTGAGGCTGGTGACCTGGGGCGGAGTGGCTTTCCTGCTGTGGTACGGATGGGGGGCGCTGCGTATGGCCTTTAGCGGCGATATTCAGCTCGCGGCGGCGGCGGTAGTGAAGCCGGGGCGCTGGCGTATCCTGGTCGCTCTGCTGGCAGTGACCTGGCTTAATCCGCACGTCTATCTGGATACTTTTGTCGTGCTGGGTAGCCTGGGTGGACAGCTGCCTCAGGAGGCGCGCCGCTGGTTTGCGCTGGGTTCCGTCACGGCGTCCGTGCTGTGGTTTTTCGGTCTGGCCCTGCTGGCGTCGTGGCTGGCACCGCTGCTGAATACTGGCCGCGCCCAACGCCTGATTAATCTGTTCGTCGGGGTGGTGATGTGGACCATCGCCGTGAAGCTGGCGTGGTCCTGAGCCGCAGGAACTCACTATCAGAATTGAGGTCATAGTGAGGTGTGCCAATGCGCACTACTATAGTGTGTATCACCGTAGCTGGGTGGTGCCTTTCGCTGTCGGTCTGGTTGGCCTGACAGCGGTCAGCGTGATAAAAATGATGAGAGACCCCACGGAGGATGCTTTGAAGCTTACTAAACTGGCCCTGGCCGCAATGATTGGATTGGGGAGTTTACCGCTGGTAACTCAGGCTGATGAACTGCCTGCCGGCCCACATGTGGTCACTTCAGGCCAGTCCAGCGTAGATGCCGCGCCGGACATCGCCACTCTGGCTATTGAAGTTAGCATCTCCGCAAAAGATGCGGCTGAAGCGAAAAAGCAGGCCGACACTCGTGTACAGCAGTATTTTGATTTTCTGAATAAAAGCGGTATTGAGAAGAAAGATATCAATGCGGCAAACCTGCGTACTCAGCCCGAGTATGATTACCTGAAAGATGGGAAGTCGGTGTTGAAGGGTTACCGCGCCGTACGGCAGGTACAGGTTACGCTGCGCCAGCTGGATAAGCTCAACGAGCTGCTGGACGGCGCGTTGAAAAACGGACTGAACGAAATCCGCTCTGTCGAACTGGGTGTCGCCGATCCTGAACAGTATCGTCAGAAGGCGCGCAAAGCGGCTATCGATGATGCAATTAAGCAGGCGGGAGAGTTAGCCCAGGGCTTTGGCAGCAAGCTTGGTCCGGTTTACAGTGTGCGCTATCACGTCGCTAACTATCAGCCGATGCCCGTAGCGCGGATGTACAAAGCGGCCGATTCAGCGCCGATGACCTCTGCGGCGCAAACTTATGAGCAGCAGAGTATTCATTTCGACGACCAGGTTGATGTGGTGTTTGAACTGCAACGCAATCCCTGAGCCACAGCGCACCGCGGGCGAGCCAGAGCACTGGCTCGCCCGCAGCTGGCTGAAAACCTTTTCTGCCTAAACCGTATCCTGGCGCAGAACGCGGTGCCCGTGTGCCAACAGGGCGTCGGTCACTTTACGCATCAGGCGGCTTTCCGGGGCAAAACGGTGCCAGTAAAGCATGCGGCGCTGTAACAGTCCCGGGGTCAGATCGATCAGCTCACCTTCCGCCAGCTCGCGTTCAATCTGCAGGTGGGGGATCATACAGCAGGTGGTGCCCTGACGAGCCAGCTGCACGAAAGCTTCTGACGAGTTCACGATATGGCAGGGCACGCTGCCGGGCGAGAGATCGAAGTTCTGCTGCAAAAAGGCCTGATGCATATCATCCAGATGGTCAAAGGCCACCGCCGGTGCTTTCAGCAGCGCGGAACGGGTTACGCCATTCGGGAAGTAGCGCGCGGCAAACTCTTTCGAACCGACAAACAGATAGTCCAGAGCACCCAGCTGATCGACAAGGCAGCTCGGCAGCGGCTGCGGCTGGATACTGATTGCCCCAACCACTTCACCCCGGCGCAGACGTTCCTGCGTCCGGGTTTCATCTTCTACCTGGATATTCAATCGTACCGGAGAGTCGGTCAGCACGGTTTTCAGCGCCGGTAACAGCCAGGTTGCCAGACTGTCGGCGTTCACCGCCAGCGACAGCAGCAGTGGCGTTGTGCCCCCGCTGTCATCGCCCAGCCACTCCTCTTCCAGCAGCTCAACCTGGTGCAACAGCGCCAGCAGTTTTTGCCCCTGTTCGGTCGGGCGGGGAGGGACGGTTCTCACCAGCAGCGGCTGGCCGAACATATTTTCCAGCTGTTTAATACGCTGCGAAACAGCGGACTGGGTAATACAGAGCTTTTGTGCGGCGCGTTCAAAGCCGCGTTCACGAATCACTGCATCCAGCGCCTGAAGCGTTCGATAATCGGGACGTTTCATTAATCGTTATACTCTTCTCAGGTGTGGTTTTAGCACTATGCCACAGTTTTTATCTTTTGCGCGGGCGATCGTCACCAGGGTAATCAACCACTTTGTGGGCCAGCTTCCATTCCTGCTCATCAGTCACGCTTATGGACGATAATTTTTGCAGTCATTGCTTTATACTACGCCCACACAGTGACTCACAGGTTTAAAAATATCATGACGCAGGATGAACTGAAAAAAGCCGTTGGCTGGGCAGCGCTCGATTACGTGACGCCTGGTACCATCGTTGGTGTAGGAACCGGCTCTACCGCCGCGCATTTTATTGATGCACTGGGATCGATTAAACACCAGATTGAGGGAGCGGTTTCCAGCTCCGAAGCCTCAACGGCCAAACTCAAAGCCCTGGGGATTCACGTTTTCAATCTTAACGAAGTTGACTCACTGGCGGTCTACGTTGACGGTGCCGACGAGATCAACGGCCAGATGCAGATGATTAAAGGCGGCGGTGCTGCGCTTACCCGCGAGAAAATTGTTGCGGCAGTGGCGGAGCGTTTTATCTGTATTGCCGATGCAACCAAGCAGGTTGACGTGCTGGGTAAATTCCCTCTGCCGGTTGAAGTGATCCCGATGGCGCGTTCCTACGTTGCGCGTGAGCTGGTGAAACTGGGTGGTTTGCCCGAGTACCGACAGAACGTGGTCACCGACAATGGCAACATCATTCTTGATGTTTACAACCTAACGATCCTTGATCCCATTGCAATGGAAGTGGCCATCAACGCTCTGCCAGGCGTGGTGACCGTGGGCCTGTTTGCCACCCGTGGAGCAGATGTGGCCTTAATTGGCA
Source organism: uncultured Erwinia sp. (assembly GCA_913775305.1). Lineage (GTDB taxonomy): Bacteria > Pseudomonadota > Gammaproteobacteria > Enterobacterales > Enterobacteriaceae > Erwinia. The sequence goes on along the minus strand of CAJYIY010000025.1, from coordinate 19,614 downwards.
CCGCAGACGGCGTGAAGACGATTACCAAATGATCGCTCAGGCACCCGTGCGGTGCCTGTGATTTCGACAGAAAAATCACCTTTTCTTTCGGAGCCCAAATATAGTGACTTATGTCACATAAACTGACTCAGCCGTGCGATCCTCCTGAAGCTATGCTACGCATCATGATTTTCTATCGGTTTGTTCTGGAAGCCTGCATCAGCGTGCTGTCGGGCAGGCAATCGTTTGTATTGCTGCCAGCGTAAATTTTGTTATTTTGACAGAAGGCAATCTTATATCCCTGCAACGTTTCACCAAGCTGTGCAAAGCTGCAGCGACAAATTGAGAAGTCAAAGGGATTCAGCCACATCTGAAGTCTGCTAATTAAAGGTCGGGAAATGGCAAAAGTATCACTGGAGAAAGACAAGATTAAGTTCTTGCTGGTGGAAGGCGTACATCAGAGTGCGGTCGATAATCTGCGCGCTGCGGGTTACACCAACATTGAATTTCACAAGGGTGCACTGGACAGCGAGGCGCTGAAAGAGTCCATTCGCGATGCACACTTTATCGGGTTGCGCTCCCGTACTCAGCTTACCGAAGAGATCTTCGCCGCTGCTGAAAAGCTGGTCGCGGTCGGCTGCTTCTGTATCGGGACCAACCAGGTTGACCTGAATGCCGCTGCGATCCGCGGTATCCCGGTGTTTAATGCACCTTTCTCCAATACCCGATCCGTGGCTGAACTGGTTATCGGTGAACTGCTGCTGATGCTGCGCGGCGTGCCTGCGGCTAACGCCAAGGCTCACCGTGGTGTGTGGCATAAACTGGCCGTGGGGTCGTTTGAAGCGCGCGGTAAAAAGCTGGGTATTATCGGCTATGGCCATATCGGTATGCAGCTGGGCGTGCTGGCCGAGAGCCTGGGCATGAATGTGTTCTTCTACGATATCGAAAGCAAGCTGCCGCTGGGCAATGCAACTCAGGTACAGCACCTTTCCGATCTGCTAAACATGAGCGATGTGGTGAGCCTGCACGTTCCTGAAACGCCCTCCACGCAGAATATGATGGGCGCAGAAGAGCTGGCGCTGATGAAGCCAGGTTCACTGCTGATCAACGCTTCGCGCGGTACGGTAGTGGATATCCCCGCGCTGTGTAAAGTGCTCGCCGACAAACATCTCGCGGGTGCGGCTATAGACGTCTTCCCCGAGGAGCCGGCAACCAACAGCGATCCGTTCAATTCGCCGCTCTGCGAGTTCGACAACGTGATTCTGACCCCGCATATTGGTGGTTCAACGCAGGAAGCGCAGGAAAACATCGGTATTGAAGTCGCCGGTAAGCTGGCGAAGTACTCCGATAACGGTTCTACACTGTCTGCGGTTAACTTCCCGGAAGTTTCGCTGCCGATGCACGGTGCCAGCGTCAGCCGTCTGCTGCATATCCATGAAAACCGTCCAGGCGTGCTGACCGCCATCAACCAGATCTTTGCCGAGCAGGGTATTAACATTGCGGCCCAGTATCTGCAAACCACGCCGCAGATGGGCTATGTGGTGATCGATGTTGATGCGACACAGGAAGTAGCGGACAAAGCGCTACAGCTGATGAAAGCGATTCCGGGTACTATCCGCGCGCGCCTGCTGTACTGATCCTGTTGGCGAGCCGGAATGTTCGCCCTGGAACAGGCAGTTATGCGCAAAAGGGCGACGTTCAGGTCGCCCTTTTTTATTTCACCACTGCCAGATTTTCGACGGCGTAATCAGCGCGGGCAGTGGGATATCCCACTCTGCCGTTGGCACGTTTTCTACCTGCTGGCAGTCATGAGCCAACCCCACCGGTAAAAAGCCATGCTGCTGCCAGTTTTGCAGCGTGCGATCGTAGAATCCGCCCCCCATGCCAAGGCGCTGGCCCCGGGCATCAAACGCCACCAGCGGCACCAGCAAAACGTCCAGCTCGCTCAGCGGCACCAGGTTGCGAATATCAAGCGACGGTTCCGGGATGCGCAGCCGGTTTTTTTTCAGTTCGGTGTTTTCGTCATAGCGAATAAACAGCAGATTTCCGGGTGAGAAGGGATGCAGCACGGGAAGAAAGACCCGCTGCTTACGCTGCCACAGTTTGGCAATCAGTGGCCGGGTATTCAGTTCACCATCAACGGAAAGGAACAGCGCAATATTTTTGGCCTGCTCAAGGGGGGCAAAGCTCAGTGCATGTTCCGTAGCCTGGACCGCAGCCAGCTGCTGCTGCTCATCGCTGAGTGCCCGCCGAAGATGGCGAACGTGGGTGCGGATATCCTGACGGTCAGAAAGATTGATGCTCATCGCGAACTGACTCCGTTAAACGATGCCGTATTATGTCGGATAGCGTGGAAAGAACCGTGCGTAAGGAAGGGTGCTGCTGAAAAAATGGGAATCTCCGAGATGCCGCCGCAGGCTGTAACCCTTGAACCCTTGGTTCAAGGTGAGTATGCCGTCATAACCATCAGGTTTCTCGGACGAACCGAGCATACACACAGGTTACAGAGCGCCACACTCTGTTTGGTATGAAATATCGGCTCAGGGGACTGGCCCGCTTGCAAACATCTCAGAGATATTTTGTACTTCACCGTCACTGTATCACAGGTAACGATAAAGTGTTATTCGAACTTCGCACCTGTACGTTCAGTAATGCGACCCTGCTCAAGTAATGCCTGTTCAATGGTCTGCTGCAGCATGCGAATACGCTGTTCCATGTTAGAAGCATAGTCGCGCGTTTTGACTTTTTCCTGCGCCAGCTCATGGCAAATATTCAGTGCCGCAATAAATACCAGCTGCTCTGTATTTGTGACTCTAGTGCGAACTTTTAAGTCTTGCAACCGCTGATTAAGGTCTTCGGCAGCCAGATTCAGCGCATCTTGCTGTTCGGGCGGACAATTTACTCTTAATGAACGGCCAAAAATTTGAAGATCTACCGGTTGTGCAGACATGCCACCTTCCTGACTGAATACTGCGCCCGCAAACACCCATACCACGCAATGGGCCGGGAGGGGCGACACTATAAACTACCCCTGAGAGAAGAAACAACCCCTTTGATGGAATCCTTGAGGTACCTGGTGGTAGCATAACACGAACTTAATCAGCCAACGATGACGAAAACGAATGTCACTATCTAACGTAATGCCGGGATACAACACTCTGGCTTCAGCACTTTCACAGCAGGGCGTGGGGATGACCCCAGCAGAAATGCACGGTCTGATCAGCGGACTGCTGTGCGGCGGCAACCGGGACAGCAGCTGGCAGGCGCTGGTTCATGACCTGACCAATGAAGGCATGGCTTTCTCTCAGTCGCTTTCCCTGCCGTTGCAGGAACTCCATCAGGCGATTGACGATTCCCTTGAAGATGATGGCTTTATGTTCCAGCTTTATCTGCCTGATGATGACGATATCACCGTGTTTGACCGCGCCGATGCCCTGGCGGGATGGGTCAACCATTTCCTGCTGGGGTTGGGTGTGACTCAGCCGAAGCTGGATAAGGTGAAGGGTGAAACCGGTGAAGCCATTGACGATCTGCGCACCATTGCCCAGCTGGGTTATGACGAAGACGAGGATCAGGAAGAGCTGGAGCAGTCTCTGGAAGAGGTTATCGAATATGTTCGCGTTGCCGCGCTGCTGTGCCGCGAAACCTTTACCCGATCCTCTCCAACTAACGTGGTTGTGCAGAAGCCCACGCTGCACTAGCTATAAACCGTGCCTGAAGGTTTGCACGCGGTGAATCCGTATTGAAGGAGAGCAAATGACCCAGCAGGAATTTTTACGCCGTCGCCAGGCGTTGTTAGCGAAAATGGTTCCCGGTAGTGCGGCGCTGATTTTTGCCGCGCCGGAAGTGACGCGCAGCAATGACAGCGAATACCCCTATCGGCAAAACAGTGATTTCTGGTATTTCACCGGATTCAACGAACCGGACGCGGTATTAATCCTGATTAAAAGCGACGAGAGCCATAACCACAGCGTACTGTTCAACCGCGTACGCGATCTCACCGCCGAGATCTGGTTTGGTCGTCGGCTGGGGCAGGATGCAGCACCGCAGGCGCTATCCGTGGATCGTGCGTTGCCGTGGGACGAGATGGGTGAGCAGCTTCATCTGCTGCTCAACGGGCTGGATGTGATTTATCACGCCCAGGGCCAGTATCAGCAGATGGATGAGATTGTCTTCAGTGCCCTCGACAAGCTGCGTCGCGGGTCGCGGCAGAACCTCTGTGCACCGGCAACGCTGACCGACTGGCGTCCGTGGGTACATGAGATGCGCCTGATTAAATCACCAGAAGAGCAGGCAGTGCTGCGTGAGGCGGGTCGCATCAGTGCCATGGCGCACACCCGCGCGATGAAAATGTCGCGCCCCGGTATGTACGAATACCAGCTGGAAGGTGAAATTCATCATGAATTTAATCGCCACGGTGCGCGCTATCCGTCCTACAACACCATTGTGGGGGCCGGAGAAAACGGCTGCATTCTGCACTATACGGAAAACGAAAGTCAGATGCGCGAAGGCCAGCTGGTACTGATTGATGCCGGCTGTGAATATCAGGGATATGCCGGTGATATCACCCGGACCTTCCCGGTGGCCGGCAAATTTACCGCACCCCAGCGCCAGATCTACGACATTGTTCTCGCGTCGCTGTACCGGGCGCTGGAGCTGTATCGACCCGGCACCAGCATTCGCGAAGTGACGGCGGAAGTGGTGAAGGTAATGGTCAGCGGGCTGGTGGAACTGGGTATTCTGCACGGTGATGTTGATACGCTGATTGCGGAACAGGCGCACAGGCAGTTCTTCATGCACGGCCTGAGCCACTGGCTGGGGCTGGATGTGCACGATGTCGGTCACTACGGCGTGGACCGCGATCGTCTTCTCGAACCGGGCATGGTGCTCACTATAGAGCCGGGCCTGTATATCGCGCCGGATGCCGATGTTCCCGCTCAGTATCGCGGAATAGGTATTCGTATTGAAGATGACATCATTATCACCGCAGACGGTAACGAAAACCTTACCGACACGGTGGTGAAAGATGCCGATGAGATTGAAGCATTAATGGCGGCAGCGAATCAGCAATGAGCATATTAATTGCAGGGGGCGGAATGGCCGGCGCAACGCTGGCTCTGGCGATCTCTCATCTGACGCAGGGGCAGCTGCCGGTCACGCTGGTTGAAGCCATCGAACCTGGCAGCCGTGCGCATCCCGGTTTGACGGGCGGGCGATTGCGCTGGCGGAGGGGACCAGCCAGCAGCTGGCGGCCATCGATCTCTGGTCGTCGCTGGCACCCTGCGCCACGGCTATTACCCACGTTCACGTTAGCGATCGTGGGCATGCGACTTTTGTTTCACTGGATGCCGCCGACTATGATATTCCGGCACTGGGTCACGTAGTGGAGCTGCACGACGTTGGGCAGCGGCTGTTCGCCCGACTGAAGCAGGCACCGGGCATAACCTTGCGTTGTCCGAACAGCGTTGCTCAGGTAGCGCGAACGCAGCAGCAGGTCAGCGTGACGCTGGACAGCGGTGAAGAGCTCAGTGCGGATTTACTGGTTGCCGCTGACGGGACGCGATCAAAGGTTGCCGCGGCCTGCGGAATGCAGTGGAACAGCGAGGATTATCAGCAGGTGGCGGTAATTGCCAACGTTGCCACCCAACTGCCGCATGGCGGGCAGGCATTCGAGCGTTTTACCGAATTCGGGCCGCTGGCCCTGCTGCCGATGTCCGGTGGGCGCAGTTCGCTGGTGTGGTGCCACCCGCTGGCGCAGAAAAGTGTGGTTGACGGCTGGAGCGATATGCGCTTTCTCAGTGAGTTACAGCGTGCTTTCGGCTGGCGGCTTGGACGATTTACCCAGGTTGGCCAGCGCCACAGCTATCCGCTCAGGCTGCAAACGGCCGCACAGCATATTTCTCACCGCCTTGCGCTGGTGGGCAACGCCGCTCAGACGCTGCATCCTATTGCCGGACAGGGGTTCAACCTGGGTATGCGCGACGTGATGTCGCTGGCAGAAACGGTTGCCGCCGCCTGGCGCAGCGGGCGTGACGTGGGTCATTACAACACGCTGCATCACTATCAGCAGCGCCGCCAGTGGGATGTTCAGGCCACTATCGGCGTGACCGATGGCCTGGTCAGGCTGTTTGCCAATCGCTATCTGCCGCTAACGGTAGGGCGCAATTTGGGGCTGCTGGCGATGGATCATCTGCCGCCGTTACGTAATTTGCTGGCCGAGCGCACGTTAGGCTGGGTTAAGCGTTGAGGAGAAAGCAGTAATGCAAACATTTGATGTCATCATAGCCGGTGGCGGTATGGTCGGACTGGCGGTGGCCTGTGGCCTGCAAGGGCACGGCCTGCGTATCGCGGTGCTGGAGCGTGAAGCCCCGGCTGCTGCTGCTGCCGATGCGCCGTACGCGCTGCGCGTTTCGGCAATTAACGCAGCCAGCGAGCGGTTTTTGCAGCATCTGGGCGTATGGAGCACGATCCTTGCCACTCGCGCCAGCGCCTATCACGGCATGGAAGTGTGGGATCGCGACAGTTTTGGTCATATCTCTTTCGACGATGAGCAGCAGGGCCTGTCGCATCTTGGGCATATTATTGAAAACCGGGTGATCCACCAGGCGCTGTGGCAGCGGGCTGAAAGCCTGAGCGATATCACCCTGGTTTCGCCTGCTGAATTGCGGCAGGTCGCTTTTGGCGATAACGAAGCGTTTGTGACGCTGAAAGACGGCAGCATGATGACCGCCCGGCTGCTGGTGGCCGCCGATGGCGCGAACTCGTGGCTGCGTAATAAAGCGGATATCCCGGTAACCTTCTGGGATTATCAGCACCATGCGCTGGTCGCCACCATCCGCACTGAAAAACCGCATGATGCGGTGGCCAGGCAGGTGTTTCACGGCGAAGGCATTCTGGCTTTCCTGCCGCTCAGCGATCCCCACCTCAGTTCTATTGTCTGGTCGCTGCCGCCTCAGGAGGCAACGCGACTGCAGTCGATGCCGGAAGCGGTCTTTAACCAGCAGCTGTCGGTGGCCTTCGATCTGCGTCTGGGGTTGTGCAGGGCGGAAAGTGACCGCCAGGTCTTCCCGCTGATGGGGCGCTTTGCACGAAGCTTTGCCGCTCACCGCCTGGCGCTGGTCGGCGACGCCGCCCATACTATTCATCCGCTGGCGGGGCAGGGCGTAAATCTTGGATTTATGGATGCCGCCGGGCTGACAGGCGAAATTCGCCGCCTGCATCAGCAGGGCAGAGACATCGGTGAGCATCTGTATCTGCGACGTTACGAGCGCAGCCGTAAGCACAGTGCGGCGCTGATGCTGGCCAGCATGCAGGGTTTTCGCGAGCTGTTTGACGGTAATCATCCGGCGAAGAAGCTGTTGCGTGATGTTGGCCTGGCGCTGGCGGATAAGCTGCCGGGCGTGAAGCCGAAGTTGTTAAAGCAGGCGATGGGGCTGCACGACTTGCCCGAGTGGCTTCGCTGACGCGATCAATCCAGGATTTGTTCCAAAGCGGGCCGGGCGCTTGATGTGCCCGGCCAGTCTTCACCGCACCCGCCATCTGAATCGTGCTGTGGGGAAAGGCCAGCAGGTGCTGTGACCTGTAAGCAGACCGCTGCTGTGCTGCGCATTAAAATCTGCCCCCCTCTGTCAAGCCGGGCAAAACCAATGCCGTTGCCCGTTGATTTCGCTTAATTTTTCCCACTTTCATCCCTCTTTGCACCAGGGGGGCACACGCTGCCCTGTCATTGTGCTTCGTTTGAATTATTCTAATTTTACGCACCTGTTTGCATTATTTTTAATAATGCGACGTGGAAGATCATGAAGTCATATTTTATACATCGAATGCGGAATCTTTGTAATTCATCTGTATTTGAGACCGTTTATTGCTGTTTTTGTGCGCATTTTGTCGATTATATAGCGATTGATACTGGCAGTCAGTTCAGGGCCTTTATTGTTGAACTGTGATTTCGACCCCGTTTAACTTATGGTTAATTGGTATTTTCGGTGGTAAGTTCAGAGCGAAGATAACGTTTGCGTCAGGCCGCTTGCGGGCGGTGAACGGGCGCGTCAATAACCCTGCATCCACAAGGATGGCGGACAGACAGCACAGGAAGACTATGACTCAGCAAACTCCGTTGTTCGAACAGCATCAAGCCTGCGGTGCGCGCATGGTGGACTTTCACGGTTGGATGATGCCGCTGCATTACGGTTCGCAGATTGATGAGCATCACGCGGTGCGCACCGATGCCGGGATGTTCGACGTTTCGCATATGACCATTGTTGACCTGCATGGTGCTCGCACCCGGGAATTCCTGCGTTATCTGCTGGCTAACGACGTGGCAAAGCTGACGCAGCCAGGCAAAGCGCTCTATACCGGAATGCTGAATGCCTCCGCTGGCGTTATCGACGATCTGATTGTGTATTTTATGCGCGAGGATTTCTTCCGCCTGGTGGTGAACTCTGCCACCCGCGAAAAGGATCTGGCATGGATCGCCGAACATGCGCTGCCGTTCGGCATCGAAATTCACGAGCGCGATGATTTAGCGCTGGTGGCGGTGCAGGGGCCTCAGGCACAGCAGAAAGCACAAACGCTTTTTGATGATGCGCAGCGCGCAGCGGTCAGCGGCATGAAGCCGTTCTTCGGCGTGCAGGCGGGTGACCTGTTTATTGCCACCACGGGTTATACCGGTGAAGCGGGCTATGAAATAGCGCTGCCCGCCGAACAGGCGGTGTCGTTCTGGCAGCGGCTGCTGGCGGCAGGCGTCAGGCCGGCAGGCCTCGGCGCGCGTGACACACTCCGGCTGGAAGCCGGCATGAATCTCTATGGTCAGGAGATGGACGAAAGCGTCTCCCCACTGGCGGCCAATATGGGCTGGACCCTTGCGTGGGAACCTGCCGATCGCCAGTTCATTGGTCGTGAAGCCCTGGAGTCCCAGCGCAAAAACGGTACTCAACAGCTGGTTGGACTGGTTATGACTGAGAAAGGCGTACTGCGCAACGCGCTGCCGGTGCACTTTACCGATGCCGATGGCAACCAGCACGAGGGCATCATCACCAGCGGATCCTTCTCGCCGACGCTGGGCTGCAGCATTGCGCTGGCGCGCGTGCCTGCCGGGATCGGCGAACGGGCCATCGTACAAATTCGCAACCGCGAAGTGCCGGTGCAGGTCACCAAACCTGTTTTTGTTCGTGCCGGTAAGCCGGTAACACCCTGAATCTGAATTTTACCCGAGCAGTCCGTGCCGGAGAGGCGCTGTCAACGCGCCTGCGGCATGAACATTTAGCGGAATTATCTTTTTGGAGAGCGTCGATGAGTCATGTACCAGCAGATCTGAAATACCGTGAAAGCCACGAATGGGTGCGTAAAGAAGCCGATGGCAGCTACACCGTAGGGATTACCGAGCATGCTCAGGAGCTGCTGGGTGATATGGTCTTTGTGGACCTGCCGGAAGTGGGGAACAGCTATGCTCAGGGCGACGACTGCGCGGTAGCGGAGTCCGTTAAAGCGGCTTCCGATATCTACGCACCACTCAGTGGTGAAATCATTGCCGTTAACACCGAACTGGAATCCTCCCCGGAACAGGTTAACAGCGCGCCCTACGGCGATGGCTGGCTGTTCAGAATCAAAGCCAGCAATGAATCCGAGCTGGATGATCTGCTCAGTGCCGCCGACTATCAGGCGTCCGTCGAAGAGTAATGCCCCGACCGTTCACCGCGAAGGCTGCACCAGGATTGCCTTCGCGCTGACAACGCCGGTGAGCCATCACCGGTAACCCCTTTTGTTGCACATGCCCGAAGCAGGATTTACCGCTCATGACCCAGACTCTCAGCCAGCTTGAACATCACGGTGCGTTTATTGAACGCCATATCGGACCTTCGCCAGAGCAGCAGGCCTCCATGCTGAATGTCGTTGGTGCAGATTCACTCACCGACCTGATCTCGTCGATTGTGCCGGCAGATATTCAGCTTCCCAGCCCGCCGCCGATTGGCGATGCGCTGACCGAACATCAGGCCCTGGCCGAGCTGAAGGCGATTGCAGCGCAGAATCAGCGTTACAAATCTTATATTGGCATGGGATATACCCCGGTTCTGACCCCGCCGGTTATTCTGCGCAACATGCTGGAAAATCCGGGCTGGTATACGGCCTACACCCCTTACCAGCCGGAGGTGTCGCAGGGCCGCCTTGAGGCGCTGCTTAACTTCCAGCAGCTGACGCTGGATCTGACCGGGCTGGATATCGCGTCGGCATCGCTGCTGGATGAAGCCACTGCCGCCGCGGAAGCGATGGCGATGGCAAAACGCGTCAGCAAGCTGAAAAACGCCAACCGCTTCTTCGTGGCCGATGATGTTCATCCGCAGACGCTGGATGTGGTGCGTACCCGCGCAGAAACCTTTGGTTTTGAGGTGCTGGTTGATAAAGCCGAAAAAGTGCTGGAGCTGCAGGATGTGTTTGGCGTGCTGCTGCAACAGGTAGGTAGCGGCGGTGAGGTGCATGATTACAGCAGCCTGATCGCTGAACTGAAAAGCCAGAAAATCGTGGTCAGCGTTGCCGCTGATTTTATGACTCTGGTGCTGCTACAGGCACCGGGTAAACAGGGAGCGGATATTGTCTTCGGCTCCGCCCAGCGCTTCGGCGTGCCGATGGGCTACGGCGGTCCACACGCGGCCTTTTTTGCCGCCCGTGACGAGCATAAACGCTCCATGCCGGGACGTATCATCGGCGTTTCCCGCGATGCCGCCGGTCATACCGCGCTGCGTATGGCGATGCAGACCCGTGAGCAGCATATCCGCCGCGAGAAAGCGAACTCCAATATCTGTACCTCACAGGTGCTGTTGGCCAATATCGCCAGCCTCTATGCGGTATTCCACGGCCCCGCCGGTCTGAAGCGCATCGCCGGACGCATTCATCGCCTGACCGATATTCTGGCCGCCGGGCTGCAAAAAGGCGGTCTGACCCTGCGCCACAACAGCTGGTTTGATACGCTGACGGTGGAGGTCGCGGATAAAGCCGCGGTGCTGGAACGCGCGCTGAGCTTCGGCGTCAACCTGCGCACCGATATTCTGCACGCGGTGGGGATTACCCTGGATGAAACCACCCGTCGTGAAGACGTAGCCACGCTGTTCTCCATTCTGCTGGGCGATGAGCACGGGCTGGACATCGGGGCGCTGGATGCTCAGGTCAGCGCCGACAGCCACACCATTCCGCCAGCAATGCGGCGTGCAGATGCGATTCTGACTCACCCGGTGTTCAACCGTTATCACAGCGAAACGGAGATGATGCGCTACATGCACAGCCTTGAGCGCAAAGATCTGGCGCTGAACCAGGCCATGATCCCGCTGGGCTCCTGCACCATGAAGCTGAATGCGGCCGCAGAAATGATCCCGATTACCTGGCCGGAATTCGCTGAACTGCATCCGTTCTGCCCGGCCGAACAGGCGAGCGGCTATCTGCAGATGATCGGTCAGCTTTCGCAGTGGCTGGTACAGCTGACCGGCTACGATGCACTGTGTATGCAGCCCAACTCTGGCGCTCAGGGCGAATATGCCGGCCTGCTGGCTATTCGTCGCTACCATGAAAGCCGCCATGAAGGCGGCCGCAATATTTGCCTGATCCCCAGCTCGGCTCACGGCACCAACCCGGCTTCTGCCCAGATGGCAGGCATGGAGGTGGTGGTGGTAGCCTGCGATCGCCAGGGAAATATCGACCTGCACGACCTGCGCCTGAAGGCAGAACAGGCGGGCGAAGCGCTCTCCTGTATTATGGTGACCTATCCATCGACCCACGGTGTCTATGAAGAAACTATTCGTGAAGTCTGCCAGATCGTTCATCAGTTCGGCGGCCAGGTTTACCTGGACGGTGCGAATATGAACGCGCAGGTGGGCATCACTACGCCGGGATATATCGGTGCGGATGTTTCTCACCTCAACCTGCATAAAACCTTCTGCATTCCCCACGGTGGTGGCGGCCCGGGCATGGGGCCGATTGGCGTGAAAGCCCATCTGGCACCGTTTGTGCCGGGCCACAGCGTGGTGCAGATTGAAGGTATGCTGACCGAGCAGGGCGCGGTATCCGCGGCACCATTCGGCAGCGCCTCGATTCTGCCCATCAGTTGGATGTATATCCGCATGATGGGGGCGGAAGGGCTGAAACAGGCCAGTTCGGTGGCGATCCTGAACGCCAACTATATTGCCACGCGTCTGAAACCGGCTTACCCGATCCTGTATACCGGCCGCGAGGGGCACGTTGCGCATGAGTGTATTCTGGATATTCGTCCGCTGAAGGAGCAGACCGGTATCAGCGAACTGGATATCGCCAAGCGCCTGATCGATTACGGTTTCCACGCGCCGACCATGTCCTTCCCGGTGGCGGGAACGCTGATGGTTGAGCCAACCGAATCAGAGAGTAAAGTTGAACTCGACCGCTTTATCGATGCCATGCTCTCGATTCGCGCCGAGATCGATCGCGTGTCGGCGGGTGAGTGGCCGGCGCAGGACAATCCGCTGGTTAACGCCCCGCACACTCAGCTGGAAATCGTGGGCGACTGGTCGCATCCTTACAGCCGTGAACTGGCGGTGTTCCCGGCGGGCAGCGCCAACAAATACTGGCCAACGGTTAAGCGTCTGGACGATGTCTACGGTGACCGTAATCTGTTCTGCTCCTGTGTACCGATGAGTGAATACGAATAAGGCCGATCGTCTGAGGTGACAGCCCTGAGGGACGATGGTGAATCGTCCCTTTTGTTTTATGGCGGGGAAGGGAGATCGCTCCGGTGACTGGACTCAGCCCCCGCGTACAGCCAGCGCCGCAGGCAGGGGGATTCCCGGCAGGGGCCTTACAGCAACCAGCCCTTAGCGTGGGCGTCATTCAGGTGCTGTTGCAGATGATTCCACAGCTCCGGCCACTGCTCGGCCAGCTTCACGTTTCGCGCCTTCACCTGCTCCAGACGGATGCCGTTCTCTTTCCAGCTTTGTCCACCGTTGTGCAGATTTAGCATGATCGGCAGCGCACGGTCGAGCATGTTAGCAAAGCGCGACTCGGCGGTTTCCCCGTCTTCATATTCGTTCCACAGCGCACGAAACTGCTGACTCTGCCGGGCAGGCAGCAGGCCGAAAATGCGCTCGGCGGCGGCGATTTCCTGTTCCTGAACGGCTTCACGCGCGGCCAGGTCATAGACCAACACGTCTCCGGCATCGATTTCCACCACGTCATGAACCAGCGCCAGCTGGACCGCGTGCTGCACGTTGATGGTTTCACGGGCGAAAGGTGCCAGGCTCATGGCGGCCATCGCCAGATGCCAGCTGTGCTCCGCGGAGTTTTCCTGCCGGGTATTATCAAGCAACCGGGTACGACGCTCGACGCTTTTAAGCTTGTCTAATTCCATTAAAAACTGCACGACTTCCGTCATCGCACCGAAATCTAAGGCTGCTATCCTGTCAGACATAATGACTCGCTTATTCTCTGATAAAAGTTCGCTACTAGTTTAAGGGAAACGTTTGCCTGGTTCACGGAAGAATATGTGTTACAAGGTTTCACAGAATTATTTTAGCTTACATGTGTACTCTGAAATTGTTCTCAGTTAGGCTGGTGATGGTTTATCGACCAGGTTGCTGGCTGGCCGCACGATGATTAATGAGAGAGAACGAACGGTTATGGTTGATCCGAAAACAGTGACACGCGGCTATCCGCTTGTTGAAGAAATTGCCAACAGCATCAGCCACGGAGTAGGTTGCCTGTTCGGTATTATCGGCCTGGTGCTGTTACTGACTCAGGCTATTGAAAGCCACGCCGGAGCGCTGGCCATTACTAGTTACAGTCTCTACGGCGGCAGTATGATCCTGCTGTATCTGGCTTCTACCCTCTATCATGCTATTCCACATGAGCGGGCAAAGTACTGGCTGAAAAAACTTGACCACTCGGCTATTTACCTGCTGATTGCCGGTACCTACACGCCATTCCTGCTGGTGGGGCTGAAATCGCCGCTGGCCCACGGTCTGATGGTGGTGATCTGGAGTCTGGCACTCGCGGGGATTGTATTCAAACTGGCCTTTGCCCATCGTTTTGAGGCGCTGTCGCTGGTGACCTACCTGCTGATGGGCTGGCTGTCGCTTATTGTTATTTACCAGATGGTGACGCAGCTGCCTGCCGCCAGCATCTGGCTGTTAGCCGCGGGCGGGATTATTTACTCACTAGGGGTAATTTTCTACGTATCGAAGCGAATCCCCTACAGTCATGCCATCTGGCACGGTTTTGTCCTGGGCGGTAGCCTGTGCCACTTCTTTGCCATCTATCTTTACGTGCTGTAAACGCAGACTGACCGGCAGGCGGTCAGTCTGTTATGCATCATCCGCTGGTAATTTCGTACGGCAGCGGCTGAATGGTCAGTCTGCCGCCTTCGTCACCCTGCACGCGCAGAAGGGTATCGGCTTCCAGATCGTTATTCAGCACGGCCTGTATCCAGACCTCGCCGGTTTCAAGCTGGCAGGCCGCCAGAATAGTACCGGTCCGGCGCCAGTTATCACCCATCTGCATTTCCAGCGCGCTGTCAGCAGCGGGAACGCGACTCGCCTGGCCAGACAGCCAGAACAGCGCGCGTTTATTCGCTCCGCGGAACTTGGCGCGAGCCACCATTTCCTGACCGGTATAACAGCCCTTTTTAAAGCTGATGCCGTTCAGTGCCTGAATGTTGGTCGCCTGTGGGATCAGCTGTGCGCTGGTGGCCGCATCGATAATCGGGAAACCGGCCTCGATATCCAGCGCCAGCCACTGTTCACTGCTGTTTAACACGGCTTCACCCGCCAGCTTTTGCTGAACCTCAGCGGCTCTTTCTGCACTGGTCACCAGCAGAAAACGCTCGGCGGGCAGATCGAACCACAGCAGCGTGCTCTCATCCTGCTGGACGACAGGTGCATCGGCATCCGGCAGCAGCGTGAAAATACCCGCCAGCGCTTCGCGTGCCTGCGCTCCGGCCACGCCGAGCAGCACCGATTCATCGTCGGCCGCCAGAGTCACTTTAGCGAATATGGCATATTTCTTTAATTCAGTTAGCTGGTTATCACGCAGGCTGCGGCGCTCGATATAGGCCAGGCCTTCTCCGCGATGGAAAAGGCGCAGCGTACTCCACATTTTACCTTTCGCATCGCAGTGGGCAGCCGGCAGATGGCGATCGGCACCCAGGGCCGCCACATCCAGCGTAAGCTGTCCCTGCAGATAACTCACCCGGTCCTGGCCCGTAGCGGTAACCAGCGCCCATTCTTCCAGTGAAATCAGCGTCAGTGGAAGCTGTGCAGATGCCTGCGGCTGGCGAGAAGGAAAAGCAGTAGTTGGCATGATTCATTCCTGAAGTGAAAAATTAGCAATACTTCTCATGTTAAGAGAGACGCACTGCTTTGCAACCGGTTTCCGGTAAATGCGGCACAAAAGGCGTGATACCCCTGCAAGCTTTGCGTGATGCCTCGCAGGCGATAAATTGTTGCATCAACAGCGGCCTAAAAAAGGGGTACACTGGACCTCTGTTTAGTTAACTGACGCTGAATAACATGGATATTACCAATAAATCACGCATTCACTGGGCATGCCGTCGCGGCATGCGGGAACTCGACATCTCGATCATGCCGTTTTTCGAATACGAGTTTGATTCGCTGAGTGACGCTGACAAAAAGGTGTTTGTTCGTCTGCTGGAGAGCGACGATCCCGATCTGTTTAACTGGTTGATGAATCATGGAGAGCCGGCCGATCCTGAGCTTCGGCGAATGGTGGCACTGATTCAGGAGCGAAATCAGCAACGTGGTCCTGTGGCGATGTAAACTGAGAGTTTCCTGGGCGGCACAGTGGCAGTCTTTGCTGTTGCACGGTGCGGTTATCCTGCTGCTGTTGCTAATCCCCTGGCCCGGCAGCTATACCCTGGTATGGATAGGGCTGCTGACGCTGGTGCTGATGGAAAGCATCCGCAGCCAGCGGCGCATCCTTTCGCGCGTTGGCCCCATCGAGCTGTTGTCTTCAAAACAGTTTCAGTGGCGGCAGCAGCAGTGGTTTCTCGCGTCAAAACCGTGGATAGGGCGTTGGGCGATTTTACTGCCGTTGCGTACTAAAGAGGGAAAACGTGAGTGGCTGTGGCTCGGCGCAGACAGCATGGAGAATGCCGAATGGCGCCTGCTGCGACAGCAGTTACTGATGCTGAAGGAACCTGGCAATGAGTAGTGCCACCGTATGCAGAGTAAATGTTTTTAACGCATCACGGTCGGAGGCGGGCTGAACGCGCGGCGACGCTCCCGTCGCCAAAAGATCACAGCGGCGTGACGAACGCCTGCTCGCTCAGACGTGACTTCGGCAGCGCGGCGTTGAAATCACCTGCGCCGCGGCAGGCGTTGATCGGCCCGCAGACAGGGCTTAGAGCAGTTCAGCCATTTCCGTCAGGATTTGTTCGCACCACTGCGCAATACGTTCATCGGTTTGCTCAAACTGATTAACATCATCCAGCGCCAGCCCGACAAACTGCTGGCCGTCGGCGGTCAGCGGTTTTTTGCTGGTAAACTCGTAGCCTTCAGTCGGCCAGCGGCCAACGAACTGTACGCCGAGCGGAGCCAGCACTTCATGCAGCATGCCGAGTGCATCCAGGAACCATTCACTGTATTCACCCTGATCGCCCATGCCATAGAGCGCGACGATTTTACCGCGTAAATTGAGCTCAGGAAGGTCGGTCCAGATCGCTTCCCAGTCCTCCTGCAGTTCACCAAAATCCCAGGTCGGGATGCCCAGAATGAGCAAATCATACTGCTCCATCAGGCGCGGTGAATCCTCTTTCAGGTTATGCAGCGTCACCAAATCATCACCGATAAAATCGCGAATTTTCTCGGCCGCCATCTCGGTATAACAGGTGCTGGAGCCGTAAAACAGACCAATGTTCATGGAAATAAAAACTCATTTTTCTTCAGGCATAGCATTGATAATACCAGATAAGGCCAACAATAAGGCATAATCGCCATCAACCCTGACATGGAGGACATCGCGTGCAGGACAGCGATCTGATTGAACAGTTTCTTGATGCCTTATGGATCGAGCGCAACCTGGCGAAAAATACCGTCATTTCCTATCGGCTCGATCTGAAAACGATGATCGACTGGCTCGCTCATCATCACCTGACGCTGCTGGACGCCGATACTGCTAATCTGCAAAGCTTTCTCGCCGAAAGGCTGGAAGGGGGTTACAAGGCCAGCAGTTCGGCACGTTTGCTGAGCGCTATACGCCGTCTGTTCCAGTATCTTTATCGCGAAAAGCTGCGCGCAGACGATCCGAGTGCGCTGCTGTCGTCGCCCAAACTGCCGCAGCGATTGCCGAAGGATCTCTCCGAGAAACAGGTCGAGCAGCTGCTCCAGGCCCCCGGTGAAGAACAGCCGATCGAACTGCGTGATAAAGCCATGCTGGAGCTGCTTTACGCCACCGGGCTGCGCGTCAGCGAACTGGTGGGCCTGACGCTGAGCGACATCAGCCTGCGGCAGGGGGTGGTGCGCGTGATCGGTAAAGGTAACAAGGAGCGGCTGGTGCCGATGGGGGAAGAGGCGATATACTGGATAGAACGGTTTATTGAGTATGGGCGTCCGTGGCTGCTGAACGGCCAGACGCTGGATGTGCTGTTTCCCAGCAACCGCGCACAGCATATGACCCGACAAACCTTCTGGCATCGTATCAAACATTACGCCACACTGGCCGGGATCGACAGTGAAAAGCTGTCGCCTCACGTGTTGCGTCACGCTTTTGCGACCCATCTTCTGAACCACGGCGCGGATTTGCGTGTCGTACAGATGTTACTGGGGCACAGCGATCTTTCCACGACCCAGATTTATACGCACGTGGCGACGGAACGTTTGCGCCAGCTGCATGAGCAGCATCACCCGCGTGCATAAATGATTCAAAACGGGGCTCCTCTCAGGAGCCTGTAAGGATGAAAAATGAAGACCCGCCTGTTACTTTCTTTTCTGATCGCTTCGATCGCTGGACTGGCCCACGCTGACGATGCGGCAATTCAGAAGTCACTGAACCGTCTTGGCCTGCAGCAAACGGAAATCCAGCCTTCTCCGCTGCCAGGTTTCAAAACCGTTCTGTCAGAAAGCGGCGTGCTGTACGTTACTGAAGACGGAAAGCATTTTATCCAGGGCCCTCTGTATGACGTTAGCGGTGCGCAGCCGATCAACGCCACTAATCAGCTGCTGGAAAAGAAAGTTGAAGCGCTGAGCCAGGACATGATTGTCTACAAAGCGGCGAAAGAGCAGCACGTGGTCACCATATTTACCGACATTACCTGTGGCTACTGCCGCAAGCTGCATGAGCAGATGGCGGACTACAACGCGCTGGGCATTACCGTGCGCTATCTGGCTTTCCCACGTGAAGGGATGAACGGCAAGGTGGCAAAAGAGATGAAGTCGATCTGGTGTACCGCCGATCGCCGTAAATCCTTTGATGCGGCGATGAAAGGCGAGGAAGTGCAGCCTGCCGATTGCAACGTTGACATCGGCCAGCAGTACAAGCTCGGCATCCTGTTTGGCATCCAGGGCACGCCGGCTATTCTGTTACAGAACGGCACCATGATCCCAGGCTACCAGGGACCGCAGGATATGAAGAAATTCCTCGACAGCCAGAAAAACGGTGGCTGATTTTGCACAATGCTAAAACCGAACTTCGTCGCCGTCAGGCGGCGGAGGCTGCTGCACTGCCTGCCGATTTAAACCCGTTACTGCGTCGTCTTTATGCCCAGCGTGGCGTAACCGACGCTGCTGCGCTGGAGCGCGGCGCTAAAAATTTGCATTCATTCCACTCCCTCAGCGGTATCAGTCGTGCTGTTGATATCTTGGAGCAGGCGCTGGCCGACGATCGCTGCATTATGATCGTTGGCGATTTCGATGCCGATGGGGCGACCAGTACGGCGCTGACGGTGCTGGCGCTGCGCGCCATGGGCGGGCGCAATATCAAGTATCTGGTGCCAAACCGGTTTGATGATGGTTACGGCCTTAGTCCTGAGGTGGTGGAGCAGGCCGCTGCACGAGGGGCGCAGCTGATCGTCACCGTGGACAACGGTATCTCCTCGCACGCGGGCGTGGCGCTGGCCTCACAGAAGGGCATTCCGGTGGTTGTGACCGATCACCATCTGCCGGGAGAGTCGCTGCCTGCGGCGGAGGCTATCGTCAATCCTAACCTCAGCGACTGCGAATTTCCTTCGCGGGCGCTGGCGGGGGTGGGCGTGGCTTTCTATTTAATGCTGGCTCTGCGCGCCCGCCTGCGCGACAGCGGTGTGGCGCCATTGCCCAATCTGGCCGAATGGCTGGATCTGGTGGCCCTGGGCACGGTGGCCGATGTGGTGCCGCTGGACGCTAATAACCGTATTCTGGTCTGGCAGGGGCTGAGCCGCATTCGCGCCGGGAAATGTCGGCCGGGGATCCGCGCACTGCTGGAAGTCGCCAATCGCGATGCCCGACAGCTGGCGGCCAGCGACCTGGGTTTTGCACTGGGTCCACGGCTGAATGCGGCCGGCAGGCTGGATGATATGTCGGTTGGCGTCGCGCTGTTGCTGAGTGACGATCTCGGCCAGGCGCGGATACTTGCCGGTGAACTCGACGCGCTTAATCAGACGCGAAAAGAGATCGAGCAGGGGATGCAGAGCGA
>CAJYIY010000024.1 GCA_913775305.1 uncultured Erwinia sp. | reverse complement strand
GCTGATTGAGACACAACATGAACTTGCCGCTACGGTCGGCAACCCGGGAGCCGATGGAGAAGTTGCTCCCCAGCACCGATTTTTCCAGGTACTTTTTGCCACGCAGCCTGATCTTCTGCCCCAGCCGGTTTTGCTGTTCGGGCGCGATATTCACCTTACGCAGCTGCCAGCTGCGTAAGGTGACATTGGCGAGACTGAAGCAGTGTGATACCAGGCTACAGATCACTTCAGGTGCTCTGCCCGGGCTGGCGAGCAGCCCGGCGTAAGCCAGCATCCTGCTGTGGTTGATCTGCAGCTTATTGCGGATCACCGGACTGCCCAGGCCCACCAGCGCAAACATCCGCTGCGACACGTCGTCCGTACCGCCCTGCTGAAAACAGATGTAGTAGCGATACTTGCGCCATATCTGATGGAGTAAGGTGATTAACCGGTGGTTAAAGACGTTAAGGAAATCCGTCAGCCGATTTTCATTCTGTGCATCCTCCCAGGCCAGCGAGTCCAGGTAGTAGCCGGGCAGCGGCGACTGGCTGCCGTGCAAACCGAGAAACGAGACTTCCATCTCAAACTGACCGCGCCCGGTGACTTCCAGCCCGATAACATCCCGCGCCGGAAACGCCAGACTGGCCGTTGATTTAAAGCGAATCGCCTCACTGGCCGGATCGGGCGTCCCGCCGCTGTTTTCCCACGCTACCGCCAGTTGGTGGAGGAGCTCGACCAACTGGAAAAAGTTGTAATGTGAAACATCGGGTACCGGCTTTGCCACCGCTGACGCAGTGGTCTCTAGATCAACGTGTGCTGTCCCATCTGTACCGGCCATTCGTAACATTCCTGATTATCAACATTGATGACTTTTAAGAGATGAAAGGCATTGACGCTGGCGTAAAGTGAGAAAAAGCGGGCCAGCACCGTACCAAACAGATACAGATCTCCCTCAGAGCTGAAGGCGCTCTGCCTGAGCCACAGGGTGCTTTGCAGTCCTCTGACCGGTAGGCCGCGAAACAGTCGGTCCACCGGATGCGTTTCAATCCGCTCAATGGCATCGAGTCTCTTTTGTGACGAACGGGCCGACTGCCGGTTATGCTGCCCCGGGAAATCGTAGGTATGCAAAATCTGCTTCAGCGCATCTTTGTCCAGCAGTGAAAGGTAGTTCAGCGACATATTGGAAATCAGCGCCCAGTGCAGGCTGCCGTCCAGCGTCGGAAACAGCGGCACCGACGGACGGGTAATGTTGCTGAAGGTGGCAAATGAGGGGCTGCCTTTGCCCGGCTGGTTGATATCCCCGATGCGTAATAACAGCGGCAGTTCGCGGTTGGTACAGGTCAGGCTCACTGATACATTTTCACCGCTCAGCACCAGTTCGGACTCATCGCTGCGCACAAAGGAGAGATAGTGTTCGAAGCCTTTACGGAACAGGCTGTTTTTCACCCGCAGACGGTAGTAGCGTGTCTGCCGTTCGCGCGTGGGCTCCATCTGGTGATGGAAACTTTCAAAAGCCGGGTAGATCCTGGCACCACCCCGGCCACGCCCCTGAATTTTTCCCCTGTCGCTGAGCAGGCTCTCAACCCGGTCAACAGAGAAAATGTCAAAATCATCCGGATGAGAATAGCTTCCGCTCAGTAAATACTCAGCCTGAGTTCCCTTCATTTCAATCGCTTCACTGTCATGGGCGAACAGGTTCACCGCAGGGGTACAGTTAAGGCGCAGCGTGCCGGGGCGAATTTTCATTTCCACCGGTAATGCCTGAGAGAAAATGAGGTTGAGCGTGAATTCACTGGCGTTGAGCTCAGGCGGCAGATCAACCATTCCGCTTATATCAAAAAACAGAAAGCCTTCTGGAAAACAGAAATACTCCTGCAAAATGCGATATCCCCGGTATGCATTTTTGGGGTACGGCAGTAGTGCATCATCCCGTCCAAATCCGATCGGGATAAAGTCGAGATCGGGCAGCGGAATAGTCAGATCATTGACAATCAGCTCTGCCCGTTCGAAGTAGTGGCTCAGCCAGAAGTAAAGCTGGGTGCGGGTATAGTGATCCTCGCCTAAATAAAAGCGCAGCTTACCCAACTTTAACGCCTGTAAATTGAGTTCAGCGTTTGCCGCAAAGTGCACGCTGAGTGTGCCCTGTTCATTACTGTTGTTCGCTGAAATATCCTGAATGACCAGCGGGAATAACCAGGTATCGCGACACAGTGTAAAAATACAGGGTGTAGCTGTGGTCGCTACCGTACCGTCAGGGGTTGCCCTCTGCCCGATGGGAAGGCTCAGCACCTGATTGCCACGGGGCATCAGGGTGGCTTCGGTCACTGCGCTTTGCTCCAGTCGATATTCGATCACCGTCATACTCGGAATTGGCCGCAGGTAGTTTGGCCACAGCATATTCAGCATGCCATGCGTCAGTTCCGGGAACTGATCGTCAATCTTTTCACGCAGATTGCCCGTCAGAACCGCAAAGCCTTCCAGTAACCGTTCTACATCGGGATCGGTTCCCTGCTCTGACAAAAATGCGGCAAGATGGGGACGTTCGATAGCGGCATCCCGCCCCAGCTGTCGCAGATAATCCAGCTCATCCCTGTAATATTTTTCGAACGACATCAAGCTTCCTCATTGAAGCAGTAACGACGGCTATTATCTAAATAAATGGTGAACGCCACGGCATCTTCAATCGTGTCAAGGTTGATGACGGCTTTGATGTAGAAGCTGAGCGACAGTGGATCGGCATCATTAATGATTGATTCCACAGTGACTTTTGCTATCCGTGGTTCATAATTCTCAATACATTCCTGAATCGATTTCTCGATACTTTTGCGGAAGTCGGCGGTGCTTGCCGTGGCATCATTGAGATCAACAATGCCAAGGGCAACCGCACTCTGACAGGCACCAGGACGTGAATTAAGAACATTGTTCAGGTGCTGCCTGACTGAACGTATCAGCTCCCGAACCCGGTTGTGAGAATAACGGACCGGTTCTTTAGTCTGAATACGTTCAAACAGGCTGGCAGAACTTCCCCGCTCCCAGTGAAGCAGCGCAGCCATAAAGCGTTATTCCTTATCCAGCCGTCCTACCAGCGAAAGCTCAAAACTCGCACCCATGTATTTGAAGTGTGGCCGTACCTGCATGGCAACCTGATACCAGCCCGGATCGCCTTCCACATCCAGCACCTTAATCTGGGCTGAACGCAGTGGCCGGCGGCTGCGCACATCAGTCGGTGGGTTTTCCTGATCGGCGATATACTGTTTCAGCCAGTTGTTAAGCTCCGTTTCCAGATCCTGACGCTCTTTCCATGAACCAATCTGCTCACGCTGCAGCACTTTGATGTAGTGCGCCAGGCGATTGATGATGAACATATACGGCAGCTGCGTGCCCAGCTTGTAGTTGGTTTCCGCCATTTTCCCATCACGGGTGTTGGGGAAGACTTTGGGTTTTTGCACGGAGTTCGCTGAAAAGAACGCCGCGTTATCGCTGCCTTTACGCATGGTCAGTGTGATAAACCCTTCCTCTGCCAGCTCGAACTCCCGGCGATCGGTGATCAATACTTCCGTCGGGATCTTCGCCTGAATCTGCCCCATCGCTTCGTACAGATGAACAGGGAGATCGTGAATGGCCCCACCGCTCTGTGGACCAATGATGTTCGGGCACCAGCGATACTGGGCAAAGCTGTCCGTCAGGCAAGTAGCCAGCAGGAAGGCGGTATTGCCCCACAGGAAGTGCTCATGATTTTTGCTGACGTCTTCGTAGTAATTGAAATTTTTGATCGGGTTTTCAACCGTTGAATACGGCAGACGCAGCAGAAAACGTGGGGTGGTCAGGCCAAGATAGCGGGAATCTTCAGACTCACGCAGCGCGCGCCACTTGGTATGAGCAGGCCCTTCAAAGACCGATTTCATATCTTTGATTGCCGGGAAATCGGTAAAGCTGTCAATCCCGAAGAAATCCGGTGCCACGCTGGAAAGGAAGGGAGCATGCGCCATCGCCCCTACCGCGCTGACATACTGCAACAGCTTCATATCCGGTGACGTGTTGCTGAACGCATAATTACCGATGATTGACGCGACGGGCTCCCCGCCAAACTGGCCATACCCGGAGGAATAGACATGCTTGTAGAAGCCTGACTGAATAATTTCCGGTGAGAACTCAAAATCCTCCAGCAGCTCCTCTTTAGTCGCATGCAGGATATTGATTTTGATATTTTCACGAAAATCCGTACGGTCAACCAGCAGCTTTAGCGAACGCCACGATGATTCTATTTCGCGGAATGGTTGAGCATGAAGGATTTCGTCCATCTGAGCGCTCAGCTTTTTATCCAGCTCAACGATCATGCTATCAACCAGCAGCTTATTAATTGGCTCGGAATGGGTCCCGGTATCCAGGATGCTGGCAATAAATGCCGCCACGCCCTGCCTGGCAATATCATAACCATCGTTGCCCGGCGTCATTCGCGTTTGTGACATGATTTCATCAAGCAGGGAGGTCGCACCACCCGATTGTGCTACCAGCGTTGTATTTTCTTCAGTCAATGATGACATTAGGTTAATTCCTTTTAGCTGCCCAATAACTATTGATTAAGAATGTCCAGTTCTTTCAGCAACTGCTCGCGCACCGCTTCATTACTGAGTAATTCCTGCAGACGTGAACGAAAAGCCGGGATATTTCCCAGGGGGCCTTTGAGTGCCACCAACGCCTCGCGCAGTTCCAGCAGTTTTTTCAGTTCAGGCACTTTTTTGGCAATATTATCGGGGGAAAAATCATTCATTGATTCGATGGACAGCGTTACCGGCAACTCTTCATCGGCCTGGCCTTCCAGACGGTTAGGCACGCTGAAATTCAGATTAATATGCGCTTCATTCAGAACGGAGTTGAAGTTATTTTTATTAACAGATACCGGTTGCCGTTCCTCAATGGGTGTGTCATTACGTGCCCCGTTAAGATCGCCGACAACCAGTAAGTTAAGCGGCAGCTCAACTTCAGCCACCTGGCCCAATGTATTGGGGACATATTTAATGTTTATTCTCTCTTTCGGCGCAACGCTGCTTCTATCCTTCCTACTCATAATCATCCCTTTTAGATTACCATCCAGAAATCCCGGATTGCGATTAGGCACCACCTAAAAATATCTTATTTCATTCCCATAAAGGCCAATGGGGGAGTAATCTTTTTGCCTGCAGGTAGGGAAAGTAAATAAGATTATACTTATATTTATTCTGTTGTTAGTCTAATTTGCAACCTTTCTCACACTTTTCAATTGATCATGAAAATAGAGTCAGGTTAAAAAAATAAACACAATAAAAACAACCACCTGCATGAATCATGCAATACAGGCCGTGTAATAGCCTACACTTATCACTAAAAATACCATTATTATCAGAACAAAAAACTAAAGCGACAATTATTATAACTTTTCATTCCACAAAGTATGAGCATTAAGAAACAGACTGCGCTAAAAACATTTTGACTACAAATAAAACCGTTTATAGTCCCCCTGCGAATTAAATCGCCGCCAATTACACGCAGTACTTTTTTATGAAAATAACTGTAATACTGTAATGGGTGTCTACATCTTTAAATCATCTCAATAAGGAAGCCTAAGATGCCAACTCCCGCTTATATTTCTATCACAGGGAAAACTCAGGGTAACATCACCGCGGGTGCCTTCACCGCGGAATCTGTCGGTAATATCTATGTTCAGGGACATGAGGACCAGATGCTGGTTCAGGAGTTCGAGCATGTTGTGACAGTGCCTACCGATCCTCAGTCTGGCCAACCTTCTGGTCAGCGTGCGCATAAGCCATTCCGCTTTACGGTTGCTTATAACAAAGCCGTGCCTTTGCTGTATAACGCACTGGCCTCGGGCGAAATGCTGCCGGAAGTTGAGCTGAAGTGGTATCGCACGTCAATTGAGGGTAAGCAGGAGCACTTCTTCACCACGAAGCTGGAAGATGCCACCATCGTGGATATCGATTGCAAAATGCCACACTGCCAGGATGCGACCAAAACGGAATATACCCAGCTGGTTCGCGTATCACTGGCTTATCGTAAGATTAACTGGGAACATACCACAGCGGGCACCTCAGGTGCTGATGACTGGCGTGCACCTATCGAAGCGTAATAAGCACAGGGGAGACAGAAATGTCTCCCTTCATACCTGATTTTCTCATTTATCACGCCTCTAATCAGAGCGCTCAAGAATAAATTAATGCACGAAAACCGGCGATAAATGTGACTGAAAACGCCGTTTATATTCTGCTTCCTATCAAAAACCAGAGCACCTGTAAAAACCTGCAACCACCCTGTAAATCTGACTGTATTCTCAAGACAACACCAACTCAGAAAATCGTTTTATTCGACAACCCACCGTCTCCGTTAATAAAAAAGCACAGCATCTTGCAGAAAAGATCAGCCAAAGTTAAAAATAGTGTCATCTTCATTACGAAAAAAATCAGAAAAGGACAGCGATAATTTCAGCCTGAAAGTGTTACTCAGGCAGACATCTGAATGATGATGTCGACACGAAATTTAGCTATCTGTAAATAAAATCTCCATGATGTTTTCAGATATTTTAGTGGCTTTGGGAGGAAAGGGCTGACGATAAACGGGTATGATGGTAAACCAGACTTGCACCTGTTTCTGAGATGTTTGACTGGACGGAGCATTTCATTGAATCACCCGGCTGCCAGGTTCGGGCAAAAAGCCTGGATTGATAGTCAGCTGGAATCCGCTGCAACGAAAAAAGGGCCAAAAGGCCCTTTTTCGGTGATTACAGACTACATTAGCCGTCTGTAAATCAAAATCTGGAGCGGGAAACGAGACTCGAACTCGCGACCCCGACCTTGGCAAGGTCGTGCTCTACCAACTGAGCTATTCCCGCTTAGCTATCAGCGCTGCTGCTTAGTTTCAGTGAAACTCAGAAGCTGCTGATTTGCTTTATCTTCTGGCAGACCATGCTGCCTTTCGATGCGTTGCATTCTACTGACATGGCGCATTGAGTCAACCAAATTATCCGCGCAATGCATCCGTTTGCTGCTTTTTAACTCGCTTCGATCACCGTTCGAACAAATCGCCGCGTGCGGCGTTCAAATATTGAAACATTGACCAGAAAGTCAGGACGGCAGCGATGTACAGCGCGGCCACGCCAACGCCCTCAACGATGGAGTTTGGACGCCAGAGCAGTGCAAAGAGTGCCAGCATCTGGGCGGTGGTTTTCACTTTACCGATCCAGGATACGGCAACGCTGCTGCGTTTACCAATTTCAGCCATCCACTCACGCAGCGCAGAAATAATGATTTCACGGGCGATCATGGTTGCTGCAGGCAGCGTGATCCACCACGCATGGAAATATTCCGCGACCAGCACCAGCGCCATGGCAACCATCACCTTATCGGCGACCGGATCAAGGAACGCGCCGAAACGGGTCGTTTGCTTCCAGCGACGGGCAAGAAATCCGTCAAACCAGTCCGTTACTGCCGCAACGACGAAAATCAGCGCGCAAAGCAGCGGAGCCCATTCAAACGGCAGATAAAATGCCAGCACAAAAAATGGAATCAGCACTACGCGAAACAGGGTCAGTAAGGTCGGAATATTAAATGGCATAATTATGCTAACTGTTTGGGCAGAGTAGAATTTGTCTCTATGTTCCTACATTGCTACGGGTGTTGCAATGCTTAGTGTTTCAGCGCATAGAAGATTTTTTCGGCCAGTGCATGCGAAATTCCCGGTACTCTGGCAATCTCTTCCACTGAGGCATTGATCAGTGGTTGCAGGCCTCCCATGTACTTCAGCAGCATCTGTCGACGTTTTGGGCCTATGCCTTCTATCGTTTCCAGCGCGCTGGTATTTTTCACTTTCGCCCGTTTATTGCGATGTCCCGTAATTGCATGATTGTGAGAGTCATCACGAATATGTTGCAACACATGAAGTGCAGCAGAATCCGGTGGCAGAGAAAATCCCTCCCCCTCCGGTTCGAAAAACAGCGTTTCCAGCCCTGCCTTACGATCGGTGCCTTTCGCAATGCCTAACAGTAAAGGATGATGTTTATCCCAGGTGACGTCCAGTTCAGCAAAAACGCTTTTAGCCTGCGCCAGCTGTCCCTTACCGCCGTCGATAAGAATGACATCCGGAATTTTACTCTCTTCCAGCTCTTTACCATAACGCCGGCGCAGCACCTGATTCATCGCCGCGTAGTCGTCCCCCGGCGTAATCCCACTGATATTATAACGCCGGTATTCACTGCGCACAGGTCCGTTCGCATCAAATACCACACAGGAAGCGACGGTCTGCTCCCCCATCGTATGGCTGATGTCAAAGCACTCCATTCGGGTAATTTCGGGCAGTTCTAAAACCTGCGCCAGCTCTGACAGACGCTGATGAACGGTGGAATGCTGTGCCAGCCGGGTCGCCAGCGCCGTGGCAGCGTTTGTTCTGGCCAGCTTCAGGTAACGGGCGCGATCGCCGCGCGGCTTACTCTGGATAGTTACCCGCCGGCCAGCGAGCCCGGTCAGAGAGTCGGCCAGCAGATCTTTTTCCGGCAGCGTGAAATCCAGCAAAATGTCAGAAGGCAGCGATCTGGCCTGGCTTCCCTGTAAATAGAACTGGCCGACAAAGGTTTGCACCACTTCGGCCCGGTCCGTTCCTGTCGGCACCTTCGGATAGTAGCTGCGGCTGCCAAGCACCTTGCCCTGACGGATAAAAAGCACATGCAGACAGGCCAGACCGCCATCGAAAGCCACGCCGATGACATCAATGTCGTCTCCCTGGTTGGATACGAACTGTTTTTCCGTTACGCGGCGCACGGCCTGGATTTGATCGCGCAGTCGCGCGGCCTCTTCAAAACGCAGTTCCGTCGCGGCTGTCTCCATCCTGCTGACCAGCTGATTCAGTACCTGATCGTCTTTGCCGGAAAGGAAGAGCCGCACATAGTTTATCTGCTGAGCGTACTCTTCTTCCGTCACCAACCCTTTAACGCAGGGACCCAAACAGCGGCCAATCTGATACTGCAGGCAGGGACGCGTGCGATTGCGATACACGCTGTTCTCACACTGGCGAACCGGAAACACCTTCTGCAATAGCGACAGCGTTTCCCGCACCGCATAACCGTTCGGGAAAGGACCAAAGTACTCCCCTTTCGCATGTTTAGCCCCGCGATGGCTGGCAAGGCGCGGATGGGTATCGGCACTGAGGAAAATATAGGGATAGGATTTATCGTCGCGCAGCAGAACGTTATAGCGCGGCTGATAGAGCTTAATGTAGTTGTGCTCCAGCAGCAGGGCTTCCGTTTCCGTGTGGGTGACGGTCACATCAATCTGCTGAATCAATGCCACCAGCGCTTCAGTTTTTCGGCTGGCCAGATTGCCACGAAAATAGCTGGAGAGACGCTTCTTCAGATCTTTCGCTTTACCAACGTAAATCACCGTTTCGCTGGCATCGTACATGCGATAGACGCCAGGCTGGCTGGTCACGGTTTTCAGAAAGGCACGGGCATCAAATACCATACTACTCACTACTGATTAGGGGTTCCGAATTGAACAGACCGTGACGGATAGCCAGGTGAGTTAATTCGACATCACCGCTGATATTAAGCTTGCTGAACATCCGGTAACGGTAGCTGTTCACCGTTTTCGGGCTCAGGTTCAGCTGTTCGGAAATCTCAGTCACTTTCTGACCTTTGGTGATCATCAACATGATCTGCAGCTCGCGTTCGGATAAACAGCTGAACGGCGATTCCGTCTGGGGTTCAATCTGGCTCAGGGCCATCTGCTGGGCGATATCTGAAGCGATATAGCGCTGCCCGGCATTGACCGATCGAATCGCGTTGACCACTTCCTGTGGCGCAGCACCTTTACTGAGATAGCCAGCAGCTCCAGCCTGCATCACTTTTGCCGGAAGTGGACTTTCAGTGTGAATGGTCAACATAATCACTTTAGCACCCGGCGTGTAGCGCACAATTTTACGCGTGGCTTCAAGACCACCGATACCGGGCATATTCATATCCATCAGCACCACGTCAACGCGGTTGCTGCGGCACCACTTCACTGCATCTTCACCACAGTTGGCTTCACCTACAACCTGGATACCTTTGATATCTTCCAGTATGCGACGGATCCCTGTACGCACCAGTTCGTGGTCATCAACGAGAAAAACGCTTATCAAACGGAACTCCCTTAAATGGCTGAGGCAGGTGGCGATTGGCAATTATTGTAGGGACATTATTCTACTACTTTTTCTTGACTGGTAGAACATATTTAACACAACAGCGAACTCATTCATTTCCTCAATCATAATCCAAAATTAAAACAACGCTTAGAAAAATCACCAGCACCTTGAAGTCGAGAATCGTGACTATAATGGTAATGTTCATTTACAACGAATGAGCAGATAAAATAAATAAAACTTAATTTACAATGACTTACATAAAAAGCATCAGTATACGTTGTCCTTCTTTAAAATTCACAGATTTCCAGGCTCAACTCAGGGCTTAATTCTTTCAGCATAAATACAGCATAAAACCGGAACGCTTTACGATTTCACTTATCACTTTTTAACCGATATCCCTGCGCGAGCAGTGAGCTTGCATCTGATTTTTTAAAGGTTTTGTGATATGCTTTTTAACAACTTTCGCGCCCTGTCCTGCGATTCAGAGGCATGTTATTTATCATTTATCAGGAGAGATCATGAGTCAGATTGACTTTTCAACCCGTGAAGACATTAAGGCATTAGCCAACGAAGTGACCTGCATGAAAGCGCTGGTTACACTGATGCTGAAATCGATTGGTCAGGCCGACGCGGGCAAAGTGATCATCAATATGGAACGTTACATTGCGGGATTAGAAGATGAACAGCAGGCTGAAGTGTTCACCAATACCGTTAAGCAAATCAAACAGGCTTTCCGTCAGTAGCCTAAAACAGGCACCGGCAGCCTGGCGAACCCATCGGGGCCGGTGTCGAAACTGATGTGTTGATACCCGGTCGTTCAAACAGGGCGGAAACCGCAGATACACTTCGGCCCCTGTAATTCCCCTTCATAACCTGTTGATGAAATAATGGCCTTACTGATAAAAGCGATACTTGGCGCTGTTATTGTACTCCTGATCGCAATTCTTTCAAAAACACGTCATTACTATCTTGCCGGGCTGATCCCACTGTTTCCGACCTTTGCGCTGATTGCGCACTATATCGTCGGCAGTGAACGTGGAATGGAAGCGCTGCGCACGACCATTCTGTTCGGCATGTGGGCGATTATCCCTTATTTTGTCTATCTGGTATCGCTGTGGTATTTCATCAATATGATGCGGATAGTGCCTGCACTGATGGCCGCTGTCGCCTGCTGGGCTGTAGCGGCCTGGCTGTTGATTACGCTTTGGTCGAAATGGCACGCCTAGCGCCCTCGCATCCCCCAGCTTATTGACACGCCCAGTGATGGCAGAACTTCTTCAGGCTTAAATCGTCGCGAGCCATGAAAACGGCTGGTAAGCTGAGGTTGCGTTACCGGTATTTTAACGGCAAAAAGATTGTCTTCTGACTGGAGCACACCCGGCGGTAGCTGCAGATAGTTGACCTGGAACTGACCAAACATTTTCTCCAGCATCGGCGTTGATGCACTGAATAAATGGCCGATTCCTGACTGTTCGGCCAGTTGCAGTGCATGCCACAGAATGTTTAAAGGCAGCTCACTGTCGATTTCCAGACGAGCTGAAAATCGAGACATCTCCCAGATCGGTCCGCCGTTGAAGCTTTCGTAGTCCTCTTCAGAAAGAGGATGATCAGCAGGACACTGCCAGTTCATCAAGCGGGCGCAGCCACAGATACCGTGCTGCGCATGCCAGGCAATCAGCCAGCTGACATCTGAACGATCAAAACGATCGTACTCCTGGCCAGGAGTACTGAGCCGAGATGGAATTGACCAGCCTTCTTCTCTGGCAAAAACACTATAACGGTAGCTTCCCAATTCAGCCAGCAGCGAGGAAGGCATATCCTTCAGTTTGGTCTGGATAATTTTCATTTATATATTCCCGTCGCACTCCCGCACGAAAACTGCCCCGTGCAAGTCGCGCAGGGTTGTTACCCTGCGAAGGGTAGACAACCCGTTAATAATACGAAACTACCAAAATTAGTAGTTGCATCGCCTTTCAGATCAATCCCATTGCGGCAGCGTAGGAAGCAATTTGCGTTTTATTCGGTGCATTCAAGCGCTTTTGCATTTTTTTCTGATGAAAATTAACTGTGTGCTGAGAAATAGAAAGTATCAGCGATATTTCAGCTGACGTTTTCCCTTCAGCAACCCACTTAAGAATTTCACGCTCCCGGTCACTTAATTCCAGTTTTACGGATACCATGGAAATATCATTCAGGCGAATGAGAGTCGTCAGAGACAGTTCCAGAAGATACTGGAGTTTAAGTTCTAATTCCGTGGTTAATTTTACAATATTGATCGGATCTGAGGAGGCGAATAATAATATTCCCTTCGCTCGATTCTGAGCCATCGCTGAGGTTGAAATACCCTGAAAGACCCCAAACTGCCGTGCCGTCTGCATCACCGTTTCCCCTTCACCAGCACACTTATCGTCCCACACACGCAGGCTGCCCGGGAAGTAGCAATGCTTCAGTATCAGGTCCAGGGAAGTAGAGTTTTCACTGCAATAGAAATTTATCCATTCCTCTGGGAAATTACAGTAATAAAAGGTCCTGGGCCGCGTAAATGGCACAGGATGCCTGATGAGAAGCAGATAAAAATCGAACCCGAGACGCTTGGCCTGCTGTTCAATTAACAGAGGCACTCTGCCAACCTCCGTTTCCTGACTGAAATTGCATTGCATTTCGTCTCGCCAACTGAAATAAGTGTCAGCAGCCATTAATTCCCCAATGGAACGAAGGGGATCCCACTCGCGTTGATGATGATTTTCATTTTAAATATTGCTGTGTAATTAAACATTAAGTGTGACCGGGCTGATTTTTTTTGATGTAGTGCTTCCTGGATAATTGACAGAACCGCACGCTAAATTTGAAGTAAAGTTATTTTTTAGCCGAAATAGTCCGGGTTGAGGCCAACCCATAATAATACCCTATGTTATTATCACCAATGCTAACGGGATTCCTCCTTTGTAAAGGCCATCGAAGCAGTGGACATCATTAATATCATAAGATTTATCTGATTAGCATACAGTAACTTTACCCTTTTTTCCTGTGGTTCTGCATCCTGTGTGATCCTCGAGGACGGAAAAACAGAGATTAAAAACATAAGGCGATATAATTGATTGATTTTGTTTTATTTAAATAAAAAAACTTACCAATTCTGTCCATACCTGGGCGTGAAATAATTGCCCCCGCTGATAATCAACAACCGTCGAATAAGACCCACCGTTCTCCATCACTGCAACCGCTAACGGGGCTATTTTTTCAACAGACGGCACCCGATTAACGCGATGTCGTTGTTTTTTGTGCTTTATCACTGCGGTTTGCGTTAAGCTCCTCTCCAGTGGTGCCAGCCGAAGTCCCTTGTATCGATCGCCATCACCATTACCGAAAAGAATTACCCGTTTAAAGCGTTATTACACTATCTTATGCCAGCTAATCATGGCATGACCGGATGAAATAAAAACCATCAGAGTTTTGACTCATTCACACAGGACAGAATACGACAGGAGAACCTTAATGGTTGATCAATCAAAAGAGGCAACGCTTTCAGAAGAAGGCCCGGACACGCTTCGGCGTAACCTGCACAATCGGCATATCCAGCTTATCGCTATCGGTGGTGCCATCGGTACCGGACTATTCATGGGTTCAGGTAAAACAATCAGCCTGGCCGGTCCCTCGATCATCTTCGTTTATATGATCATTGGCTTTATGTTGTTTTTCGTCATGCGAGCCATGGGTGAACTGCTGCTCTCCAATCTTGAGTACAAATCCTTCAGCGATTTCGCAGCAGACCTGCTGGGCCCGTGGGCGGGTTATTTCACCGGCTGGACCTACTGGTTCTGCTGGGTGGTCACCGGCATTGCCGATGTGGTGGCGATCAGCGCCTATTTCCAGCTGTGGTTCCCGGACTTCTCAATCTGGATGAGCGCCCTGCTGTGTATCGTGGTGTTCCTGTCGCTCAACGTCGCCACCGTTAAGCTGTTTGGCGAAATGGAATTCTGGTTTGCGATTATTAAAATTATCGCCATCGTTGCGCTGATTGCGACCGGCATCGTGCTGGTTGCCCTGCACTACCCGTCACCGGGCGGCGGTACCGCTTCTTTAAGCAATATCTGGGATCACGGCGGCATGTTCCCGAAAGGGCTAAGCGGATTCTTCGCGGGTTTCCAGATTGCCGTGTTTGCTTTTGTGGGCATCGAACTGGTAGGCACTGCGGCAGCGGAAACCCACGATCCGAAAAAAGTACTGCCGCGCGCGATCAATGCTATCCCGCTTCGTATCATCATGTTCTACGTGCTGGCACTGTTAGTGATTATGGCCGTTACGCCGTGGGATCGGGTCGTGGCCGATCGTAGCCCGTTTGTTGAAATGTTTGTGCTGATTGGCCTGCCGGCAGCGGCAAGTATTGTTAACTTCGTGGTGTTGACCTCCGCGGCCTCATCCGCCAACAGCGGTATTTTCTCTACCAGCCGTATGCTTTACGGCCTGTCTCAGCAGGGCGTGGCGCATCGCCGCTTTGGTGTGCTTTCAAGCCGTGCGGTGCCGACAACCGGCCTGTTCTTTTCCTGCTTCTGCCTGCTTGGAGGCGTTGCGCTGATTTATCTTATCCCGAACGTGATGACGGTGTTTACCCTGGTGACCACAGTATCCGCCATCCTGTTCATGTTCGTCTGGACGATTATTCTGTGCTCCTACCTGGCCTACCGCAAAAAACACCCGCAGCGTCACGCTGAATCCAGCTACAAAATGCCGCTGGGTAAGTTTATGTGCTGGGTCTGCATGGTGTTCTTTGCTTTCGTGCTGGTGCTGCTCACGCTGGAACAGGATACCCGTCAGGCGCTGATGGTGACCCCGCTCTGGTTCCTGATGCTGGCCGTGGGCTGGTTCCTGCGCAGCCGTAAAAAGGCATAATCTTGCCGATCGGGGCAGTCCATCACCGGACTGCCCTACCCGCTCAACCCGTCTGAGTTAACGGACGCGTATGCCCTCAATAACCATTCTCTGTACGTTTTCCACAGTCTGGGTGAAAAATGCCTCATCGTTCAGCGTCTGGCCGGTCACGGCTTCTACCTGCGTGGCAAAGTCAGCATAGTGCTGCGTGGTCGCCCACAGCATAAAAATCAGATGGTGCGGCTGAACATTGGTCAGTTTCCCCTCGCTCACCCACTGTTCGATGATCGCCGCTTTGTCTTCGACCAGATGACGCAAATCTCCCGCCAGTTCAGCCTTCAACAACGGTGCGCCCTGTAGCATCTCCATGCAGAACAGCCGCGAGGCCTGAGGATAATCGCGCGAGACCTCCAGTTTAAGACGAATATAGTGGCGAATAGCTTCCAGCGGATGGTGATCGGCGCGCAGCGCGCGCAGCGGTGCCAGCCAGATATCCAGCAGGTCTTTTAACACCGCAATATAAAGATCTTCCTTGGAGGGGAAGTGATACAGCAGATTCGTCTTTGATACATCGGCGCGTTCGGCCACTTTATCCAGACTGGTGCCGTGAATGCCAAACTGTGAGAAATACTCCAGTGCCGCCGCAAGAATAGCAGAACGCTTCGCCGCCACCGCGCGCGAACGGCGAGTCGGGGCTTTAACCGGTCGTTTATCTGTCGAATTCACCGTGACTCCGTGATCCATTTGGGGTGCGGGGATAATAGCAAATCACCGAAGCCACACCTAATTGCAACGCTGCACTTCTATTGCACACGGCTGCCAGTTTTATGTGCAGCTGTTTTTTATCAAATGGTCCGTTTTGACCAAATGCTCCATCCTGGATCTCACAGATTTAAAACAACCCCTTGCTTTAACTGACTTTTTTAATTCTGGCATAAGCTTTGCAACCTTTCCTGCTACGCGCCGCTGTCAGGGAAACCGCAGCATGCCACGCAGCGCCAGGATGAAATCTTTCAATTGATCAGAGGGTTCCCTATGAAAATCGGTGTTTTTATTCCTATCGGTAACAACGGCTGGCTGATTTCCCGCAACGCGCCGCAGTACATGCCCACATTTGAGCTGAACAAAGCCATTGTGCAAAAAGCTGAGGCGTACCACTTCGATTTTGCCCTGTCGATGATCAAGCTACGCGGTTTTGGCGGGGAAACCGAGTTCTGGGACCACAACCTGGAATCCTTCACCCTGATGGCCGGTCTGGCCGCTGTCACATCCCGCATAGAGATTTATGCCACTGCCGCTACCCTGACGTTGCCTCCGGCTATCGTGGCGCGAATGGCCTCAACGATTGATTCCATCTCAGGTGGCCGCTTTGGCGTGAATCTGGTTACCGGCTGGCAGAAGCCCGAATACGATCAGATGGGACTGTGGCCAGGGGATGAGTATTTTTCCCGGCGCTATGACTATCTGACCGAATACGTCAACGTACTGCGCGATCTCTGGGGCACCGGTAAATGCGATCGGAAAGGTGAGTTTTTCACCATGAATGACTGTCGGCTGAGCCCGCAACCCCAGCGCCCGATGAAAGTTATCTGCGCCGCGCAGAGCGATGCCGGTATGGCTTTCTCCGCGCAGCATGCCGACTATAACTTTTGTTTTGGTAAGGGCGTGAACACGCCGACCGCCTTTGCGCCAACCGCCGCGAGGATGAAGGCCGCCGCCGATGCGGCAGGCCGCGACGTCGGCTCTTACGTCTTATTTATGATCATTGCTGCTGAAACCGACGAAGCGGCCCGTGCCAGATGGGAATACTACAAAGACGGTGCCGATGAACAGGCTCTCGCCTGGCTCACAACCCAGAGCCAGCAGGATAAGCGTTCCGGCAGCGATACCAATGTCCGGCAAATGGCCGATCCGACTTCAGCGGTTAACATTAATATGGGCACCCTGGTGGGTTCATGGTCTAACGTCGCGCGCATGCTGGATGAGGCAGCCACCGTTGCCGGTACGCAGGGGATATTGCTGACGTTTGATGATTTCCTGCAGGGAATTGAAGATTTCGGTGAACGCATTCAGCCGCTGATGCAGAGCCGTACTGACCTGATTAACATCGAGAAGGAGGTTGCATAATGAATGTCAAACCCGCCGTCGTTTGTACCACCGCATCAGCCCGGCATGCCGTTACCCTTCCCGCCCGCCCGGAAGATATCGTCTTCCCACCGGAGCAAACCGCACTGATCGTGGTGGATATGCAGAATGCCTACGCCACGCCCGGCGGCTATCTGGATTTGGCAGGCTTTGACGTCTCGGCAACCCGGCCGGTTATCGAGCGGATTAATATTGCGGTCAATGCCGCGCGTGAGGCCGGAATACAGATCATCTGGTTCCAGAACGGCTGGGATAACCACTACGTTGAAGCAGGGGGTCCCGGTTCGCCAAACTGGCATAAATCCAACGCGCTGAAAACCATGCGCCAGCGCCCTGAATTAGAAGGGACGCTGCTGGCAAAGGGCACCTGGGACTATCAGCTGGTTGAGCAGCTAACCCCACAGTCCGGCGATATCGTATTGCCCAAGCCCCGCTACAGTGGCTTCTTCAATACCGCACTCGACAGCATGCTGCGCAGCCGGGGTATCCGCCATCTGGTCTTCACCGGTATCGCCACCAATGTCTGCGTTGAGTCGACCCTGCGCGATGGTTTCTTCCTCGAATATTTTGGCATCGTGCTGGAAGACGCCACCTATCAGGCCGGGCCTCTGTTCGCCCAGCAGGCGGCCATCTTCAATATCGAAACCTTTTTCGGCTGGGTGTCCAGCGTGGACAGCTTCTGCGCCACACTAAAGGCCGGGGAAAACACGCTGCAGCAAACGGCATAACAATAACCTGAATGAGGACTGATGATGCCTAAAACCATTATCTCACCACCCGGTACCAGCGTTCCTGTTGCACCGTTCGTTCCCGGCACGCTGGCCGACGGTATCGTGTATGTCTCCGGTACGCTGCCGTTCGATAAGGACAACAACGTTGTCCACGTGGGGGATGCGGCGGCGCAGACCCGACACGTGCTGGAGACGATTAAAAAGGTGATCGAAACGGCGGGCGGCACGATGGATGACGTCACTTTCAACTCAATTTTCATTACCGACTGGAGCAATTATGCAGCGGTGAATGCGGTTTATGCCGACTACTTTCCCGGCGAGAAGCCCGCGCGTTTCTGCATTCAGTGTGGGCTGGTGAAACCGGATGCGCTGGTTGAAATTGCCAGCGTGGCACATATCGGTAAGTTGGATAACTCAGGAGTCGCCTGATGCATATTGAACTGTCAGGCCGTCACGATCCTGACGCCAGGACTCTCGTGCTGTCGGCCGGGCTGGGTGGGCTGGGCAGTTTCTGGCTCCCGCAGATGAACGCCCTGCGTACCGCATATCGCGTGGTGGTTTATGACCAGCGCGGCACCGGCCGCAGTGCCGACAGCCTGCCTGAGGGTTACAGCATGCAGGATATGGCCGACGAACTGATCGCGCTGTTAGATCGACAGGGTATTACACAGTTCGATGTGATCGGCCATGCGCTGGGCGGGATGATCGCCATGCAGCTGGCGCTCGACCATCCACAACGGGTAGGAAGGATCGTGCTGGTCAATGGCTGGCTTAAGCTGGATGCGCATACCCGACGATGCTTTCGCGTGCGCCAGGATCTGTTGCTTAATGCGGGCGTCGAGGCTTACGTTCGCGCCCAGCCGCTGTTTCTCTATCCCGCCGACTGGCTTTCTGAACATCAGGAGCGTATCGAAGCTGAAGATGCCCTGCACAACGCGCATTTTCAGGGGATGGAAAACCTGCTCAGGCGGCTGCATGCGCTGATGAGCTGTGATTACAGTGCGCTGGCAACGCGGATTACCCAGCCGGTGCTGCTGCTCTGTTCCCGCGACGATCTGCTGGTTCCCTGGACCTGCTCTGAACACCTGAAGGCCGTCCTTCCCAACGCCACGCTGCATCAAATGAGCTGGGGAGGCCATGCCATGAGCGTCACCGACAGCGAGACCTTTAATCACCACTTGCTGACCTGGCTGCAACACACCGAGCGCAGCCCTGAAACCGTTGAAATGGAGCTGATATGGCTGAAACCCTGAATAATCCTGCGGTAGAAAAACACCTGTTCCGTGATGCGATGTCCCGGCTGGGCGCTGCGGTTAATATTATTACCACCGATGGCCCGGCCGGACGGGCGGGTTTTACCGCCTCGGCGGTGTGCAGCGTTACAGACTCACCGCCAACGCTGCTGGTATGCCTGAATCGTTCCGCCTCGGTTTACAACGTTTTCCGGCAAAACATGCAGCTGTGCGTCAATACGCTGGCCGCCGGTCATGAATCGCTGTCCGGCCTGTTCGGCGGCAAAACCCCGATGACCGATCGCTTTATGGCCGCCGACTGGACGACTCAGGTCACCGGTTCGCCGATTCTCAGTGATGCGCTGGCCTCGTTCGACTGCATCGTCAGCCAGATTGTCAGCGTCGGTACGCATGACATTCTGGTCTGTGAAACGCGGGCGCTGGTGTTTGGCGACAGTCGCCGTGGGCTGATCTATTTCGATCGCCGCTATCATCCGGTGGGAGAACACCTTTTCTGACTTTTCTTCGCGACCTCGCTGATCCGCCAGGACGGTCAGCCGTTATTCCACTCTGCGGGCGCAGGCGATCCCTTCGCCTTTTTTTTGCGCTTCAGCTTCAGCTCGCTGATCAAGACCCCCATTACAATCAGCGCACCGCCCAGCAGGGCAACAGCCGGCAGGCGTTCACCGGCAATTCGCCCAACAATGCCGGCCCATACCGGTTCACCGGCGTAAATGACGGTGGCTCGGGTGGGTGAAACACTGCGCTGTGCCCAGTTCATCGTCACCTGAATGATCGCGCTCGCTATACCCAGCCCCACCGCACTGTAAACCAGATACGGGCTCCATGCCGGAACTGACTCCCCGTTCGGCACCATCATCACGAAACCAAAAATCGAGGCGGCAGCCAGTTGGATAACGGTCACCCTTCGCACATCCACTTTACCCGCGCTGGCCCCAATCAGCAGGATCTCTGCCGCAATAGCCAGCGTGCTGAGTAGCGTGGCAATCTCACCAACGTTAAACGCCACCTCTCCCCCATCTGGCCCCGCCAGCAGAAGCAGCCCGCTGAAAGCCAGCGTAATACCGACCCAGGACATCAAGCCCGGCATTTTACGCAGAAATATCCACTGCATCAGTGGGACCAGCGGAACATACATCGCAGTAATAAAGGCAGACTTACTGCTGGAGATGGTTTGCATACCGTACGTCTGCAGGCCATATCCCAGGCCGATAGCCATACCAATCAGCACACCGGCTTTGATCTCCGGCCAGGTTACATTGCACATAAATCGCCATGAAATAAGCCCAAGCAGCAGCGCCGCAACGGCAAACCGCACGCCGATAAAAAAGAACGGGCCGCTGACCGTCATGGCATGATGCACAGCAAGAAACGTTCCGCCCCAGACCATCGTGATCAGGATAAGAACCAGCTCGCGGGTATTCATCGAGAATTTATAACGTGAAAGTAAACCAGACATAATGCACTCTGCTGAAATTTTGGCGTCAGTTTGCGGGGATAACGACAGCCGGTCAAGCTTAGCGCAGCGCGGACTTGTTTCTTCGTCATGCGAGCTTTAGCTTTTCCAGCCAGAAGCCAGCGGGTTAAGACTGCAGGCTACCTCGTCATGGTTTTGAACACAAAATTGATCTGCCGCCACACAGCCGCAGAGGCTTCTTCTATACTGAAATGTCCGTTCAAAAATAAACGTAGCGTTTGAGGAGGTCAGTAGCGAATGGCTAAAATATTGGTGCTTTATTACTCCATGTACGGGCATATCGAAACCATGGCGCAAGCCGTTGCGGAAGGTGCACGTAAAGTCCCCGGCGCGGAAGTGACCATTAAACGCGTGCCGGAAACCATGGATGCTGCCCGTTTCGCCGAAGTCGGCGGTAAAACCGACCAGGCTGCAGAAGAAGCCGATCCCAAAGAACTGGCAAACTATGATGCAATCCTGCTGGGTACACCCACCCGTTTTGGCAATATGGCCGGGCAGATGCGCAGCTTTCTCGATCGCACCGGCGGGCTGTGGGCCTCCGGCGCACTTTACGGCAAACTCGCCAGCGTCTTCGCCTCCACCGGGACAGGCGGCGGACAGGAGCAGACCATCACCTCAACCTGGACGACTCTCGCCCATCACGGCATGGTGATCGTGCCTATTGGATACGGCAGCCAGGAACTGTTTGATATCTCCCAGGTGCGTGGTGGAACACCGTATGGCGCAACCACGATTGCTGGTGGCGACGGTTCCCGTCAGCCCAGCGAAGAAGAACTCAATATTGCCCGCTATCAGGGTGAATACGTTGCCGGACTGGCGGTAAAACTCAACGGATAATCGACAGGAGGCTCTTATGGCAACACAACAA
This sequence comes from uncultured Erwinia sp., assembly GCA_913775305.1. GTDB lineage: Bacteria > Pseudomonadota > Gammaproteobacteria > Enterobacterales > Enterobacteriaceae > Erwinia. The sequence continues at coordinate 27,245 of CAJYIY010000024.1, read as the reverse complement.
TCCAAGGCCCATCACGTAGGCGAATGGGCCGCCCTGCGCGGTACCTCGCTGGAAATCGCGGAAGCCATCTTCGAGGTGGCCAATTATGATGAACGCCTTGCTGAACGCATCTGGGAGCAGCAGGGAAGTGACGATGTTCTCATTCGTGCTTTTAACAAAACCGAAGAAGATGTGCTGACCTGGGATAACAAAGTGGTCGAACGTAAAAACGTCTGAGATCGGGGCGGGTCTGGCCCGCCCTTCCCGTTTACAGCCCGCTCAGACTCTTCCGATAACCCGTCTCGCCCCTCAATGTTTCTCATATTTCTACTACGCTTAATTCCACATCGACCCACTGCAGCCCATGAAGGCTGATTACCGACCAAGGAGTGTTATATGTCCTATCAGACAATCAATCCCGCGAGTAATAAGCTGATAAAATCCTGGCCCGCGCACAGCGACGAGCAGGTAGAACAGGCACTCGCCACTGCCAATGCGCTGTACCATTCCAGCTGGTCGAAAGGGGATATTCAACCGCGTTTACAGATCCTACAGAAGCTGGCAACGCTGATTGAGCAACGCACAGACGAACTGGCTACCGCTGCCAGTGAAGAAATGGGCAAGCTGATTGGCCAGAGTCGCTGTGAAGTCGAGCTGTGCGCACAGATCGCCCGCTATTATGCTGAAAATGCCGAGCGTTTCCTCGCCCCGGTACGCTACCCCAGCGAGCTGGGTGAAGCCTGGGTGGAACACCATCCTGTTGGTGTGCTGGTCGCCGTTGAGCCGTGGAACTTTCCGTTCTATCAGCTGATGCGGGTGCTGGCCCCTAACCTCGCCGCCGGTAATCCGGTTCTGGCAAAACACGCACAAAATGTCCCGCACTGTGCATCGCTGTTCGCCGAACTGGTCAGCGAAGCGGGAGCACCGGAAGGAACCTGGACCAATCTGTTTATCAGCAATGAGCAGGTCGCCGGGCTGATTGCTGATGACCGCGTGCAGGGTGCTGCGCTGACTGGTTCAGAACGTGCCGGCAGCGCGGTAGCGCAGCAGGCAGGCAAATATCTGAAGAAAACGACCCTTGAGCTGGGCGGTAATGACGTTTTCGTGGTGCTGGATGACTGCGATCTCGATAAAGCCGTGGAGGCTGGTGCGGGCGCACGCCTCAGCAACTGTGGTCAGGTGTGTACCGCCGCCAAGCGCTTTCTGGTGCATGAGAAGATCGCCGAAGCCTTTATGGCAAAACTCGTTGCTGCTTTTGAGGCGGTGAAGATCGGCGATCCCTTAGATCCCAACACCACTCTGGGCCCACTCTCTTCTGCCGAAGCGCGCGATCGCCTTGATAAGCAGGTTAAAAATGCTGTAGAGAAAGGCGCGGAACTGGTGCTGGGCGGCAAGCCGGTTGACGGCGAAGGCTGTTTCTACCAGCCAACCATTCTTACCGGCATCACCCGCGATAATCCCGCCTGGTTCGAAGAGTTTTTCGGTCCGGTGGCGCAAATTTACATCGTGCGTAATGACGATGAGGTGGTCAAACTGGCCAACGATTCCCATTATGGGCTGGGCGGTGCCGTGTTCACCAGCGATATGGCACGCGGTAAAGCGCTGGCCTCACGTATTGAAACCGGTATGGTCTATATCAACTCGGCTACGAATACCGCGGCGGAGTTGCCGTTTGGCGGTATCAAACGTTCAGGTTTCGGTCGGGAACTCTCCGATCTGGGAATTAAAGAGTTTGTGAATCAGAAGCTGGTGGTGATCAGCAAATAAGCGCCCTGCCTCTGCAAAAGGTGAAAAAAAGGCCGACACCCGTGTGTGTCGGCCTTTTTAACGCTGGCGCGGCGAGCCGTCTGTGTTATCAGCCTGCTGACGGCTGTTCCTGATTTTGTGCTGCGCTACCGGCAGGATCAGGCTCTGCCGTTTTGGTTTCACTGGCTTTCTCTTTCTCGACGGCGGCTTTCTCCGCTGCCACTTTATCAGCAGCAGCCTTATCGGCGGCGGCTTTCTCCTTCGCTGCACGTTCTGCTGCGGCTTTCGCTGCCGCAGCTTTCTCACTTGCGGCCTTTTCCTGTGCTGCTTTGTCTTTTGCAGCCTGTTCAGCATCGGCTTTATCTTTAGCTTCGTTCGCGGCTTTATCCTGTGTCGCTTTCGCGGCAGCAGCCTGATCCGCAGCAGCCTTGTCTGACGTCTCTTTGGTTGCGTCAGCTGCGCTGGCAACAGGTTCTGCAACCTGCATCGACGTGCCCTGTAGCGCGGTATTAAGCACCGCTGTAAACTGATCCCACGGGCAGAATCCGTTAGCATCGGTCTGACAGCCTGTCATTTGCAGCGTGACGCGTTTAGGTGGATTGTCCAGCGACAGGGGTTCAGCATTACGTAGCTGCTCGCTGCTTTGATAAACGTATTCAACCTTGACCAGCTCGCGATTGTTTTTCTTATCCAGCCAGCGCTGGAACTGGATCATCCCACCGATTGGCGTGCGCTCGTTCTGGTCGGCCAGCTCATAAGGCTTAAAGTCCAGCGCGGTCAGCAGCGAGGCGATATTAGAATCATGCCCCACCATCAGCGTGACTTTGGGCGCACTGTCCTTATCCTGATCGATCAGCATACTGCGAATGTAATCCACCAGCGGCGCCGCCACTTCGCGAGCTACCGGCGGTGAGGTGAACAGCGTATCCTGATAGCCATTCTTGATGGCTGACAGCTCTTTCCACTGCTCCGGGGTCTTGATCTGTCCCCAGGCAACCTGATCGAGCGGCAGGCCCTCGTAATACTGCAACGTAAATGCATCAACCAGGGCATTACCCACTTTCAGCGGACCGGAAACGCCCGGCTCTTTGCCATTATCGGCGCTGAAGGTGTTTTGGTTGTCGCTGGAAAGGTCGCACTGCTTTTTGCCGCTGCATGCCGGCGAGTTTTTATAATCGATAATTTTTTCCAGGCGCTGGAAGGCGGGCTTAAGCGCCAGCTTTTCACCTTCAGCATTCATGGCCGACAGCGCCTGTTTGTTGAAGTCTTCACTGTTACGGGTAATCACCGGATTAAAGATCGGGTCCATCGCCCCCATTTCATCCTGATGGGAAACCTTCACATCGCATCCCGGGAACGCGCCGGTAATAAAGAACTGCGCCGTAGCGACAGTGCGCTGCAGGCTGTTGGCATAGGCGTAGATCGCGTCAGAAGAGGGGCACTCGCCATCACGAATCAACCCCTGTTGCGCCAGCCATTCACGGGTGTAGCGCCCCATATAGACCTCCAGCACCCCGCCTTTGGTGGTCAGTTGGCCGCCCGGCACATCCCACTTCGGCCAGGCTTTTTTGGTTGCCTGTGCCAGCACGCTCCCATTGTCTGCCAACGGTGCGCGCAGGTTATGGCGGCTCATCATCAGCACCTGTTCCAGCTGATAATCGCTATCGGCGGCCCAGGCGGAAACGCCGGAAAGTGCAGAGCATACGGCCAGTGCACAGAGACTTAACTTTTTGATCATAAGTGTATTCCATTGATTCATCAGGATGAATAACTGGGAGATAGAGGTGAAACACGGAAGAAACCCGTGCACAGCTACCACCACCGCTCTCCAGAGAAAAGTCCAGTCATTCACAATCATCAGCGATATTGAGAATATAGCAGACTCTGCCCCCGGCGGCTTAGTGGCTTTAGAGGCTTGAAAAGAAACAAGATGTTTTCGCTAATGCTCATTCGCTTATTTCAGTAAGAAAATAGCAGGATGCGGGGAAAAACAGAAGGTGTTTGGAGGGATAGCCGTAAAAGCAAAAAACCCCGAGCTTTTTCAAGCTCGGGGTCAAAATAGATGGTGGAAGCGTAGAGATTCGAACTCTAGAACGGTTTCCCGTCGCCGGTTTTCAAGACCGGTGCCTTCAGCCACTCGGCCACGCTTCCACACGGTATCAGTTTTGGCTAAGGTGCCGTTAACTGATGGAGCGCAGTATAGGGGGTGTTTTTTCGTTTGCCAAGATTATTTTTCGCTATTTTGTTGATTTTGTGAACATTTGGATTCTTTTGACTATTTTACATGCTAAAAGGCAGTTAAGCGCTTAATAAACCAACGGCTTTAATCTGTAACCGGTGTCGATTCAGGGCAGACAGACGAAGAGGTTTTGAAAGTCTGTTTTATTTCGCCCATAGCAAAACGGGCCAGCTTTCGCTGACCCGTAGAATAGGATGGTGGAAGCGTAGAGATTCGAACTCTAGAACGGTTTCCCGTCGCCGGTTTTCAAGACCGGTGCCTTCAGCCACTCGGCCACGCTTCCACAATGGGGCGCACTATAAACATCCCGCTTCGGCTTGTAAAGCAGGTTTTGTTGCGTTTGGCTGAAAAATCAGCGAAAGCGACTCGTTCGCATTGATAATCGCCAACTTGCTTAACTTATCAGCGTTTTAGCAAGTAAAGAAGGGTAAAACATCTTTCCCGCCTGCCCTTCCCTCTTTATTCTCTCAGGTATTTTAGTGACCCTGAGAGGTGCTTTATGGATCGCATAGTTTATTCCTCACGCGAAAGCTCACTGTTGAGCACGCACAAAGTTTTACGTAATACCTATTTCCTGCTGGGCCTGACGCTGGCGTTTTCCGCGCTGACCGCCACGCTGAGCACCGTTTTTGCCCTGCCCTCTCCGGGCCTGATCCTGATGCTGGTTGGCTTCTATGGCCTGATGTTCCTGACCTATCGCCTGGCTGACAGCCCGGCGGGTATTCTGGCTACCTTTGCCTTTACCGGTTTCCTTGGTTATTGCCTCGGTCCAATCCTCAACTCCTTCCTGTCTGCGGGTATGGGTGATGTGATTGGACTGGCGCTGGGCGGCACCGCGCTGGTGTTCTTCTGCTGTTCTGCCTACGTGTTGACCACCCGCAAGGATATGTCGTTCCTGTCCGGTATGCTGATGGCGGGTTTTGTCGTGCTGCTGATTGCCGTTGTGGCTAACCTCTTCCTGAACATTCCTGCATTGCATATGGCCATCAGCGTGCTGTTTGTGCTGTTCTCTACCGGTGCCATCCTGTGGGAAACCAGCAACATTATCCACGGCGGCGAAACTAACTATATCCGCGCCACCGTCGGCCTGTATGTTTCTATCTACAACATCTTCGTCAGCCTGTTGAGCCTGCTGGGCATGTCCCGCAGCAACTAAATCTGTGTCGAGTAATTGATGAAAGCCCCGCACCTGCGGGGCTTTATTTTTGGCTCGGGGAAAAATTTGTTAGACTCCCGCGCAGAATGAATCACGCAGCAGAGGCAACAGAGTGCAATTTGAAGGCAGAGAGATTGAGCGCGACGCGCAGGGTTATCTGAAATCTACCACAGACTGGAGCGAAGCACTGGCCCCGCTTCTGGCAGCGGAAGAAGCCATTGAACTGAGCGATGCACACTGGGAAGTCGTGCTCATCGTGCGCGAATTTTATCTGGAGTTTAATACCTCTCCGGCGGTGCGCATGCTGGTAAAAGCCATGGCGCAGAAATACGGCGAAGAGAAAGGCAACAGCCGCTATCTTTTTCGGCTGTTCCCCAAAGGTCCCGCCAAACAGGCCACCAAGATTGCCGGTTTACCTAAACCCGCGAAGTGCCTGTAAGCGCTAACCCGTTGTAAATCCTTTCAGCGCTGACTCTGGCTGGCACGGTTCCGTCAACACGCGATCGACCCCGGCGCTCCGGGGGCCTCCGGCTTTCAGCCAGCTGAGCAGCGCATTAACCGGCTGCGCTTCACCGCACATCAGCACTTCAACGCTGCCGTCATCCAGGTTTCTGGCATAGCCCGTCAGCCCCAGTGCTTTTGCTTCGCGCTGAGTACTGTAACGAAATCCCACTCCCTGGACTCTGCCGTAAACCCAGGCCCGCATACCGATCGTCGCCATTTCTTCTCCTTATTTCCGGCACTGATTGCTTTTTCCTAGTCAGCACCGGACAATATCGCCTGATTCTCTGAGTATAAGTATAACTGACTATGACTGTTCGTTTGATTCTTGCCAAAGGACGTGAAAAGTCCTTACTTCGTCGCCATCCATGGGTGTTCTCCGGGGCCATTGCCCGTATGGAAGGTAAAGCCCACTCGGGTGAAACTATTGATGTCTGTGACAGTCAGGGTAAATGGCTGGCCCGCGCCGCCTGGTCTCCACAGTCGCAGATCCGTGCCCGCGTCTGGAGCTGGGAGCAGGATGAATCGATTGACATCGACTTCTTCATTCGCCGTTTACAATCGGCGCAGCAGCTGCGCGACTGGCTGGCGCACCGTGATAATCTTGACAGCTACCGCCTGATTGCCGGTGAATCGGATGGTCTGCCCGGGATCACCATCGATCGTTTTGGTCATTTCCTCGTACTGCAACTCCTGTCTGCCGGAGCGGAATACCAGCGTGCGGCTCTGATTACCGCGCTGCAAACCTGCTATCCGGGCTGCGCGATTTACGATCGTTCCGACGTTAGCGTGCGTAAAAAAGAGGGGCTGGAACTGACGCAGGGCGTTGTGTTGGGCGAAACGCCACCAGAGCTGCTGCCGATTACCGAACACGGTATGAAGCTGCTGGTCGATATTCAGACCGGACATAAAACCGGTTATTACCTCGATCAGCGCGACAGCCGACTGGCAACCCGCCGCTACGCGGAAAATCGCCGGGTGTTGAACTGTTTCTCCTATACTGGCGGCTTCGCCGTTTCTGCCCTGATGGGTAACTGCCGGGAAGTGATCAGCGTTGACACGTCGCAGGCTGCACTGGATGTGGCAAAACAGAACGTTGAGCTGAACGGTCTGGACCTGAGTAAGGCCCGGTTCCTTCGCGATGACGTATTCAAATTGCTGCGGCGCTATCGTGATGAAGGTGAGAAGTTCGATCTGATTGTGATGGATCCGCCTAAGTTTGTTGAAAATAAAAATCAGCTGATGGGTGCGTGCCGCGGCTATAAAGACATTAATATGCTCGCTATGCAGCTGCTGAACCCGGGCGGTATGCTGATGACCTTCTCCTGCTCCGGCCTGATGCCAACGGAACTGTTCCAGAAGATCATTGCGGATGCCGCCGTCGATGCGCAGCGTGACGTACAGTTTATTGAGCAGTTCCGCCAGGCCGCCGACCATCCGGTTATTTCAAGCTATCCTGAAGGCCTGTATCTGAAAGGTTTTGCCTGCCGCGTACTGTGATTTGACAGCGCCTCTACCTCCGTACAGTGAGGCAGAGGCAATGTTCAAAGTGGTCAGCCATAGCTGGCAGCCTTACGCCAGTGAGGCTACCGGTCAGCCAGACGTCGACTCGCCTCTTCCTTCCGAACGGCTGGCGTTATGACTCCACCAGCCGCTGCAATTCCCAGGTCAGGGAAATGATTTAATGCCCTGCGCAAGCCGGGTTTCTACGCGCTCTTTGCCAGGCCGAGGCGAGGAATTTCTATTTTCGGGCAACGGTCCATCACTACCGTTAACCCGGCATCCGCCGCCAGCACGGCGGCCTGTTCGTTGATCACCCCAATCTGGAGCCAGAGAGTTTTGGCACCGATGGCGATGGCTTCCTGCGCGATGCCCCACGCTGCTTCAGCATTTCGGAACACATCCACTATATCGACAGGCTGAGGAATATCTGCCAGTTGCGCATATACCGTCTGACCCAGCAATTTCTGCCCGGTGAGCTTGGGGTTTACGGGTATAACTTCATAACCCTGTGAAAGAAGATATTTCATAACGTGACAGGCCGGGCGCTGCGCGTTGTCAGTCGCTCCGATCAGGGCAATGGTTTTGCTACTGGTCAGCACTTCAGTAATTTTTTTGTCATCCATATTGCTCTCCGGTTCGGGTTAACGGCCTGTATTTTATCATTATGACGGTTGCAATTCGCTCAGCGTCGCCAATTCGGTAATTCACGATCAACAGCACGATTAAATGTGTTTAAATGTTAATATGGTGCCATACTGAAAGACTTTGATACATTCGACGTTTTCTCACCGTTTGCTGGTCTGGAGTATGAATGAAGCTGTTAAGGGTCATAACCGGGTTGATCATAATGCTGTTGGCCTCTGCTGTGCAGGCAACCACGCTAAAACTTTCTGCCGATATCGACCTTCTGGTTCTGGACGGACATAAGATTTCCGGTTCGTTGCTGAAAGGGGCCGACGGATTAGAACTTGATCGCGGCGAACATCAGTTGCTGTTTCGCGTAGAGAAATCGTTTCAACTCCCTGGCCATAATCGCGTCACCTGGGTATCTTCCCCGCAGATTGTTACCTTCACCGCCCGCGGCCGCTCGGTGTTAATTCATCTCCCGCCGCTGACTTCCGTCACCGAAGGCAGAGTGTTTGATAAGAAGCCGCAGTTCACTTTGATTGATGAGAATGGCGCTGAGATCGAGAGCAAGCGCGATTTTCTGGTCACCTCCCCCAACAGCGACTTTGAACAGGCAATGATCCATTATAACCTGAACGGCGAAAACGCCTCAGTTCTGCGTTTTGCACAGCCGGGTAAACCTACGGTTTTCAACGCCGTGCAGGAGCAGGATTTTGCCCTTAACCGCCGCTCGTCAGCGGAAAGAATGCTGCATCTCTGGTATCAACAGGTTGATGCGGCCACCCGCCAGCGTTTTATTACGCTGATGAAAGCCTTACATACCAGTTGATATCCGTTTCACCGCAACGTTACACTCAATTTACTGTTTGACTGACGTTTCTGCCTTTACCCTACACAGCCAGGATATCTGAATGGACCAGACCACTCGTAAGATTCAGCCGCAAAAACATATTGCGCTGGTCGCTCATGACCATTGTAAAAACGCCCTGATGGAGTGGGTAAATATCCACAGAGAAAAACTGCAGCCTCATACGCTTTATGCCACCGGCACGACCGGCAATCTGGTGCAGCGTGCGACCGGTCTGCCGGTTACGGCTATGCTCAGCGGCCCGATGGGTGGAGATCAGCAGGTAGGCGCATTAATCTCGGAAGGGAAAATTGATCTGTTGATTTTCTTCTGGGATCCGCTGAATGCCGTGCCGCACGATCCGGATGTTAAAGCGCTGCTGCGTCTGGCTACCGTGTGGAATATCCCGGTGGCGACCAACCGCGCCACCGCTGACTTCATTATCCACTCACCGTTATTTGCAGAGCAGGTTGAAATCCAGATCCCGGATTACGAGCGCTACCTGCAGGAGCGCCTGAAGTAAGCTTCCTCTGCCGTCAGGGTTTTCGCATCTGCGGAACGTCCAGGCGGCTCAGTTCGGCAACAAAATCCGAGGGTCTGTCGCGGTCGTAAAGCAACCAGACCTGATGGATCGCACGCGTGATAGCAACATACGCCAGACGACGTTCCTCCGCATCAGGAAACGCCTCCACTTTCGGCAGCAGCGCCGCCTCCATCACCGATTCCCGGGCCGGTGCAGGGAAACCCTCATCTCCCTGAGAAAGCCCGAGTAAGATGACGTATTCCGCCTGCTGTCCTTTACTGGCATGAATGGTCATAAATTCCAGATTCAGTGTTGGCCATCGGGTTGCCGCTTTATCCAGCACCTCAGGACGCAAATGATGATAGCGCGCCAGTACCATAATCCGTTCATGCGGCTTGACGTAACCGCTCATTTTATTAAGCAGCGCTTCCAGCTGATCTTCCGGCAGCAGCTGTAGCGACTTTTTGGTGCCTTTCGTCAGACTGTTCAACGATTTTTTCAGCTGATGTGGATTACGCTGTACAAAGGTATTGGCGACTTCCCCAATGCGCTGATTAAAACGGTAGGTGGTATCGAGTACGCAGCACTCGCCCTCACCAAAGTAGTGGTGGAAAGCCGTTGTCAGGGTCATCTCTGCACCGCTGAACCGGTAGATGGCCTGCCAGTCATCGCCGACGGCGAAAAGTGAAGTCTGCCGATTTTGACGGCGTAATGCCGCCAGAAGTTCTGCGCGCTGCGGCGAGATATCCTGAAACTCATCGACCAGAATATGCTTCCAGGGGCTGATAAAACGCCCTTTATCAAGAATATTAATCGCCTGGTGGATCAGACCTGAAAAATCGACGGCCCCCTCTTCCTTGAGCGCAGTTTTCCAGGCTTTGAGCAGCGGGGCCATCAGCTTGACCCGTTTGCTGAACAGAGGACGAATTTCATCGGGTGCACTCTCAATCATCGCCGCCTGTGCACCGCCGTGCATGCGCATCAACCCCAGCCAGCGTTCAAGACGCGACACCAGCCGATTCGCCAGCGCGTTACTTTGCCAGAACTGCCCCTCCTCCAGTTCCCAACCCAGCTCATCACTGATCCACTGACGCCAGCCGCTAGCGTAAGCTTTTTTCTCGCTGCACTGCTGGCGCCAGACGTCAATCAGGAAATCATGACGGGCAGGGGTATCGTTTTCCAGCTTACTGATAACGGGGGATTTATTACTGCCCTGACGAATGATATACAGCGCCAGCGAGTGGAAAGTGCGCGCCGAAAAATCTTCACTGTGCAGACGAGAACGCAGACGCTCATTCATCTCTTCAGCCGCTTTACGCCCAAAGGCCAGTAACAGCACCTGCTCTGCCGTTGCCTGCCTGCGCATTACCAGCCATCCCGCACGCGCAACCAGCACCGAGGTTTTACCGCTGCCCGCTCCGGCCAGTACCAGTACCGAGTCTTCGCCATTGACTACCGCTCGTGCCTGCGAAAGATTCAGCGGCGAGCTTTCTACCTGTGCAAAGTAGTCGGCATACTGTTCCAGCATGCGCTCCGTCCAGCGCGCGTTGCGCTGGCTGCGCTGGCTGTCGCTGTCATTCAGCCACCGCAGACAGTAGCGCCAGGCATCGCGGCAGCACTCAAACTCGTCAAGTCGGGTTACCGGCAGCGGTATGGCGTCAAAGGATTTACGGATCGCCAGCTGCCAGCTGCTGATATCGCTGCGTTTCAGCCAGCGGTCCTGCTGCTCCGCAAGACGAATGGCTTCAGCCTGCTGGTTTAACACTCCGGCAGCGACCTCACTCATCTGCTGGCTCCACTTCTGCCATGCCTGGCTGAGGTAGTGATAGAAGCGCTGCGTTTCGTTCCATTCCGTACCGTGCAGGCGGACAACTTTATCGTCAGGCAGTGAAAATTCCAGCTCGCCCCAAACCAGACCACGCTTGCAGGCAATGGATAACAGCTGGTTAAAGGGGATCAGATATTCATGTTTTTCACCGCTGACCTCAACGCCAGCATTCAACAGCCGCACCCGGTTGTAAGGATGTTGTGCCAGATGTTTACCCAGCGATGTTGCTTTCAGTTCCATTCCTGCGACCCTGCTGCGGTTAATTTCATCTGCGCTTAGTTTAACTGGCGACAGTTTACCGCTCCAGCGTTAAAACACGTTACAATCAACGAATTGTCACTAAGACTTTTCTCTACGCCCGAGGGGATAACACCAATGCGTGCCGTACTTAATATTCTTAACTTCATTCTGGGTGGTTTCCTGACTACCCTGTCATGGCTGCTGGCCACCCTGGTCAGCATCGTGTTGGTTTTTACCCTGCCTCTGACCCGCTCATGCTGGGAAATTACCAGGCTTTCGCTGCTGCCCTTTGGTAATGAAGCTATACACGTTGATGAGCTGGATCCGGATGGAAAAAATGCGCTGCTGAACGCGGGTGGTAAGCTGCTCAATATCCTTTGGCTGATCTTTTTCGGCTGGTGGCTGTGCCTGATGCACATCACCGCAGGCATTGCGCAGTGCCTGACTATCATCGGTATTCCGGTTGGCATTGCTAATCTGAAAATAGCCGTTATTGCGCTCTGGCCGGTAGGACGCCGGGTTGTTCCCGTGGAGGTAGCGCGGGCAGCACGTGAAGCCAATGCGCGTCGTCGTTTCCGGTGAGTCGCACCATGCAAACGTCGCTGATGAATAATCTCCGGCGTCATGCGTTTAACAGCAGCTGGCTGTATCATATCCGCATTACGCTGGCCCTGACCGGGACCACCGCCGTTCCCTGGTGGCTGCATCAAATCACCTGGACGATACCACTCACGCTGGGCGTGGTTGCCGCGGCGCTGACCGACCTTGACGACCGCCTGAGTGGTCGTCTGCGTAACCTGCTGATAACGCTGGTCTGTTTCTGTGTTGCATCCGTATCGGTGGAGCTGCTGTTCCCGCATCCCTGGCTGTTTGTTATCGGGCTGGCGATTTCCAGCTGGGGTTTTATTCTGCTGGGAGCACTGGGCCCGCGTTACGCAACTATCGCCTTTGGTGCACTGCTTATCGCCATCTATACCATGCTGGGAATTGGGCTGTTTACTCAGTGGTATTTGCAGCCCGCGCTGCTGCTGACCGGTGCCATCTGGTATAATCTGTTGACACTTTCCGGACACCTGCTGTTTCCCATCCGTCCGCTCCAGGAAAATCTTTCCCGCTGCTATGGGCAGTTGGCGCACTACCTGGACGCCAAAGCCAGCCTGTTCGACCCCGATCTGGAGGACGATGACCGGCAGGCGATGGTGGATGTGGCCATGGCTAACAGCCAGCTGGTGACGTTACTGAATCAGGCAAAAGCCTCTATACAGTCACGACTGCGCGGCGATCGCGGCCAGCGTGGAACCAGACGTACGCTTCATTACTATTTTGTGGCTCAGGATATTCATGAACGCGCCAGCTCATCGCACGTGCAGTACCATGCTCTGCGCCAAGCCTGGGGTGCCAGTGATATTCTTTTCCGCTTTCAACGTTTATTAACGCTACAGGCTCTGGCCTGTCGGCAGCTTTCGCGCGCCATATTACTGCGTGAAAGCTATCAGCATGATTCGCGATTTGAGCGGGTGTTTGCCAATCTTAATGCGGCACTTCAGAGACTGACCGTGCAGCAGCCGGACAGCCACGAAGTCAAAGCTATGCACTTCCTGCTGAACAATCTGAAAGCTATCGACGCCCAGCTGGCGACCATAGAGTCAGAGCAGGCGCTGGCGGAGGGCGGTTATTATCACGATCGTTCGCTTTCCCGGGAGGGGTTGACCGGCTGGAGCGATGCCCGCCTGCGCCTCAGCCGCCACATGAGCGCTGAGTCACCGCTGTTTCGTCATGCGGTACGACTCTCACTTCTGTTGTGCACCGGCTACGCTTTTATCCAGCTCACCGGCCTGCAGCATGGCTACTGGATACTTCTGACCAGTTTATTTGTCTGCCAGCCTAACTACAGCGCAACGCGCCGACGTCTGGCGCTACGCATTGTCGGTACGCTGACGGGAATTGCCCTCGGTCTGCCCCTCCTCTGGCTGGTCCCTTCCATTGAAGGCCAGCTGATGTTGATTGTCGTGACCGGGGTGATGTTCTTCTTCTTCCGTAATATCCAGTATGCACATGCCACCATGTTTATTACGCTGCTGGTGCTGCTGTGCTTTAACCTGCTGGGTGAAGGGTTTGAAGTCGCGCTTCCGCGCATTATTGACACGCTGTTGGGGTGCGCTATCGCCTGGCTTGCCGTGGCCTTTATCTGGCCCGACTGGCGTTTCCTCAGGCTGTCGGCCGTGGCAGAGCGAACGCTGAATGCTAACTGCCGCTATCTTGATGCCGTACTGGTGCAATATCACCAGGGCAAGGATAATCGCCTGGATTATCGTGTTGCACGCCGCGATGCGCACAACGGCGATGCGGAAATGGCTGCCGTTGTTTCGAATATTTCAGTAGAAAACAAAGCTGACAGCGCACTTCGCGAAGCCGTTTTCAGGTTACTCTGCCTCAATCATTCGTTCCTGAGCTATATTTCTGCGTTAGGGGCGCACCGTGAGAGACTGGAAAACACCACTCTGCTACAGCTCATGGATGATGTGGTCTGCTACGTCAATGATATCCTGCATGTTGATGTGGTGGATGAGGTCAAGGCAGAGCGTATGAAGATGGGTCTGGCACAGCGCATTGAGAAAACCGAAGCGGATAATGCCACCAAAGAACCGCTTGTTTTACAGCAGATCGGCCTGCTGGTGGCATTGCTACCTGAAATTGCGAGTCTCAAACAGCAAATTATCCGGCGCTCGGAGAGCTAGGTATGCCGTTCTCTCTTATCGATCGCAGCACGCATTCTGCTCAAACCAGTCGCGCAGTTCTTCTTTGACTTCGGTCGGCAGCGCCTGATAGTGGCTGCCGACTATCGCCCCCTGCAAAGCAAACAGCACCGAAAGACCAAGGTGTTTATTATTAACGCGTAGCTTCAGCCAGCTGCGTTTGGCTCCCTGCTGCACCAGCATATCAATTGACAAAATACCCACTTCACGCAGCAGAGCCTCCATACGGATCCCCATATTAGGCAGATCCTTAATGCGCCGGTTTCTGTGTCGCTCCTGAAGTTCCTGTCGTGCGCCATTCAGACACAGTGAAGAAATCGCCACCAGTTGTTCGGCATCGGCCCACAGCATACCATCGACACGGTAATAATTGAGCGCAACCGGCAGGCCCCGTTTCACCAGACGGAGCGGCTGCATTTTCCTTTCACTCATATACGGTTGTGCCTGTTCGCAGGCGCGCAGATACAGTTCTCCATCGGCAACGACTGCAAAAACGGTCTTCTCGACTGAAAGACTGTAGCCACCAAACTGGGTACGCGATTCCACCGGCCCCAACGCCGCCAACCGCTGTTTAGTCTGCTCAATTCTCTGTTTTGAACTACTCATAGCAACTCCCTGCTCAGCTTAAGAAAATTCGCACAAATTCCCGAAAATCAACACATTGAAACATAGGCAATCCGCATTACAGGTTCAACGAATAAATCGGCTTGCTGTGAGTTATCTTGTGATTTTGCGAGACATCATCAAAAAAATAAGGTTGATCTTTGTTCGCCAGCCATATACTGTATATCCATACAGTGACATTGCGAGCGAAGACATCATGCGTACCTATTTCCCGAAATCTCAATCTGTTAATAGCGATAGTGCATTTCACATTGCATCACGTGTGACATCTGCTTCGGCATGTGCCGCTGGTCTGGTCAGCGAATTAATTTACAGTGAGAATCAGCCAGGCATGACTCAGCTTTTACTGCTTCCTCTTCTACAGCAGTTAGGTAAACAGTCTCGCTGGCAGCTGTGGCTCACACCGCAGCAAAAACTGAGCCGCGACTGGCTACAGCGTTCCGGGTTGCCGCTGGACAAAGTCATGCAGGCGACACATTCAGGCCCCATCACTACCGTTGAAGCGATGATTAAAGCCTTGCAAACAGGCAATTACAGTGTGGTGCTGGGTTGGTTTGAGGAGGATGTATCGGAGAGCGATCGATCGCGGCTGCTGGCGGCAGCAAATTCAGGTCAGGCATTGGGGCTGATTATGCGTCCCGATCGGACAAATTTTCAGCCAGTACGACCACTTAACGGGCTAAAAATTCATTCTACTTTGTATCATTAAGTAAAAATGAGATAATTCTCAGGATTTTTTATCGTGGTATGCGCCTCAAGCCTCAGATAATGTTATGACGCGGCTGGACAATAGGTTAGCTGCGTCTCAGACCATTTCTTGTACTAAAAATTCCCTTCCAAATGTTAAATAATATGTAAAAAACCTCATTTTTTTATGTGCCAGCATCATATCAGACTTGTAAGTTTGCTAGTACGTTGTAGACTTTAACTCGCCAGGGTG
Source organism: uncultured Erwinia sp. (assembly GCA_913775305.1). Classification (GTDB taxonomy): domain Bacteria; phylum Pseudomonadota; class Gammaproteobacteria; order Enterobacterales; family Enterobacteriaceae; genus Erwinia. The sequence continues at coordinate 11,736 of CAJYIY010000024.1, read as the reverse complement.
CTCAATAACCTCCTTTTTTGGAAGAGTCACAAACGAGCATAACAACCCGGCGAAGGATTTAACCAAAGAGCTCATTTTAAGCTCATTGCCTATTTGGATGATAACGAGGCGCAAAAATGAAAAAGACAGCTATCGCAATTGCAGTGGCACTGGCTGGCTTCGCTACCGTAGCGCAGGCCGCCCCTAAAGATGACACCTGGTATACCGGTGCTAAACTGGGCTGGTCTCAGTACCACGACAAAGGTTACTACGGTAACGGTTACCAAAACAACGACGGCCCAACTCACGAAAATCAGCTGGGTGCTGGTGCATTCGTTGGTTATCAGGCGAACCCATACCTTGGTTTCGAGCTGGGTTACGACTGGCTTGGCCGTATGCCTTACAAAGGCGACAAGGTTAACGGCGCTTTCAAAGCACAGGGCGTTCAGCTGGCAGCTAAGTTAAGCTACCCAATCATGGACAACCTGGACCTGTACACCCGTCTGGGTGGTATGGTATGGCGCGCTGATTCCACTCAGCAGGTCGTTGGCGGCAACCGCATTAGCGATCACGACACTGGCGTTTCTCCACTGGCAGCAGTGGGTGTTGAATACGCACTGACCCCAAACTGGGCAACTCGTCTGGATTACCAGTGGGTTAACAATATCGGTGACGCAGGTACCGTTGGTGCACGTCCTGATAACTCCATGTTAAGCCTGGGTGTTTCTTACCGTTTCGGTCAGGAAGTTGCTGCTCCGGCACCAGCTCCAGCACCAGCTCCGGCTCCAGTTGTTGAAACCAAGCGTTTCACCCTGAAGTCTGACGTGCTGTTCAACTTCAACAAAGCGACTCTGAAACCAGAAGGTCAGCAGGCTCTGGATCAGCTGTACACCCAGCTGAGCAATCTGGATCCGAAAGACGGTTCTGTTGTTGTTCTGGGCTTCACCGACCGTATCGGTTCTGAAGAGTACAACCAGAAGCTGTCTGAGAAACGTGCTCAGTCAGTGGTTGACTACCTGGTATCTAAAGGTATCCCAGCTAACAAGATCTCTGCACGTGGCCAGGGTAAATCTAACCCAGTTACTGGCAACACCTGTGACAGCGTGAAAGGCCGTCAGGCTCTGATCGACTGCCTGGCGCCAGACCGTCGCGTAGAAATCGAAGTTAAAGGTATCAAAGACGTTGTGACTCAGCCACAGGCTTAAGTCGCGCTTTGATAAAAAAACCCCGCTTAGGCGGGGTTTTTTATTTCCTTTTAAAACGCTGGAGAATCAAAGCCACTCCCCGCTTCCCGCCCTGCTATTCAGGTTTACCGAGAATTGCCTTAAGATCCTGTTTAAGTGAGGACATCTGACTGGCATATTGCTCTTTTCGTTCTGCATCTTCAATAAGCTGCACCACCGTTTCTGAGAGCGTGCTGTTACGGCGCTGCGCCAGTCCTGCAAGACGTTGCCACACCAGATATTCCAGATCGATAGACTTCTTTCGCGTATGCTGATGTTCAGCATTAAAATGACGTTTACGGCGCGCGCGAATGGTCTGTTTCATACGGTTTTCAAGAGCGGGATTAATATGCTGGTTAATCCAGGTGACAACCAGATTGGGACTGTTCTCCATCGCCAACAACTCATCCACGACCGCCTGCGCTGCACTAAGCTCAATATAACGCGTGATCGCTTCACCTTCGCGGTGTTTTTTGACCAGGTATTTCCATTTCCATCCGCTTTCAAGATTTTCCAGTTGTTGATATTTCATCGGAATCTCATGCTGACCCTATAACGACTTAAGAATAACAGCTTTTTTAAATCTGGCGGCAAAGAAATACCGGAACCAGTACGCGAATCTCAACTCTGATAATGCAGAACCGCATGTCTGCTGTGCTTAACAGGCTGAATTATTGTATAATGCCGCTTTTATTCATTTCAGAAAAATACGATAACTTTGACCAACAACCGATTAGAGTGGCGCGCCCTACAGCCCGATACAGAACGCTTCCAGCATCTCATCTCCCAGGCTACCACCACTGAGACAGAATGTTTTGCTAACGTGCAGTCTCGCCTGTTCAACGGCCTCAGCCTGCTTCTGCAAACACCGGCAAAAATACCGCTTATGCTGGTCAAAAGCGCCGAAAGCGCTGAACATCAGGCTTTGTTGCAGAATGTACTCTCTTCCCTTGTCGAATCCGAGGAAGAAGAGGATACCAGGCTGCTGTACGGTGGACACTATCAGGTTGAGCCCCAAAAAATTGTCTGGCGTCCGGCGGAAAGTCCGCTGGATAATTTTGCCAGCACTGGCGGCATTCATCAGGCTGACTGGATTGAATCCGAGGAGCTGTTTGGCTGTGTTCGTCTTTACAGCTCTGCCCTGACGCTGTCCCCCGGTCTGATTCACCGGGCAAATGGTGGCGTGCTGATCCTCTCTCTGCGCGCGCTGCTGGCACAGCCTTTACTGTGGCTGCGCCTTAAAAAAGTTTTGGTTAACCAGCGCTTTGACTGGTATTCCCCGGATGAAACGCGTCCGCTGCCGCTGGATATACCGTCGATGCCGATGCAGCTGCGTCTGGTTCTGACCGGCGATCGTGATGCTCTGGCCGATTTCCAGGATATGGAACCCGAGCTCGCTTCGCTGGCACTTTATAGTGAGTTTGAAGAAAACATCCAGCTTGTTGATGAAGAAGAGTTCACTAACTGGCACCAATGGGTGTTAAGCGTGGCGCAGAGTCTTGGCTACCCGGCTCCCTCCGCTGATTTCTGGCCGGTGCTCATCCGCGAAGCGGCACGCTATACCGGCGATCAGGATACCCTGCCGCTGGATCCGTGCTGGCTGGCGCGGCAGCTACAGGACGCCGCGCTTTACAGCGAAAATGAAATCGTAAGCGGTGATAATTTACGCGATGCACTGACCACACGTGAATGGCGTGAAGGTTTTCTCTCCGAGCGCGTGCGTGATGATATTTTGCTTGATCAGATTCTGATTGAAACTGAAGGTGAAATGGTTGGTCAGATCAACGCACTTTCGGTGATTGATTTCCCGGGCCATCCACGACCGTTTGGCGAGCCCTCTCGGATCAGCTGCGTGGTGCACGTTGGTGACGGCGAGTTTACCGACGTCGAGCGAAAAGCAGAACTCGGTGGTAATATTCATGCCAAAGGCATGATGATTATGCAGGCATGGTTAATTGCGGAGCTCGAACTGGATCAGCAGCTACCCTTCTCAGCTTCAATGGTGTTTGAGCAATCTTATTCAGAGGTTGACGGCGACAGTGCTTCGCTGGCCGAGCTGTGTGTGTTGATCAGCGCGCTGGCTTTACAACCGATCAATCAGCAAATCGCCGTTACCGGTTCGGTCGACCAGTTTGGTCGCGTTCAGCCGGTTGGGGGACTGAACGAAAAAATCGAAGGCTTCTTCAATATCTGTAACCAGCGTACGCTCAATGGCAACCAGGGGGTGATTATTCCGGCTGCCAACGTCCGTCACCTCGCACTACAACAAGAAGTTGTCGATGCAGTGCGAGAAGGTAAATTTCATTTGTGGGCGGTCTCCAGCGTGGATGAGGCCCTGCCACTGTTAACGGGTGTTGAATGGGACAAGGAAAACGATCCTTGCCTGCTGCGTTCAATTCAGGATCGTATTGCACAGATTAACCAACAGGATGCGCGCCAGCTTCCCTGGCCACTACGCTGGTTAAACTGGTTCAACCAGCGCTGATAAGACTTGCTCAGCGTACACGTGTTAGCTAGAATTGATGATTCACTAAAATAAGGCTTATTGAGAATATGGTAGATAAACGCGAATCCTATACAAAAGAAGACCTGATTGCTTCTGGTCGCGGTGAACTTTTCGGTGCAGAAGGTCCACCATTGCCAGCCGGCAATATGTTGATGATGGACCGCGTAATCAAGATGACCGAAGATGGCGGCAACTACGGTAAAGGCTTCGTTGAAGCTGAGCTGGATATCAATCCGGACCTGTGGTTCTTTGGCTGTCATTTTATCGGCGATCCGGTAATGCCGGGCTGCCTGGGTTTAGATGCAATGTGGCAGCTGGTTGGTTTTTACCTCGGCTGGTTAGGCGCTGAAGGTAAAGGTCGTGCGCTGGGGGTTGGCGAGGTGAAATTCACCGGCCAGGTTCTGCCAACGGCGAAAAAGGTTTCGTATCGTATTCACTTCAAACGCGTTATCAACCGTAAACTGGTGATGGGCGTTGCCGATGGTGAGGTACTGGTGGATGGTAAAGTGATTTATACCGCTACCGACCTTAAGGTGGGTCTGTTCAAGGACACTACCGCCTTTTAACCGTTCCGGACGTAGTTTCCACACTCATACGCTTCAGAACCGAAAACCTCCGCAACAGCGGAGGTTTTTTCCTTTACGTTGAACAGGCGTTACGCGGTAACCGTCCTGTCCTCCATGGCTTGTCGCCAACCTCCCAACCAGTGAGATCGAGCATCCAGCATTTGGTAAGGACACATCTCTTTTGAGCGTCCGGTAATGCCCGCCTGATAACCCCTTGAGTGTGCCCGATCCAGGCGATCTCGTTTCTGTCTCTTCATGCCGCGTTTCCCTCATTTTGTCTGGTGGAATCTGGTGGAAAGAAAACAATGGCTACATCGTGAGCAGCCACAGTTCATTTCTACCTCTGAGGTCATAAAAGATCAATGCGCAAATTTCACGCCAATGTCATATTGATGACCTGGCATTTTCATAATTTTGCATTTTTTTTTTGGCCGCCAGGATTGCAGGTTGCTGATTAGCAATAAAAAAGCCTTTGATCACGCAAAATTCTCGTTTTGCGATAATCAAAGGCTTAGGCCATTTGTAAAAATAATAACTAACGTTGCTGATTTATCGCATTTGCGATCTGGATCGAAATCTGCTGCCAGCCCAGAGACAGCGTTCTGACTAACGAATCGTAACCATCTTCACTTTGCGGCAGGGCCAGCGTAAATGCACGCTTCACCAGACGGCCTTCGCGCTGCAGTATCCATACGCCGCTGACGACCGCTTTACCGTCGTAGCGTCCGTGAAATCCGGTTATGGTCACGTTAAGTGTATCGTGCTGCTGGCCCAGCGGAGCAGAGGAAACGATGGCACCCGGTAATTCGCTGCTCAGATTTCCGACCAGTGTTTGCATCAGCTGCTGGTCCAGCGGACTGGCCCAGCGGTTGTTGGCGGCGATCACGTACTGAACATCATTGCTCTGATAAACCACGCCGTTACCCGCCAGATAATCCGGTACAGACACCGCCTCCACCCAGACTGGCCGGGAAAATGCCTGGCTGCTGACCACCGTATTACTGGCGGCCACAGGCAGCTGATAATAGCGTGTTTGCGGCGTACTGCTGCATGCCGTTAGCGCAAGGATCAGCGCCAGGGGGATCCATTTCATCATTATTTCGCCCTCTTCGGCTGTGGGTCATGACCGGGTTTAGCTTCAAACACCAGCGCATTACTTTTGCTATTCAACGTCTTCAGCACTGGCTGTAGTTCTCGCATGACCTGATCAAGACGCTGCATATCCGCCACCAGTTTGTTATAGGCAGGCGATCCCGGCTGGAAGCCCTTCATACTGCGATTCAGTTCACGTAGCGTAGTCTGCATATCCGCGGGCAGCTCCTGCATTGCCGGGCTGGAAGTAATCTGATTCAGATTATTCAACGTTTTTTGCAGTTCACGCAGCGTGCGCTGGCTCTCTTTCAGTGTGCCAGTTGCCTCATTGATCATCGGATTCAACGGCAGATTGTTAATTTTATCCAGCGACTCCACCAGTTTTTCCTGGATCTGTGCAAGCCCACCGCTGACCGTTGGAATCAGCTTGTAGTCCTGATATGTCGTTGGTCCGGTCACCGGCTTGGCATTTTTATAGAAGTCCAGATCAACGTAGAGTGAACCGGTCAACAGGTTGGCGGATTTAAGCGAAGCACGTAATCCCTCTTTGATACCATTTTTCAGATGCTGCTCGAAATTGAAGCCTTCGCCAAGCTGCTTACGGAATCGATCGGGCTCGATGCGGATCAGTACCGGAATACGGTAATCGTTATTCAGGCGCTGTTCGATACCCGGCGCCGTAAACGGCACTTCCGCCACCGTACCCAGACGAATACCGCGGAATTCAACTGGCGCACCCACGTTCAATCCGCGAACCGATTCGTTAACGAACATCAGGAAGTCTTTGTGCTCGCTATACAGGGAATCCTGAATACTGCGCTGATCGTCAAACAAACGATATTCCGCATTATTCTCAGCTGGCTTGCCCAGCTCCCAGCCTTCCGGTACATCAAAACTCACCCCACCGCTCAGCAGGGTGGCCAGCGATCCCATCTCAACCCGCATTCCCGATGCAGACATATCCACCGCGATGCCGCTGTCCTTCCAGAAGCGAACATTGGTAGTGATTAAACGATCGTAGGGTGCGGCAATAAACAGCTGATAAGCAATCATGCGCTTGTCAGTATCGAAGGTACTGGTTTCCACCGAGCCTACCCGATAGCCGCGGAACAGTACCGGATCGCCGGCATTTAACTGACCGGCCCGGCGGCTGTCCAGAGTGATGCGAATCCCTTTGGCATCCGGCGGAGCCAGCGGCGGTGAGTCCAGCAGCTGATACTCCTTAGGCTTTTCGCCTTTTGCTCCGGGCTGAAGTTCAATATAGGCTCCGGACAACAACGTTCCCAGACCGCTAACGCCTCCGCGACCAATCGTTGGTTTGACCACCCAAAAGGCACTGTCTTCACGCAGCAGTTTTTCCATGCCTGCGTTCATTCTCGCTTTAATTTCGACATGATGAAGATCGTCAGTTAACACCGCGCTTTCAACAATGCCGACATCCACGCTGCGGCTTTTAATGGTCGTTTTCCCACCTTCAATGCCTTCCGCATTGGTGGTGATCAGCGTGATTTCAGGCCCCTGATGGCTGAAGTGGTAAAACAGGATCCACGCGCCAATCAGCACGGTCACAATCGGAACGATCCATACCGGAGACCAGCGTTTGATCTGTTCTACTCGGGCAGTGCTGTGATTATTTTCCGTCACTCAACGACTCCTCAGTACTCTTATCTTTCACCCGATCCCAGGTCAGACGGGGATCGAATGTTATGGCAGCAAACATGGTCAGGATCACCACCATCGCGAATAACAGCGCGCCCACAGCGGGATAAATACTCATTAACCGCCCCATGCGTACCAGTGCCGACAGCACGGCTATAACAAAAACGTCAATCATTGACCAGCGTCCGACAAACTCCACGACTTCGTACAGTTTGTGCATGCGTTCACTGTCACTGTGATGACGACTACCGCCCCTGACGTCCCAGCACAGCCAGCCGATAGCCAGCATTTTTAAAGAAGGCACCATGATACTGGCAATAAAAATCACTAATGCCACCGGATAGGAACCATCGCTCCAGAGCAGGATAACCCCGGCCATGATCGTTGAGCCCATCTTGTTCCCCAGTGCTTCGGTGATCATGATCGGCATCAGATTGGCGGGGATATAGAGCAGTACAGAAGTCAGCAGTAGCGCCAATGTCCACTGCAGGCTGTGCTTACGGCGGGCATGTCCATGACTTCCACAGCGCGGGCAGACCCGTTCGTCACTTGCCAGCACCGCAGTACAGCATGAGCAGGAGCGCAAACCCTGCCGCAGGCCGCTGATTCCGGCCACCGGCTGCACGGGCAGAGCAGGTAAAGGTGCAACCCGCTGCCAGAGCACACGACGTTCGATACATTGAAATGCTCGCAGCTGCAATACGCAGAACAGGCACCAGGGGATAAAACTGTTACCGATGCCGATATCGCCATAGGCCATCAACTTAACAAAACTCACCAGCACTCCGGCGAGGAAAATCTCCGCCATTCCCCAGCTCCTGAGCTGCATCAGGATGCGGGTCATTCCGCGTTTTAGCGGCAGCGGCAGTTTTAACGGGCTGACCAGAAGTAGTATAGCAATCATACAGAACGCAGGAACGCCCTGAACAAAGAGCATAAACAGCGTAGCCAGGCTGCCGTAGTCCTCGGAAACCATGACCCGAGGAATTTGCATCAGGGTTATTTCGCTGCTTAACCCCGCAACCCGCATATTAACGAAGGGAAAAAGATTGGCCAGCAGCAGCATAAACAGCGCTGCCATCGCATAGCCCGCAGGCCGCCTGAGCGGCTCAACCCAACTGGAGTGCAGTGTGGTATGACAACGCGGGCAACTTGCTTTGCTGCCCGGTTTCAACACGGGCAGCTGTGTCATCAGGTCACACTGCGGACATAAAATCCATTGATGTGCGTGGTGCGACGAACACATAGCTTATCCTCAGTAGAATTACGCGCCGTTACTTAACGACTCAAGGTATTCCCAGCGTTCAAACGCCGTCTCCAGCTCCTGCTCAGCCTTCGCCAGCGCGTCCAGCACGGGCTGCGTCTCATCGTGGGGCTTGTTAAAGAAGCTGACATCCGCAACCTGAGCCTGAAACGCAGCCAGCTCTGCCTCCAGCTTCTCCATTTTTTGCGGCAGCTGTTCGAGTTCACGCTGTAAATTGTAGCTCAGCTTAGCAGCCGGTTTTTTCACTGCTTCGCTTTTAACGCTTTCCTGACGCGGCTGAGGAGCGGTATTTTTCGTTACAGCGCGGGTCTGTTTCCAGGCGGCACGCTGAAGCTGGGCATCATGGTAACCGCCAACGAATGCGCCAATCTCACCGTTGCCTTCAAAAATCCAGCACTCGGTCACGGTATTATCAACAAACTGACGGTCGTGGCTGACCAGCAGAACCGTGCCCTGATAGCCATCGATCAGTTCTTCCAGCAGCTCCAGCGTTTCCACATCGAGGTCGTTGGTCGGTTCGTCGAGGATCAGCAGGTTGCTGGGCTTCAGGAACAGGCGTGCCAGCAACAGTCGGTTACGCTCTCCACCCGACAGTGCACGTACCGGCGTCATCGCCCGTTTAGGATGGAACAGGAACTCCTGCAGGTAGCCCAGCACATGGCGCGGCTTGCCGTTAACCATTACCTCCTGCTTACCTTCAGCAAGGTTATCCATCACCGTACGGTCCGGATCCAACTCGGCACGGTGCTGGTCAAAGTAGGCCACTTCCAGTTTAGTACCAATATGCACCCGACCGCTGTCCGGCTTGAGCTGATCCAACATCAGCTTCAGCAGCGTGGTTTTACCGCAGCCGTTCGGACCGATTAGCGCAATTTTGTCACCGCGCTGAACCTGGCGGGAGAAATCGTTAACCAGCTGTTTGCCCGCAATGCCGTACTTAACGTTTTCCATTTCAAAGACGATCTTGCCTGAGCGAGACGCCTCTTCCACCTGCATATTCGCTTTGCCCATCACTTCACGACGTTCTGAACGTTCACGACGCAACGCTTTCAGCGCCCGCACGCGGCCTTCGTTACGCGTCCTGCGTGCTTTGATGCCCTGGCGGATCCAGACTTCTTCCTGCGCCAGCTTGCGGTCAAATTCCGCATTCTGCATCTCTTCAACACGCAGCGCTTCCTCTTTGCCCAGCAGATACTGATCGTAATCCCCCGGCCAGGAGACCAGCTTACCGCGGTCGAGATCAACAATACGCGTTGCCATGTTGCGGATAAATGAACGATCGTGAGAAATAAAGATAATGCTGCCCTGGAACGTTTTCAGGAACGTTTCCAGCCAGTCGATGGTTTCGATATCCAGGTGGTTGGTGGGCTCATCGAGCATCAGCACCTTCGGGTTGCTGACCAGCGCGCGCCCCAGTGCCGCTTTACGCAGCCAGCCGCCGGACAGAGAAGAAAGCTCGGCATCACCGTCAAGCCCGATTTTCTCCAGCACGTCGTGAATGCGACTTTCCAGCTGCCAGAGATTCTGGTGATCGAGAATAGACTGCAGACGCGCCATTTCATTGAGGTTTTTGTCGCTCGGATCTTCCATCACCGTGTGGGAAATCGCATGATAGGCTTTCAGGTGTTCCGCCTGCTCCTCCACCCCTTCAGCAACAAAGTCATACACCGAACCGGCCACATTTCGCGGTGGATCCTGCTGCAGACGCGCCACAATCAGATCCTGCTCATAAATGATACGGCCATCGTCCAGCGGCTGCTCACGGTTGATGATCTTCATCAGCGTGGACTTGCCCGCCCCGTTACGTCCGACCAGGCATACGCGCTCATTCTCTTCAATGTGCAGTTCAGTGTTATCCAACAGCGGCGCATCGCTGAATGAGAGGTAAGCGCCATGAATACTGATTAGTGACATAAAAACTTATTCCTTACCGGCATGCGTCAGCAGCCAGCAGTTGTGAATTTGACGGTTACGGGCAAAATCCTGTGACTGCGTTTTGGCGGTAATTTCGCGAGCCTCAAGGCCCAGCACTTCCAGTCCGGCAAAGTCCATCTTAAAGCCGCGTTTATTATTCGAGAACATAATGGTGCCACCCGCTCTCAGCAGGCGCTTAAGGTCTTTCATCAGATCCAGATGATCGCGCTGGACATCAAAACTCTCCTCCATACGCTTGGAGTTAGAGAATGTGGGCGGATCGATAAAGATCAGATCGAACTGTTCGTCTGCTTCGCGCATCCAGTTCAGACAGTCTGCCTGCATCAGCCGGTGCTGACGACCGGTTAACCCGTTAAGCCGCAGATTACGTTCCGCCCACTCCAGATAGGTTCGTGACATATCGACGGTGGTGGTGCTACGCGCACCGCCAAGACCGGCGTGCACGCTGGCGCTGCCGGTGTAGGCGAACAAATTCAGGAAGTCTTTTCCTTTACTCATCTGACCCAGCATTCTACGGGCGATGCGGTGGTCGAGAAACAGGCCAGTATCGAGATAATCCGTGAGGTTGACCCACAGTCTGGCATTAAATTCGCTCACCTGGAAGAAATCCCCCTTCTCTCCCAGCTTTTGATACTGGCTTTTACCTTTCTGCCTTTCACGGGTTTTCAACACCAGACGATTGGCTGGCAGCGCCATCACGGCGAGGGTTGCAGCAATCACATCAAACAGACGCTGGCGCGCTTTCGCCGGCTCAACGGTTTTTGGCGGCGCATATTCCTGCACCACAACCCAGTCAGCGTATCGATCAACGGCGACATTATAATCCGGCAGGTCTGCATCATATACGCGATAGCATTCAATACCTTCCTGACGCGCCCATTTATCCAGCTTCTTCAGATTCTTACGCAGGCGATTGGCATAATCATCCGCCAGCTGCGCAATGGCGCCGCCGGACGGATTCGCAGCCAGCTGATAGTTTTTCTGCACGCAGTCCAGCGGGCCATTTTTGGCTTTAAACTGGCGATCGGCTCGCAGCTGCAGGCAGCTTAACAGTTCCGGCGAGGCGCTGAACAGCGACAGATTCCAGCCGCCAAACTGCGTTTTCATCAGGCGGCCCAGCTGGCTGTGCAATGCGATCAGCGCGGGTTCACTCTCCAGACGTTCACCGTAAGGAGGGTTGCTCAGCACCGTGCCCGCCGGGCCTTCCGGAAGCGGGTTTTGCAGCTTCAGCACGTCCTGCACGGTGAAGCTGATACGTTCAGCCAGACCGGCACGGCGGGCGTTGGCCCGCGCGCTTTCAATAACGCGTGGATCGTTGTCAAAACCGAAGAAGCGTGAGGTGTTTTCCTGCAGGCCTTTCTTCGCCCGCGCCTGCGCTTCCTGCTTCACTTCACTCCAGAGCGTCGCATCAAACTTGCTCCAGCCGGTAAAGCCCCAGTGATTACGGTGCAGGCCCGGCGCACGATCGCAGGCGATCATCGCGGCTTCCAGCAACAGCGTTCCGGAACCACA
>CAJYIY010000023.1 GCA_913775305.1 uncultured Erwinia sp. | reverse complement strand
CCGATCATAATGCACTTATTGAAAAACTTGGGCGGGAGATTAAGCCCGTCAGGCGTCTCTGGCCTACCGGTCTGCGGGTGCTGATTTGGCTGTTCGTTGCTCTGCCCTGCGCGGTCGCCGCCAGTTTTCTTGTGCCGCGCGGTCTGACCGACTGGTCGCAACCCGGCGCGAAGCTGGCAATGATTCAGATTGCACTGGCGTTGTTGCTGGGTACTCTGGCGATCCGCATTGCCTTTACCCTGAGCATTGCCGGACGTCGCTCCCTCAAAGGGAAAGCGCTGCTGCCGATTGCGCTGATGTGGTTTGGGCTCAGCGTCATTAACATGCAGGGTCATGGCGCGATCCTGAATGATCATGACAGCACGCGCTGTTTCACTTTCCTGATGGTAGTCAGTGCGCCAATGATACTGCTGATGATTATCAGCCTGCGCCGCAGCCGCTCGCTGTATCCGGTACGCAGTCTCGCCATGGCGGGCATGGGGATTGCCAGCCTGGCGGTCAGCCTGCTGGCTTTCTGCCACCCTGTGCACCTTCACGTACTGGACTTTATGATGCATCTCGCGGCGATCGTGGCGATTGTGGCACTGACGATCCTGACAGGTAAACGCTGGGTGTCGCTGGATAGCTGATCGCATGACACCTGACACTCTCTTTTATCATCATCGCGATATCCCCGGTCTCCTCCTCTGACAAAAGGTTGTCCCGCCGCTGGCGGGCTATCCGCTACGACAAGAATTTCCTGCCCTCATCACGCTGATTTCCACGTAAAAATGTTAAATGCCCTTTCATTAATCAGACCATCTGCTTAAACAATCCGCTACGCTTATTGCTGGATCGCGATTATCATCTTTTTTCATCATCTTACGACATAAATTTCACCTCCATCTGAAGGAATCGCCCTGAAATGAAAGTGCAGAAAATTGAACAACCCGCCGCCATCGAATCCCTGGAACCCTGCGGCAGCGTTCAGGGATTACCGGGTAGTCCGCCGATTAAGGTCTTCGGGCTGGAGAAAAAAATTCCCGGCAAAGATGATATTGATACCGGGATCTTCGAGTGCTCGACGGGCAGCTATCGTCGCGGTGTAAAGCAGGCGGAGGTGATGCATATTCTGAGCGGCACCGGTAGCTTCACCCCCGATGGCGAAGAGCCGGTCAGCTTCAAAGGCGGAGATACGCTGTTTTTCGAGGCCGATACTCAGGGAACCTGGGTGGTGGAAACGCAGATGCGCAAGCTGTATGTGATCTTTGACGCGAAGTAAGCGCCGGTTCATCCTCCGACCTCTCGCGCCATCGGAATGTAAGATCGGTTATGGCCTGCGTGAGCGTTTGACGAGCCAAAGTGAGCGAAACGCCGAGAGCCGGTTTGATATGCTCAACGTCATGATATGAGCGTATCAAACCGGCTAAGGGAGAGAATGATGACTCAGGTGAACTGGCAGACACCGGCAATCAACCGCAAAAAAATCGGCGATATGACAGTGACAATGCTCAGCGATGGATTTCTGGACGTGTCGTTTGAACTGCTTTCCGGTATTGATGGATCGCGGGCAGAAGCACTGCTTGAACGGCGCGGCGCACCCGCGATACCGCGTATCAACATCAACGTTTATGTGATCCAGACGGCACAGCATACCATCCTGGTCGACAGCGGTGCCGGTGGCATTAATGGCTGGGGTGGTCGACTTCAGGTGGCGCTGGCCGCAGCAGGTATCGATCCGCTACAGATTGATACCGTTTTGCTGACCCACGCCCACCCGGATCATATTGGTGGTCTGGCTGGTCCGCTACAAACACCGCTGTTCCGCAACGTGCAGCAGCTGTTCATTCATGAAAAAGAGCTGGCGTTCTGGCAGGACAATAATCGCTATGCCAGTGTGCCGGATGGCTATCGTCCGTTTATCGATCTGGCCCGAAATGCCTTCGCTGCCTATAGTGAGCAGCTGATGCCGTTCAGCCAGCAGGATATTCTGCCCGGTATCCAGGCACTTCCCCTGTTTGGCCACACACCGGGACACACCGGGTATTTACTCGGAGATGAGCATGAATCGCTGCTGATTTGGGGGGATATCGTGCATTTTCCCCATATCCAAATTGCCCGGCCGGAGGTGACGATTGCATTTGACAGTGATCCCGTCGCGGCTTCGGCCGTTCGCCACCAGCTGCTTGAACGTGCAGTCAGTGATAATCTGTCAGTCAGTGGAATGCATTTTAATCTGCCAACCAGCGGTAAGGTGAAGTGTAACGGTTCAACTTTCTCGCTGGACTACGATCTCTGGTCACCGGTCATTTGATGCCGATACGCTGACACGGAAAAGGCCGCTTGAGCATTTCGCCTCTGACGGCCTATAGTAAAGCATTCCCCGCCAGAAGGTTCTATGTTGGTGTCTAAAACTCATGAAGTTGAAGTACAGCATCTGCTTCAGCAGCTTCTGTCTCTTGCCCGCTCCCGCTCTCCCTTACCCTGCGTTTGTCTGCGTGCAGTGAAAACGTATCAGGTGAAGTGCTTTGAAGCCGACGTGGCTACCTTCGCTTTTCCGCTTCAGGGAACCTGCAGCTTTCGCGAAAACGATGACTGGATCACGGTTAATCCCGGCGAAATGCTGGTCGTTCCCAATGCCAGAAGCCTGGATATTGAATATGCGCCCTGCAAAGCCAGCGGTGAATTTGTGGCACTCAGTCTGTCGCTGGCAGCGGAACAGCTGGAGGCGGCGCGACTGCTGCTTGCCGCGCCCGCACCACAGGATTATGGCCATACGATCGCGGTTTCCATCGCCGACCTGCACACTCCGCTGAGCCGCTGGGTTAAGGCAATGACGGACGGCAGGCGCCCCCTGTCACTCCACGCCATGGTGGAAGTGGTGCTGATGCTGTATGCCATGGGTTGCCACGGCTTGTTGCGTCCGAGGGAGCCGGGGCTGGCGATGAAGATACGTCGTATGGTCGCAAAAGATCCTGCCCACTTATGGCAGGCCACAGAAATTGAGCAGCTGCTGGGGTTTAGCGGTGCAACGCTGCGGCGGCGTCTGGCGGCAGAGTCCACCAGCTTACGCATCATCATTATTGAGGCCCGCGTGGCAGAGGCATTGCGCCTGTTAATGACGTCCGATCTGCCGGTGAAAACGGTGGCGAGCCGCGTTGGCTATCATTCCGTAGCCAGCTTCAGCAGGCAGTTCAGCAACAGGTACGGTATTGAACCGTCAAGTTTCCGCCAGAACGGCAGCGTTTTGTGACTCACCCTTTTATGCTCGCAGAGCATGATATGACGGCATGGCCCTTACCTTCAGGTAACTTAAAAAATCTAAGCAGTATGGAAATGAACAGCCCGGCGGTCAGCGCCGAGTCCGGGGTTAAAACGTAGCCACAGATCCTGTATAAATCCCGGAGCACAGCCCTCCGGCAGTCAGCATAACGAGTGCAATCGTTGATAGTACCGGTGCACGTGATGGTCTGGAAGCCATGGCTGAGGCCATCACAACGGGTAATACTCCGCCAAGCGCAAAACCCGCTGTAAAACTTCCTGCGCCCAGTGCCGCTGTTCCTTTCCCTGCCAGAATTGCATTGATGCCTCCCAGAAGGATGATGTCATCCAGCAGAACCAGCCTGAAATCAGGGTGGCTCTTACCGGCAAACATGCTGCCTGCCTTTCTCACGAGCATTCCTACTGAAAACAGCGATATAACGTGATTGGCTGAAACCTGAGGGATGCCTTTACTCATGACATACGTTACCAGCCAGACATTCTGCTGCCACTCAATAAAACTAATTGAAAAACAGACAATTGCGTATTTTTTGATGGTTTTTTTCGAACCTGCAGCGTCGGATTCCAGTGAAAAAGAAGTTTTTTTTCCCGTGGACGGAGACACCTTTCTTTCCACGGAATACGGACGGAAAAACGTCAAAGCGAGGGAAATCATTAAAAAGGCTAAAGTGATATTCGCAAAAGACAGGGCTTTAAAAATATCTGCCAGGGATAATTACTGCTCATTATTATGTTGATCAGCAAAGGGACGATAAAGGTTCCTGCACTGAATGAAAAATCAGCAAAACTAAGAACGGCCTGACGTTTTTCCGAGAAAAACCAGCTGACTGAAGTATGGCAGAAAGTAAAAATTATGCCACCTGCAGTACCAGTTATACCGTAGAGAAAACAGAACAAAAAAATGATGGCGTAACGGACAGGCCAAAAATAGCTATCGCGGCCACGAGGCATGCAGAAAGGAAAAGTGCAGAAAGCTGAAATTTTTTAAGCAGATGGGAAGTGATAAATGACCCCAGGCAAAAGCCCGAGGACCACAGAAGAAAAACCTGACCAGCAAGAAGTAATGGCAGGCCAAATGCAACGCTGATTTGCGGGAGCAGTGGTCCGATGCCCGCTCCCAGTAATCCCCAGCTTAACAGCAAATAACCAATAAAAAATAATAAGCCACTTTTGCGGTCAGACATCCGGATTGAAATGCCTGACGGTTTCACATGTTAATTTATCTTTTTCGGTAGCAGCCAGGAAAGACGTCAGAAGCCCCGGAAAACGCGCCTCCAGATCTTCTTTACGTAATGAGAGTAAGTTTTCGCGACCCGACGGCGTTTGCCAGATCACTCCGCTATCCCTCAGCACGCGCCAGTGATGCGTCAGCGTGGATTTCGATACGCCTTTGAGTACAGATCCGCAGGTGTGCTCACTTCCATCAGCAAGAACACGTACTACGGTCATACGCATTGGATTGCCCAGAGCAGCAAGCACGTGCTCCAGTCTGATTTGGTCTCGGTCCGGATGGTGTCTAATCATTAGTACCTTCTTAACGTACGTAGGTACGTAAATTATCAAACAAATTCCCGATTTTGTATATGTTTTCAGCACGTCCGCTTCATTTTTGTGATGCATTTACCCTTGCGGGAACCGCAAATCGGTTGACGGGCGATCAAAACATGCATTCTTAACCATTAGGGATATTAATATGCGTAATTATCACCCATGGGGCGTTCACACGAAATAACACATAAAATTAACAATTTATTTTCAGCTATCAACCAAATGAATATTTTTTGTTGATTAAATATAGGCATGTTTATCAATAACTTATTTTTATTTTGTTTCTCTGGTTCTTTGTTGACACAAAATTACATTCTGGTTATTTCTATATGCGACTGTACTAGTGAATATGAACAGTAGTCTTTTTTGTGTCGCTCTGTTCATCCAGGTTGCTGATGACCTTATTCACTTTCATTTTCTTACAGGGAGATAATAGTGAGTTATATACAGCGCCCGCTGAAGCCTGAAGTTCAGGATCAGTTGATCAACGTTGAGCCGTTGCATCAGATTATTAATGAGTATCGCGATAAGGGAGACAAAGATCGACGAACGCCCGCCGCAGTAATGGACGCGCTGATGGAAGCCGGCGTTCACCGGATCTGGGTTTCAAAAGCCTTTGGGGGCGCTCATCTGAGCCTTCCTTCAGGTATGGCACTCATTGAATCCATTGCCAGGCAGGACGCCTCTGTCGCCTGGCAGATGGGTGTGCAGGGAGCACTCAGCCGGCTTTCCGATTACTTACCGGAATCTTCTGCCCGGCATATTTTCCAGGATCACTCCAGACTCATCGTGGGTGTGGTTGCGCCGAGCGGAAAAGCAGAGCGGGTCGGAGGAGGATTTTTGCTGAAGGGCCGCTGGTCATTTGCCAGTGGTTCAGCCCATGCGGACTGGCTGGCCTGTGCTGCCGTTGTGACTGAGAAGGGCCAGCCGGTTATGACAGATGCCGGTCCGCTGACCCAGATGCTTTTTATTCCTAAAAAAGATTACCGGCTTATGGATGACTGGTATACAACGGGGCTTCGGGGGACAGGCAGTAATTCTTTTGAAGTAAACGACGTTTTCGTACCTGACGAATTCACTATCCCCGGCCCCCATTTACTGGCGCCGCCACCGGAACGGCCGTCCCGCGCATTTGGCATTGGCTATTATGACTTCGGTTCATTTACATCCGCACCGACCACATTAGGCATTGCGCAGGACGCACTGGAGTCTTTCCGGGAAATGGCGGTTTCGAAAGTGCCTCTCGGTGGCAAAACTCCACTGAGGCAGAGTCATACCGTACACGAAAAAATTGGCTATGCCTGGTCTCTGCTGCTGTCGTCCCGGTTACTGATTGAAAATGCAGCGTCACACGCGATTCAGGATGGCTACTCAGGGCAGCGACTCAGCGCACTGATCCGTTTATCTGCGTCTACAAAAGGCCTCGTTATCAGAACAGAGAGCCGGATATATTAAGTTAAACCCGCGAGTATTCATCTCTTCCAAAAAGGAAGATCATCATCCGTCAGCTGATCAAAATCTGCAATTGCGTAGGGAATTTCAGCGCGTCCCAATAGCATGGGAAAAAATTCTCCAAAGTCCTCGAAAAGAAAAATAGTCATTTCATAATCCGTATTAAAACCTTTGAAAAAGGAGCTAAAAAATGACGCCAGAACAGTAGATTTAGTGTCCCAAGATGTAGTATTTGCATCAACGCCGAATTCAGAGAAAAATTCTTTTTGTACGGACAATTTATAAAATTCCAGCTCTATTTCGTCCATCTCGATCTTGGCATTTTCAACATATTAAAAAGTCAGGGATTTTTTATAAATCCTCAACATAACCATTGGATACTTAGTTCCCCAAAGACCTTGCTTTAGTTTTTCCGATACAACTAAAAAAAACAGTTCAACATCACTAGGAGAACCCAGCCCATGTATTTTCGCAGCACCTAAAATACCAATTATTTTCATTGTTCTATAAACCTTATCCTTGTTGGTTTTATAATTCCGTTTGACTTAGTGTAGATGTCAGTGATTATATTCTTACGTATCTCAGGCGTCAAAACCTGACCTCTGACATCAATTACCACCTCCTGTAACATTCCCTGTGGTAGGTATAAATCACGGCTTATAGCTTATTCCGAAAAAGCGCTAATCAATTTAGAGACATTCGTTATAATGTTATAGTATTTTACCTCTGCGGGGATTGAGGGCCAACCTTACGAAAACGTACGGTAAGAGGGGAATTGTCATCTGAAAATCGATCTATAGACGATTCCGTCCGTTAAATGCCATTTTTGCGATTAAAAAATACCATTTTTATGATGTTTTACCTATGTCTTTTATGTCTTTTATATCATATAGTTAATTTACTAAAGTACATTTTCGTTCCATCGGACTTCATACCTTTAATAGAATGCCGTGGTGGCCGTCAGGCACTTCTTTGTGAAATCAAATTGTCTGTGGCATCAGGTACTAACTGAGTTAATCCTTCAACTCAGCAACATTTCGCACAATTAAATAAATCCTAAGCTAGGCTCAATATTCAGGCCATTCCAAACCATTTTTGAAATCTTCATACCACTTTTTCCGCATAAAATCACTTTGACGCTCGAAACAATAAACAAAGCTTTGCAACTTATCACTTAATTTGTGGCTGTATTTATATAATGCAGTTGACATGTATGATTGCATGGCAAATAGTTCATCAAAGAGTTCTTGGCTTTCCTCAAAAATTGAGGTTTTTATCTTTGATATCAGTAAATGACATCTGTCTTCATAATACATAGTATGAATTCGCAGAGAGGAAGTTAGAGCCCTATACTGTATCAATTCTTTTTCCATAATTCCCCATATATCCATATCATTCTCCTTTGTTTTTTTGTATCTTATCGGTTGTATATGTCCAACTTGGCCAGTAGTAGGATTGTAGAGCATATCCAGGTCGAATGCATAGTACATAAAGCATCCCGGCTCTCCTTTTTTATCGGGAACAATAATTGGATTGCCTTTCAATATCTCAGTAGCTTGAATAAAAAGGACTGGCCTTCCATTGTTTAAGACCACGATGTGGCCTTTTCAGTGATATATCCTCAGTTTTAAGGTTATCACGGAAATATTCATCGATAGTTCCTACGACTGCGCCCGCTACGGCCGTCACTGAGGTGGGATTTAAGTCTTCAAACTTACCGTCTGAGTATACGTCAAACTGACATTCGCCGGCCACACACTGGCATCCGGGTTCTGAGCCCTTCCATATGTCAATTCAGCTTTATATCAGTTTTTCAGCCTTCACTGTTCTGTTTCTTCTCTCATCTGTTGAGAAGATCCGAAAACCCCAAAACCCGGATCCCCTGCTTCTACTCAAAGGCTGCTTCAACGGAGTGTGGCTCATAAACCCCGCCTAACCTCAAGGTTGTTTTATAGCCTCTCTGCGCTGCCGCCCAGTAACGTGCTGCTACAGGGCGTCAGATACTGTGAGATATCGAACTGAGTCCTGTCGGCAGATTGATTCACTGTATGCCCCTCATCAGGTATGGATAAGCGGCATGAGTTGTCACGCCTAGGATCGGATACATCTAATCTGGATCTGCCAATCTGATATCAGAGATTTATCTCCTGTTTCATCTAAATTTCTTGCCTTAACAGGTTTGCAGAGCATATATTTCGATTGTACATATAAATACGAACTATCGAACAGTAGGAAGGTTACTATGACAATGCATCAAAACAGCAATCAGCATCGGCTGGGCTGGAGTCTGGCTCTGCTGGCGTTTGCCCAGCTCATCATTTCTCTGGATATCAACATCGTATTCGTTGCATTACCGGAAATCGGAAGCGGTCTCGGATTTTCTGAACAAACCTTGCAGTGGGTCGTAAGTGCATATACGGTCTTCTGCGGGGGCTTTCTGCTTTTTGGTGGCAGGGCGGCCGATCTGCTTGGCCAGCGCCGCATGTTTATTGGCGCACTCTGGCTTTATGCGATTTCATCTCTGGTCGGAGGCCTTGCATGGCGTCCGGAAGTCATTATCGCCGCACGGGCAGTGCAGGGGATCGGCGGAGCATTCCTCTTTCCGGCAACGCTTTCACTGATTAATCGTCTCTTCCGGGAAGGACCTGAACGAAACCGGGCTCTGGCTGCATGGGGCGGAGCAGGCGCCAGCGGACTGACCATCGGTTCCCTGGCCGGCGGGTTTCTCACGAGTTACTTTGGCTGGTCTTCGGTGTTTTACGTCAATGTTCTGCTCGCAGGCATAGCTATTGTTGCAGCATTTCTGGTCATCCCTGCCGATCCGGCGCGTCATGAGAAACGCAGTTTTGACCTGCCGGGCGCGCTGACCGTGACTGCAGCTTCTACGCTGTTTGTTTTTGCTCTGGTACAGGGGCCCGAATACGGCTGGGACACCCCGCTTATTCGTAACTCGCTTATTCTGGCTGTCATCAGCCTGGTGCTGTTTGTGCTGATCGAGTCAAAAAGCAAAGACCCGCTGATGCCTATGCAGCTGTTCCGCAATAAAAATCTGGTCGCTGCAGTTTCAGTGACGTTTCTCTATATGGGAACGTTCGGCGCACTGCCTTATTTTGAGACCGTGCTTTTCCAGAACGTAATGCATTACAGCGCGCTCGAAACCGGCCTGGCCTTCATCGTTCCTTCTGTGTCCATCTTTATCGGTACTCAGGCCGGTGCCCGTCTGGCAAATGGCACGGGTACCCGCAATGCCCTGATTGCTGGCTGCGTTGTGGGTATTGCAGGCACTCTGTTGATGATGACCGGGGCAGATGTATCCGCGACCTATAAAGACATCCTGCCGGGGCTGATTATCTCAGGTCTGGGACAGGGCATAGTCTGGACGGCTATGTGGATTGCAGCGGCAACAGGAGTTGCTCACAATGAGCAGGGTATCGCATCAGGCATGGCGTCCACAACGCTGAACGTGGGTAATGCTATTGGTCTGGCTGTCCTGATTGCCGTTTCCTCAGCGATGACCGCCACGGGGCCTGTTGCTGATATTACCGCTGCACTGGCTTCAGAGGCGTTTCACGCATTCCTTTTCGCTTCCGCTGGTATGGCGATTGCCCTATTAATTTCCTTCAGCCTGCCGGGCAAAAATCGCCTCGTTGCTTCTGCGCAAGAAACCGTTTAAGGGATATGTCTCCGGCCGGAAACGGCCGGAAGGGAGCATCTTGATGTCTGACCTTTTTGCATTACCTTACCCTATTCTGCCGTATGAGCTGTCCGGCTACGCTTTCCTTTTCGACATCGATGGCACACTGGCCGAGCTCAGGCCCACGCCCGGTGAGGTTCAGATAAATGAAACCGTCACCCGTTTCCTAAATTTTCTTTCACTGCGCCGGATCCCCTGCGCCCTGATATCCGGACGCAGCATACTGGACATTGACACCCTATTTTTATCACACGAACTCCCCTGCGCAGGGGTCCACGGGGCGGAAATCCGTTATGCAGACGTAAAGTATGAGCGGCTTTTTATATGTGGCAGTGATGTCGCTCACGTCTGGGAGCGTCTCAAACTAGCCTGTATGCGTTATCCGGCATTACGCCTTGAAAATAAGCTAATTTCATTTGCTATTCATTTCCGCGACGCGCCGGAGCTGGCAGCCATCGCGATGTGGACGGCCGCCTCGCTGGCCGAACTTTATCCGGACATCTTTGCTGTTCAGCATGGTAAATTTGTCTGCGAGCTCAGGCCTGCGAAAGCCAATAAAGGGGCTGCCGTTGAAAAGATGATGATGTCACCGGCATTTTGCGGCAGAACGCCCGTCTATGTCGGCGATGATATCACCGATGAGACGGCATTCAGGACAGTAAATGAAATGGAAGGTTTCTCAGTGAAGGTTGGCGATGAGGAAACTTCAGCAACGCACAGGCTTCAAGACGTTGGCGGTGTTCACCGGTGGCTTGACCGCCTAATGACCAGTGTTGCCGCAGGATGAAGAGTGCCCGCGCAGGGAGCTGATAAACGCCCTTCTTGATATAATAAGCATTATATAAAGTTATGATCCGGGTTTAAAACTCAGGTAAAATAAGATCCGTTGAGGATCTGAATCGTACTGATGCGAGAAACCCCTTTACGAATCCAGCATAACAGTAAATGGGATGCTGGCTTTTACGGCGCAAAATACGATGCAAAAAGTACCCGCCACGCGGATGAATGTGGCGATAAATTGGTGTCGCTACGTGAAAAATTGGGGGTAATGCCTCTGGTGAACTGTCAGATTTCACGTAGCGCGATCGAATGATAATGGATGAAAAACCAGCCAAAAATGACAGACATTAACCATCAGGCCCCTTTCCTGCTCTCTGTCTCTGCTAGCGAACTGCGGGAAAAACTTGAAGCCTTCGTTGCAGATAAAGATGCCTTCTCACCCAATACGTGGCGACAGCTGCTGAGCGTGATGCGTATCTGCTATCGCTGGACGGAAGAAAATGACCGACCATTTTTTCCGATGTCCCCTGCCGATCTGCGTGATTATCTCTTATGGCTACAGGCCAGTGGCCGCGCGTCTTCAACCGTTGCCAGCCACGCCGCGCTGATTGCAACGCTGCATCGTAACGCCGGGCTGGTCTCACCGGGGACTTCGCCGCTGGTGTTTCGTACCCTGAAAAAAATCAACCGCAGCGCGGTAGTCAGCGGCGAACGGACCGGCCAGGCGGTGCCATTCCGACTGAGCGATCTTACGCGGCTGGATGCATGCTGGGCGGGATCGGACCGGTTACAACAGCGGCGAAACCTGGCTTTTCTGCATCTGGCCTACAATACTTTGCTGCGCGTCAGCGAACTGGCCCGCCTGAGAGTGAGCGATATCAGCCGCACGGAGGATGGGCGCATTATTCTTGATGTCGCCTGGACCAAAACCATCGTTCAGACCGGCGGATTAATCAAAGCGCTGAGTAGCCACTCTTCACAGCGTCTTACCGAATGGCTGAATATTTCCGGTCTGGTAGCCGAGCCGGATGCCTATCTGTTCTGTCCGGTTCATCGGAACAACACGGCAATGATTAACAGCGTCAGGCCATTAACGCTGCCGGCGCTGGAAAATATCTTTCTTCAGGCGTGGCGTGAGATTGGACCCGTGGTTGCTGCGAAGCACAATAAGGGGCGTTATCAGGGATGGAGCGGACACAGCGCCCGCGTTGGTGCGGCGCAGGACATGGCCCGACAGGGATATTCCGTCCCGCAGATCATGCAGGAAGGCACGTGGAAAAAACCGGAAACGCTGATGCGCTATATCCGTAATGTCGATGCACATCAGGGGGCAATGGTTAACTTTATGGAGAAGGGATTTCACTGAACGTAACTGACGGGCTTCAAATGTGAAGACACAGTGACATCTGTAGTTAGATC
>CAJYIY010000022.1 GCA_913775305.1 uncultured Erwinia sp. | reverse complement strand
GGCGGCAGATAGACAGCCCGTCTTCACCAGGCAGCATCAGGTCCAGCACCATCAGATGGAAGGATTCACGAGTCAGCAAGCGATCCATCTGCTCGGCATTCGCCACGCTACGCACCTGGAAACCCTGCTCGGTTAAATAACGCTCCAGCAACGCACGCAAACGCATGTCGTCATCTACTACCAGAATTTTATAGTTCTCTTGCATTTCGATACTCCCGAGGCGCTATTGCCTGAGCTGATATTTTCAAAAAATAAGCCTGAATGTAACAGTCAATTATGGTTTATATTGTAGATGAAATTGTTACAAAGCATATTAAACAGTAGGTTATCCTTAAATTTCATCATTAAACGCGCTCCCGAACACCTCCGTATACAAAAAAATTCACAGCGCAAACAGCGGCTAAACCGCTAAACCCTCAGGGATTCAACGTGCGGATTCTGCTGCCGCTGATTTACATTCCTGGCCGGTAAAACTTGCCTGTAGCAGCTTACTGTTCGTCGCTGCTCTTTCAGCTGACCGATTGAGCGTCAGTGCTGCTCATACGGTTGCATCGCCACACCCTCTCAGCACAAAATAGCGTTTTCTCTGGCTACGGCATGGGTTAACAATGAAAACCAAACTGATCACCCGCGGCGGCTACAACCTGTTAAAGCAGGAGCTGGACTATCTGTGGCGCGAAGAACGTCCGGAAGTGACGAAAAAAGTGACCTGGGCAGCCAGCCTTGGCGATCGCAGTGAAAATGCCGACTATCAGTACAACAAAAAGCGCCTGCGCGAGATCGATCGGCGAGTACGCTACCTGACCAAATGCCTCGAAGAGCTGCGTATTGTCGATTATTCGCCGCAGCAGGACGGCAAAGTGTTTTTCGGCGCATGGGTTGAGGTGGAAAACGACGACGGCGACATTAAACGTTTTCGCATCGTTGGCTACGACGAAATTTTCGGGCGCAACGACTATATCTCTATCGACTCACCGATGGCGCGCGCGCTGCTGAAAAAGGAAGTCGGCGATGCCGCCACCGTGCATACTCCGGTGGGCGAGGCGCTCTGGTACGTCAACGATATCAGCTATATAGAACAGCCCTGAATACGCATCGTATATCGGATGAAATACGATTAGACAGCCGCAAAGTTGGCATTTGTTGGCTGCAATCCGTATAACTGTCCCCTATTTCTTAAGCCAAAAAGTATCCCAATGATGAAAGATTCGCTGAGCCGCATTATTGCAGATGAGTTAAAGGCAAGAGCAGACCAGGTTGAAGCCGCTGTTCGCCTGCTGGACGAAGGCAATACCGTTCCGTTTATTGCCCGATATCGAAAGGAAGTGACCGGAGGGCTGGATGATACTCAGCTGCGCACGCTGGAAACGCGCCTCGGGTATCTGCGTGAGCTGGAAGATCGTCGCCAGTCGATTCTGAAATCCATCGATGACCAGGGCAAACTGAGTCACGAGCTTGCCGCTGCCATTAACGGCACGATGAGCAAAACCGAGCTGGAAGATCTTTACCTCCCCTTCAAACCCAAGCGCCGCACGCGCGGACAGATCGCCATTGAGGCCGGACTGCAACCGCTGGCCGATACGTTGTGGCAGGACCCATCGCAGGATCCCGAGCAGCGGGCAGCGGAGTTTGTCGATGCGGATAAAGGCATCGCGGATGTGAAAGCTGCCCTTGATGGCGCGCGCTATATCCTGATGGAGCGCTTTGCTGAAGACGCTTCACTGCTGGCGAAAGTGCGTGACTACCTGTGGAAAAATGCCCACCTGGTCTCCCGCGTGATGGATGGCAAAGAGGAGGAAGGCGCCAAGTTTCGCGACTACTTCGATCATCATGAGGCGCTGGCTACCGTACCATCGCACCGCGCGCTGGCGATGTTTCGTGGCCGTAACGAAGGGATCCTGCAACTGTCGCTCAACGCCGATCCGCAGTTCGATGAGCCGCCGCGTGAAAGCCACGGCGAGCAGATCATTACGGAGCATCTTGCCCTGCGCCTCAACAACGCGCCCGCTGACGCCTGGCGCAAAGCCGTGGTCAGCTGGACCTGGCGCATCAAGGTGCTGCTGCACCTGGAAACCGAGCTGATGGGGACGGTGCGTGAACGTGCAGAAGATGAAGCGATTAACGTTTTTGCTCGCAACCTGCACGATCTGCTGATGGCCGCACCGGCAGGCATGCGCGCGACAATGGGCCTCGACCCTGGCCTGCGCACCGGTGTGAAAGTGGCGGTCGTCGACGCCACCGGCAAGCTGGTTGCTACCGAGACCATTTATCCACATACCGGCCAGGTCGCCAGGGCCGCGTCCACCATCGCGGCGCTTTGCGCTCAGCATCAGGTGGAGCTGACCGCCATCGGTAACGGTACCGCCTCCCGCGAGACCGAACGCTTCTACCTGGACGTACAGAAGCAGTTCCCGCAGGTACAGGGCCAGAAAGTGATCGTCAGCGAGGCCGGTGCATCGGTCTATTCGGCGTCGGAGCTGGCCGCACTGGAGTTTCCGGATCTGGATGTGTCGATTCGCGGTGCGGTCTCTATTGCCCGCCGTCTGCAGGACCCGCTCTCCGAGCTGGTGAAAATCGATCCGAAATCTATCGGCGTCGGCCAGTATCAGCACGACGTCAGTCAGAGCCAGCTGGCGAAAAAGCTGGATGCCGTGGTTGAAGACTGCGTTAACGGCGTGGGGGTGGATCTCAACACCGCCTCGGTGCCGTTGCTGACCCGCGTGGCAGGTCTGAGCAAAATGATCGCCCAGAATATTGTCAACTGGCGCGATGAAAACGGCCGCTTCCAGAACCGCCAGCAGCTGCTGAAAGTCAGCCGTCTTGGCCCGAAAGCGTTTGAGCAGTGCGCCGGATTCCTGCGTATCAGCCAGGGGGATAACCCGCTGGACGCCTCCACCGTTCACCCGGAAGCCTATCCCGTCGTCGAGCGTATTCTGGCATCAACCGGGCAGTCGCTGGGCGATCTGATGGGTAACACCGCCGAGCTGCGCAACCTTAAGGCGGTGGATTTCACCGATGAACGCTTCGGAGTTCCCACGGTTAGCGACATCATTAAAGAGCTGGAAAAGCCGGGCCGCGATCCGCGCCCGGAGTTCAAAACCGCCCAGTTTGCCGAAGGCGTGGACACCATGAACGATTTGCTGCCGGGCATGGTGCTGGAAGGCTCGGTGACCAACGTCACTAACTTTGGTGCCTTCGTTGACATCGGCGTGCATCAGGACGGCCTGGTGCATATCTCCTCCCTGTCGGATAAGTTTGTCGACGATCCGCACAAAGTGGTGAAAGCCGGAGATATCGTGAAAGTGAAGGTGATGGAAGTGGACCTGCAGCGTAAGCGCATCGCCCTGACCATGCGTCTTGACGAACAGCCGGGGGAAACCCATGCCCGGCGTAGCGGCGGTAACGCGAATAGCCGGGATAACGCCCATCCGGCAAAAAACACCCAACGCTCTGCCGCACAGCCAGCGGGCAACAGCGCGATGGGTGACGCGCTGGCCGCCGCATTCGGTAAAAAACGCTAATCTCTCCACGGGCGGATCGGCCGATCCGCCCACTTTGCTACCATCGCCATTCAGTTCAGTGGCAGACCGGGCTAAACCGCACTGCGATTCCCCGATGGTCAGCACAGAAGAAGTTGCGAATCTGATACCAGAGTCTACAGTGAAAAATAACGCCTGAACTCAACGCCAGCGGTGGTCCCTTCACGACACATGGATATCATCAGTAGCTTAATCGATCGCATCTATGACGCTTCATTCCCCGCCGCCGCGCTGCAGCGGTTGCGCGTGCTGATTGACGATACGCGCGAGCGCATCCGCTATCAGCGAAAGCCGCACTGGGATGAAAAAGACGTGGTGTTAATAACCTATGCCGATCAGTTCCGCGAGGACGGTATCGCCACGCTGACCACCTTTACCCGCTTCTATCAGCAGCACCTGCAAACCACTTTTAATCTGGTCCATCTGCTGCCCTTCTTTCCCTGGTCTTCAGATGATGGCTTTTCCGTCATCGACTATCACCGCATTGATGAACACTGCGGCGACTGGCAGGATATTGCCCGGCTCCACCAGCACACGCGGCTGATGTTCGATTTTGTCTGCAACCACCTTTCCGCAGAAAGCCGCTGGTTCAAGGGGTATTTGGCTCAGGATCCGCGCTGGGATGACTTCTTTATCAGCCTGCCTCCCGCCACCGATCTCAGCGCGGTCACCCGCCCACGCACCTCTCCCCTGCTGACGCCATTTACTCTGGCCAACGGCGAAACGCGCTTTATCTGGACAACGTTCAGTGCCGATCAGATCGACCTCAACCTTGCGAATCCGGAAGTGCTGATCGCTATGATAACCGTGCTGCTGGATTATTTACAAAAAGGTGCGGACTACGTCCGGCTGGATGCGGTTGGCTATTTGTGGAAAACGCCGGGAACCTCCTGTATCCATCTGGAAAAAACCCATCAGCTGGTTAAACTGATGCGCGCCGTTGCCGATGAGGTGGCTCCGGGTACAGTGATCCTGACGGAAACCAATGTGCCGCATAAAGATAACATCAGCTACTTTGGCAGCGGAACGGATGAAGCGCAGATGGTTTATCAGTTCTCGCTACCGCCGCTGGTGCTACATGCCATCCATTACGGATCGTCCCGCGCTCTGCGGCAGTGGGCCGCCTCGCTTGATGCCAGTGGCGGCACCACCACCTTTTTCAACTTTCTGGCTTCCCATGACGGCATCGGCCTGAATCCGCTGCGCGGCATTCTGCCGGAAACGGAGATTGTTTCGCTGGTGCGCGACCTGGCGAGCGAAGGTGCGCTGATTTCCTATAAAAATAATCCCGACGGCACCACCAGCCCGTACGAAATTAACGTCACCTATATGGATGCATTAAATAAAAAAGATGACGATGACGCTACCCGGCTACGGCGCTTTATGCTGGCCCATGCGCTGCTGCTGGCATTTCCCGGCGTCCCGGCGATCTATGTGCAAAGCCTGCTGGGATCACGCAACGATGTCGAAGGCGTGAAGCGTGCCGGATACAACCGGGCCATTAACCGCGAGAAATATCCGCTGGACGACATTCAGCAGGCGCTGGCGGATACCACAACGCTGCGGCATCGGGCGTTTAATGCGCTTCGTCAGCTGATTCAGGTTCGCCAGCAGCAGCCGGCTTTTCATCCTGATAACCCGCTAAAAATTCAGGAAAGCGAAAACACCCTGCTGGTGATGGTGCGTGAAGCGAAAAACGCAGGGGATACACTGCTTTGCATCTATAATCTGAGTGATAAAACGGTGAGCTTTGCGCTGCCGGACGATCGGCCCTATCGCAATGTGATAAACGGGGAACGGATTTACAAAACGGGACCACGCGATCTGGCCCCGTGGGAATACTACTGGCTGCAGGCCGAATAAGCCGGCAGGCGCAGGACTTATTTATACACTTCCGCTTCTGCCAGCATGTGGCCACGCTCTTCGGCGGCAATAATCACGTAGTAGCGGCCACCTAATTTATCCGCCTTGGCAGACAGATCGGCTTTGGCATCCATCGGGGCATGAGTCTCGTTGGTGGTAATCGTGCCAATCTTATCCAGGTTCATATCCTGAGCCTGCTGACGGCTGATTTCCTTTGCTGCTGAAGCGTTAAACGCCAGGGTCGCGGTAAATAATAATGCACTAACAGAAATAATTTTTTTCACGATTTTTCCTCTCCATAGGCTATCGGCATCCGACTGGTCAGGCAGCATGAATCCTCCCACACCACCGACCTCATTATGAACCGGATATGGCTGACAGACCAACCCGATAACGCACGATAATATGGACAAAAAGTGGCATTTATCCTTTTGCCTCCCGCCCGCTCTCTGCTGACGCAGCGCTTGAGTGTCCCAGCAGGAAATACAAATTTTCATCCCGTTAATCACCGGAGAAACGGTGGCCGTTATTTCATAAAATCAATAATGTACTGGCAAAATGCTTCGGGATGAGAAATAAATGGCGCGTGCCCCGCTTTCTCCATAATCACCCCGGAACTGGTTGGCCACAACGCATCCAGCATGGGTGCAATCTTACGCGGCACCAGGCCATCAAGGGCACCGTACAGGCGCAGCATGGGCAGCTCGAGTGAAATCAGCTCTGTTCTTAAATCAACATCCCTGAGTATTTCCAGCCCGGCATTCAGTACCGCCACCGACGGCATCGGATGATCCAGCACCACGCTTTTCAGCGCGCGGGCATCCTGACGCGCGCTTTCGGTTCCCAGAGTTTGCAGAGCAAGGAAGCGTTCAACCGTGCGCTGGAAATCCTCGCTGAGCTGGTGCTGGAAGCCGCTTAACGTTTCAGGGTGGATGCCCGGCCAGCCCTCAGCAACGCTAAAACGCGGTGATGACGCCACCGTGATCAACGCTTCAACCCGGTCAGGATGCTGAAGCGCCAGTCTGCTGGCAACCAGCCCACCCAGCGACCAGCCGAGCCAGATCGCCTTATCCGGTGCCTGCGGCAGCAGCGATGCCACCATTTCGTCCAGCGACATCGCCGGAAATCCCTGACTGCGACCATAGCCCGGCATATCCACCAGATGCAGGCAAAAATGCGAGCCGAGTCGATCGCTGATGCCGTGCCACACGCTGGCATTCAGCCCCCATCCGTGCAGCAGCACAAGATGGCGATCGCCCTGGCCAAAGGTCTGCCAGTAAAGCTGCTTCATAGGTTATGGTCCTGTTTTCAGATCGATGAGGTGCTTATGCTACCAATGCCAGCCGCCTGTTGGCTATGCCAGATGCCGCTGAATCTGGCACGTCACGGGATATGCAGTGTCTGCCTGCGCGCGCTCATGAAGCCGTATTCCGCCTGTCCGCGCTGTGGTTTAGCCAGCGGTCATTCGTCGCGACCCTGTGGTCGTTGCCTGCTGCGGCCACCGCTCTGGCAGCATCTTCTGGCCGTTACGCCGTGGCAGCCGCCGCTGAAAACTCTGGTGAACCGGCTGAAATTTTATCGCGCCACCGCACAGGCGGTGATGCTGGCCCGGCTGATTTTGCTAAGGTGGTTACAGGAGTATCGTCACAGCAAGTTGCCACGCCCGGATATATTACTCTGCGTGCCGCTGCATTCCCGCAGAGCCTGGCTGCGTGGCTATAATCAGTTAGATGACATGGCGCAAAAGCTGGCGCACTGGACGCGCTGCCGCTATGAACGACGGGGCCTGATACGCATCCGTAAAGGAAAAATACAGCATCACCTCAACGCGCTGGCCCGCCGCCGCAACCTTCGTGGCGCTTTTCGGGTCACAGCAGAGGTACACGGACGTCATGTTGCCCTGCTGGATGATGTGGTGACCACCGGCAGTACGGTTGCCGAGATCGCCCGTATGCTGCTGGCACAAGGCGCCGCCAGCGTACAGATATGGTGCCTGTGCCGAACCTTGTAGCGGGTCGGAGATGGGCGTATTATAACCAATGAATTTTGTCAACTATTGAGCAATCGCCATGATCGTTATTACTGACTCTGCACAAGAGCACTTTGCAAAACTGCTGTCAAAGCAGGAAGATGGCACCCAGATTCGCGTATTCGTTATTAACCCGGGTACGCCCACCGCCGAGTGCGGCGTTTCCTACTGCCCGCCCGATGCAGTAGAAGCAACTGATACTGAACTGAAGTTCGACAAGCTGTCGGCATTCGTTGACGAGTTAAGCGCCCCTTATCTGCAGGATGCCGAAATCGACTTCGTTACCGATAATTTGGGTTCGCAGCTGACGCTGAAAGCCCCTAACGCAAAAATGCGTAAAGTGAGCGATGATGCGCCGCTGGTTGAGCGCGTCGAATATCTGCTACAGGCGCAGATCAACCCGCAGCTTGCCAGTCACGGTGGTAAAGTCTCGCTGATGGAAATCACCGATGATGGCTTCGCCATTCTGCAGTTTGGCGGCGGCTGTAACGGCTGTTCAATGGTCGACGTCACACTGAAAGAAGGGATCGAAAAAGAGATGCTGCAGGCGTTCCCTGAGCTGAAGGGCGTGCGCGATATTACTGAACATCAGCGCGGCGAGCACTCATTCTACTGATCGACCGACAATTATCCTGCTTTCCTGAGCGGCCCTGTGGCCGCTTTTTTTATTTATACCTTCTCCGATCTGCTCAAATTTCCGGCTAAAACTCGTTATGCATAAAGAGCTTAACGTGGGATTAGCGCTGGATATTTCAGCTTACACATGTACACTGAAAATTCCTTTCGTAACCCGGATGACAGCATTACCTATGAATACGCTAAGAGTGGTTATTACCGGAATGGGGCTGACAGGTCCATTGGGAAACGGCGTGATCGGCAGCTGGCAGCGGCTGATTGCAGGCCAGTCCGGCATTACTGCACTGCCCGCCGAGGCCTACGGCGACACCAACATCCGCGTCGGTGGACAGGTGCCTGACATTATTCAGGATCCCGAGCATGGCTTCGATATTGATGCCTTGATCCCGCAGAAAGAACAGCGAAAGTCCGATCGCTTTATTCATCTGGCGCTGGCCGCGGCCGAAGAGGCGGTAACTCAGGCAGGCCTGCGTAACCTTAGCGAAGCAGTGAAACTGCGGGTTGCGACCATTATTGCCACCGGCATCGGTGGCTTCCACGCCATCAGTCACGCGGTCAAAACCGTGGCGGATAAAGGCAGCCGTCGCCTGTCACCCTTCACCATCCCTTCGTTTATTGCCAACCTCGCGGCATCTCAGGTGGCGATAAAATATGGCTTCAAGGGCATGCTGGGTACTCCGGTTTCCGCCTGCGCGGCCAGTATTCAGAGCATTGGTGACGGCCTGCGCGCCATTCGCTGTGGCGAAGCCGATATCGCCGTCGTTGGCGGCAGCGAGTCGTGCATCAATCCGGTTTCTCTCGGCGGCTTCCAGGCCGCGCGCGCCCTTTCTACCGCCTGGAACGAGCAGCCGGAACGGGCATCAAGACCGTTTGACGCGGGACGAGATGGCTTTGTGATGGGGGAAGGGGCAGGCATGCTGGTACTGGAAGAGCTGGAACACGCCCGTCAACGCGGTGCAACTATCCTCGGAGAGGTCGTGGGTTACGGCACCACTTCGGACGCTTACCACATCACCGCCGGACCGGAGGATGGCGAAGGGGCAGTCAGATCGATGCAGATCGCGCTCACGCAGGCAAAGCTGACCAGCGGCGATATCGACTACATCAATGCCCACTCCACCTCAACACCGGTGGGCGATCTGGCAGAAATTCATGCCCTGCTGAACGTGCTGGGGAAAGGTGCGAAAGCCGCGATTTCTTCCACCAAATCAGCAACCGGTCACCTGCTGGGTGCTGCCGGTGCAGTAGGCTCAATCTTCTCACTGATGGCAATGGGCCAGCAGATAGCGCCCCCGTCACTGAACATTGAACGGCTGGATAACGCAGCGGAGGGGCTGAACGTGGTGCAGAATACAGCCCGCCCAATGGCAATTCACACCGCGCAGGTCAACGGATTTGGCTTTGGCGGCGTCAATGCCTCGGTGATCTTTAAAGCCTTTAAAGAGTAACCCGCTATCGGCTCTGCTCCCCGGGGGCAGAGCCGTCAACTCAGGCCACTTTGCCAGCCTTACGGCGGCGATCAAGGTCAGCGATCAATCGGTTAATCCCCTCATCGGCAAACATCTCCTCCACGCTCAGGCGGAGTTTTCTGCGCCAGTTGGGGTACTGATCGGTAGTGCCCGGCACATTGACCGGTTTCGCCATATCCAGCCAGTCTTCCGGCTGCAAGCCCAGCAGGGCACTGTTACTGTCTGCGATGTAGCGCTGCATCCCACGGTTCAGCGTGGCGTCCATTTCACGCTTTTCTGCCCGTTTCGCATAGCGCTTCGGCACGCAGCCGAAACGGTGCAGCGCATCCAGCAGCGCCTGTTTCTGCTTCTCTCGCTCGGCAAACAGTCTGCCCAGTATCATTTTGTCCGGATACAGACCCAGCGTTTCACCCAGCGTTAAATCCCCCATGTTCCAGAACCCGCGCAGCGTTGGCAAATCGTGCGTGGTGGCGCTGGCCATCGACTGACGCGGCCAGTCGGCAGGCGGCCGCCAGGTCTCTTTATCCTGCTGCTCAAAGTACAGCACCTTCCACGAGTAAATTCCGCTATCGCGCAGCTTACCGACAATTTCAGCCGGAACCGTTCCCAGATCCTCACCGATCACCATGCACTGATGGCGTTCACTTTCCAGCGCCAGGATCGCCATCAGATCGTCAACCGGATAGTGAACGTACGCACCAAAATTGGCCGTCTCGCCATAGGGGATCCACCACAAGCGCAGCAGCGACATCACGTGATCGATACGCAGCGCGCCGCAGCTGGCCATATTAGCCCGCAGCAGATCGATAAACGGTTGATAGCCACGTGCCGCCATCACATGCGGATCCATCGGCGGCAGTCCCCAGTTTTGCCCCAGCGGTCCAAGAATATCCGGTGGAGCACCCACTGACGCTTTCAGGCAGTACAGCTCGCGATCGCACCAGGTCTCTGAACCCCCTTCGGCAACACCAACGGCGAGATCGCGATACAGACCTACCGGCATACCCAGCTGCTGGCTCGCCTGCCAGCATTCGTCAAACTGGCGGTGCGCCAGCCATTGTAACCACAGCCAAAAGCGCACCTCATCCTGATGTTGCAGACAGAACTGCTGCACCGCGTCGCTGTCGGCGTGCTGCCAGGCTTCCGGCCACACTGGCCAGCCCCAGCGGCTGGCATCCTCGTTGAGCATATGTGCGTGAATGGCATCGTAGGCCGCCTGGTTAAACAGGCTTTCCCCACCGCAGGTGATGAACTGTTCAAACTCCTGACGCGTCAGGTCGTCGGGCAGCCGGTTGCTGAAGTGCTGCCACGCATAGCGCAGACCCTGGATTTTCACTGCGCCAACCGGGCCATAGTCCACCCAGTCGCCGTCGCGCAATGCCGTCAGCGTGGCCTGCGTTTCGCTCTGCTGCCACCAGCGCTGCGCCTCCTCACTCTGCTGGAAGTCAACCACCGCCGCAACGTCGATATAGATTACGTTCAGCCAGCGGCGTGAGGACGGGCTGTAAGGACTGGCATTTTCCGGCGCAGCCGGATACAGGGCATGAATGGGATTCAGCCCGATAAATGCTCCGCCGCGCTGGGCCACTTCCCCCACCATTCGCTTAAGATCGCCAAAGTCCCCTATTCCCCAATTCCGGGCAGAACGCAGAGTGTAAAGCTGGACACAGGATCCCCACAGCTTCTCGCCCTGCTTCAGGGCGGCAGGTTCATAACAGCGCCTGGGCGCAATAATCACCCGGCACAGCCACTGCTTTTTTCCCTGGCTCAGCAGCAGCTGGTGATAGCCGTTCGGCAGGCGTGACGGCAGAGACAACGTCTCACCGGCCGAGACTCGTCCGTGAAACTCTTTGCCCTTTTCCGTATGAAAATGCCACTGGTAATCGCCGCTGCCGCCGATATTCAACCGCTGTTCACGCCGGTTTAGCAGCACCTTGCACGGTGGAAGCGGCACACGCTCGGATGCTGGTACTTCGTGCATCGCTGCCAGCAGCTTTTGCCGGGTTGCCAGAGGAATAACTTCCGATTCACCTTTGGCATTGATGAACTCCGCCGCAATACCTGCGGCGACGGTGGCCTGTTCAACCTGCTGATTATCCATAGACTGCCCTTAGCGTTTCGCCTGCCAGATACGTTGTTGATAGTCGCGGATTGAGCGGTCGGAGCTGAACATGCCGGTACGCGCCGTGTTGAGAATGGCGGCACGGCTCCACGCCTCCTGGTCGCGATACAGCGCTTCCACTTTCCGCTGTGCCTCACAGTAGCTGGCAAAGTCCGCCAGCACCAGCCAGGGGTCACCGCCCTTCGTCAGGCTGTGCAGCATCAAATCGAAAGCGTGCTTATCGCCGTCGCTGAAGAAACCGTTTTCCAGTTCTTTCAACAGGCTGTCCAGATGCTTATCTTTTTTGCGCAGCTTCAGCGGATCGTAGCCTTCAGCCTTAAGCGCCTTCACATCATCCACGCGGTTGCCAAAGATAAAGATATTCTCTTCGCCGACCTGCTCGGCAATCTCAACGTTAGCCCCGTCCATGGTACCGATGGTTAAAGCACCGTTCAGCGCCAGCTTCATGTTGCCAGTACCGGAAGCTTCATAGCCCGCCGTGGAGATCTGTTCAGAGAGATCCGCCGCCGGGATCATCAGCTCTGCCGCCGTAATACGGTAGTCGGGAATAAACACCACTTTCAGCTTATCGCCGATCAGCGGATCGTGATTGATCTTCTCTGCTACCTTATTGATGGCATAAATAATATTTTTCGCCAGGTAGTAGCCCGGTGCAGCTTTCGCACCGAACAGGAAGACCCTCGGCACCCAGTCCTGTTTGGGATTGTCGCGCAGCCGC
The DNA here is from genome assembly GCA_913775305.1 of uncultured Erwinia sp. Lineage (GTDB taxonomy): Bacteria > Pseudomonadota > Gammaproteobacteria > Enterobacterales > Enterobacteriaceae > Erwinia. Next base: position 25,869 of record CAJYIY010000022.1, on the reverse strand, counting down.
TTGTAGCAGGAGAGAATATGCATCAGCCCCAGATGCTGGCGCTTATATTCGTGCAGGCGCTTAATCTGCACATCAAACAGGGCATCCGGGCTGACCACAATACCGGTGCGCTGTCTGATGTAATCCGCCAGCCGCACTTTATTGTCGTGCTTAATCTGGCGATAACGCTGGCGGAAAGCCCGATCATCAGCGTAGTTTTCCAGCCCGCGCAGGGCGTCAAGATTGTCAGCCCACTCTTCTTTCAGCGTCTCGTCGATCAGCGCAGAAAGCGCCGGGTTACACTGTTTCAGCCAGCGACGCGGCGTAATACCGTTGGTGACATTATGGAATTTCTCCGGCCACAGCTGGTGATACTCGGGGAACAGATCCTTGACCACCAGATCGGAGTGCAGCGCCGCCACGCCGTTCACGGCAAAGCCGCTGACCACGCAGAGGTTCGCCATCCGCACCTGCTTATCGTGCACGACAGCCAGCTTCGCCCAGACTTTTTCATCTCCCGGCCACTGCTGTTCAACCCGCTTTTTAAAGCGGCGATCGATCTCTTTGATCAGCGTAAAGTGGCGCGGCAGCAGGCTGCGAACCAGCCGCTCGTCCCAGCGCTCCAGCGCTTCCGGCATCAGGGTATGGTTGGTGTAGGCAAAGGTTTTACTGACGATAGCCCAGGCGTCATCCCAGCCGAGCTGGTGCTCATCAATCAGCACCCGCAGCAGTTCAGGGATAGCAATGGTCGGGTGGGTATCGTTGAGCTGGATAACTTCATAATCCGCCAGTTCATGCAGTTGGCGACCAGCCTGATGATGGCGTCGCAGAATGTCGGCCACCGAACAGGCGCACTGGAAATACTGCTGCATCAGGCGCAGGCGCTTACCTTCCTGATGGTTATCATTCGGATAAAGCACCTTAGTCAGCTTCGCGGCATCAATGCCCTGCTGCTCTGCCTTAAGGAATTTGCCGTCGTTAAACAGCGTGAGATCGAACGGATGGGCATGCGTTGCCTGCCACAGGCGTAACGGCTGCACCACGCCATTGCGGTAGCCGGTAACCGGCAAATCCCAGGCCTCGCCGCGCAGGGTAAAAGCAGGCTGCCAGGTCACACCGCCTGAGCCGTTTTTAACAACCTTACCGCCTATACCGACATTCACATCCAGCGCGGCATTATGCCGGAACCACGGATAGCGCTCGCGGTGCCAGTCGTCCGGGGCTTCTTTCTGCTGGCCGTCATCAAATGACTGCCGGAACAGGCCATACTGGTAGTTAAGGCCGTAGCCGGTTGCCGACTGTCCCACCGTTGCCATCGAATCAAGATAACAGGCCGCCAGTCGTCCCAGTCCGCCATTGCCCAGCGCCGGATCGACCTCCTCTTCCAGCAGTTCGCTCAGGTCACGCTGATGCTCCGCCAGCGCGGCTTTCACATCGTCATACCAGCCGAGGTTCAGCAGGTTGTTGCCGGTCAGCCGCCCAATCAGAAACTCCATTGAGATATAGTTAACGTGCCGCTGATTTTTTTTCGCCTTGACCACCGGCAGTGCTGCCTGTTGTTCGGCCAGCGCAGCGCTAATCGCCTGCCACCACTGGTGCGAATTCATCTCAGCGGCGGAGGTATAGCCCAGATGTTGCCACTGACGCGTCAGCGCCGCATCAAAACGTGCTTTATTGAATTGCTGTTGCGACATAACTTCCCTCACAAAATGGTTTCAAATTGACGTACTGCCGTCATGACCCGAAATACTGTGGTAGACCGATGCGCACATGCTAACGACGCCGGATGACAGAGCATCATCCCCGGGCAATTTTTACCAGGGAGGAGTCCAGGGGCGTAGGTGAAAATGTGATCGCCAGCACCTTACAGTTAAGACGCCAATGGGAAAAAAAGCTCATCGCATAATGCGATGAACAGATAAATAATCAGAACAACAATCAGAGGATGACGTTCGCCGGATACGCCGCGCGGATGAAACGCAAAATCGATCGGCAAAGCGCATTACGCTGCTAGAAAATATGGCGTGAGAGGAGTGTTAAAAATCAGGAAAATGAGCTCGGTATAAGCCATTTTCCTGATTGCGCTCGTGTAGCACAATGTAATAAATCATAAGGAAATGTGATGCAGTGCAACTTCCAGAATTTCCATTTGCACTGTGTCTTGCAATACGCATCATCCTGGTCGAAGGTGTTTTAATTACACGCTGCGAAATAATTCATTTTATTTCTTCTTTCGCCATCAAACAGTGAAGTTTTAGCCATGCTGATACCCTCAAAACTAAGCAGACCGCTAAGGTTAGAGAATACGCTGGTACGCGACCGTCTGCTCACCAGGCTGGCCAACAGCCATTTGTACCGCCTCGTGCTGGTCACCAGCCCGGCAGGTTATGGTAAAACCACACTGATGGCCCAGTGGGCAGCGGGGAAGCATGGTCTGGGCTGGTATTCTCTGGATGAAAGCGACAACTACCCGGAACGCTTCGCGAACTATTTTATGGCAGCCGTACAGCAGGCGACCGGCGGACACTGCGTGCGCAGTGACACTATGGCGCAGAAACACCAGTACGCTTCCCTGAATGCGCTGTTCTCTCAGCTGTTTATCGAACTGGCTGAATGGCAGTCGCCGCTGACTATCGTTATTGACGATTACCATCAGCTGACCAATGACGTGATCCATCAGGCAATGCGCTTTTTCCTCCGTCATCAGCCGGAAAACCTGACGCTGGTGATCCTTTCCCGCAATCTGCCATCGTTGGGGATTGCCAATCTACGCGTACGCGAACAGCTGCTGGAAATTAACAGCCAGTCGCTGGCCTTCACTCACGAAGAAACCCGCGCCTTTTTCGCGGGTCGTCTGCAGCAGCCGATCGCCGAACAGGAATCTCAGCGGCTGTGTGATGAAGTGGCCGGTTGGGCTACTGCGCTACAGCTGATTGCGCTCTCCGCCCGGCAGTCAAATACACCAACTCACCAGTCTGCCCAGCGGCTGGCCGGAATTAATGCCAGTCATCTGGCGGATTATCTGGTGGATGAAGTGCTGGACTGCGTGGATGACGGTACGCGCAACTTTCTGCTGCGTAGTTCGGTGCTGCGTTCGATGAACGACGGATTGATTGCCCGCCTGACTCACGAAGAGTGTGGCCAGCGGCGGCTGGAAGAGACCGAACGCCAGGGGCTGTTTATTCAGCGGATGGATGAGCGCGGCGAATGGTTTAACTTCCATCCGCTGTTTGCCTCTTTCCTGCGCCAGCGCTGTCAGTGGGAACTCAGCAGTGAACTGCATGCGATTCATCGTGCCGCCGCCGAGGGCTGGATGGCTCAGGGCTACGCCGGAGAAGCCATTCATCACGCCCTGGAGGCGGAAGATATCCCGCTGCTGCGTGACATTCTGCTGCGCCACGCGTGGACCCTGTTCAACCACAGCGAACTGACGCTGCTGGAAAAAGGATTAAAGGCACTGCCCTGGAAGCAGCTGGTTGAGAATCCCCGGCTGATTCTGCTGCAGGCCTGGCTGGCGCAGAGTCAGCACCGTTATAACGACGTTGACCGCCTGCTGGCGCGTGCCGAACAGGAAATGGCACTGGAGCAGGTTGTGGTCGACGATCTGCTTAGCGCTGAATTTAATGCCCTGCGCGCCCAGGTTGCGATCAACGCCGGCCGCCCGGATGAAGCCGACAGGCTGGCACTGCTGGCGCTGGAGACTCTGCCGCTGAGCTGCGCCTTCAGCCGAATCGTTGCAACCTCCGTGCGCGGTGAAGTGCTGCACTGCCGGGGAGAACTGGCTATGGCGCTGATGATGATGCAGCAAACCGCACAGATGGCGCGGCATGAGAACGTCTGCCACTACGCGTTGTGGGCGCTGCTGCAGCAGAGTGAAATTCTGATTGCCCAGGGCTATCTGCAAACGGCATGGGACACACAGGAGCAGGCTTTCCGTCTGATCGCAGAAGAAGGGCTGGAGCAGTTGCCGATGCATGAGTTCCTGCTGCGCCTGCGCGCGCAGCTGCTGCTCTCGTGGGCCAATCTGGACGAAGCAGAAAAAGCCGCTCGCGCCGGGCTAAAAGTGCTGGAGAATTTCCATCCGCAGCAGCAGCTTCAATGCCTGACGGTGCTGGCGAAATGCGCACTGGCCCGTGGGGACCTGGATAACGCCCGCCGCTATCTGACCCGCTGTGAGAATCTGCTCAGCAACGGCCACTATCACAGTGACTGGGTGACCAACGCCGATGAAGCGCGGGTCATCTACTGGCAGATGACTCACGATGTCAGTAGCGCAGCCAGCTGGCTTGGCCTGACCCTGAAACCGGCTGATGCAGATAATCACTTCTTACAGGGGCAGTGGCGCAACGTCGCCCGCGCGCAGATCCTGCTCGGTCAGTTCAGCCAGGCGGAAGTGGTGCTGGACGAACTGAATGACAATGCCCGCCGTCTGCTGCTGATCAGCGATTTAAATCGCAATCTGCTGCTGGCCAACGCGCTCTACTGGCGGGAAGGGCGTAAAGCTGAAGCCCAGCAGGCACTGATTGAGGCACTGACGCTGGCTAATCGCACCGGCTTTATCAGCCACTTTGTGATTGAAGGCGAACCGATGGCGCAGCAGCTCCGCCAGCTGTTGCAGCTCAACACGCTACCGGAAATGGAACAGCGCCGGGCTCAGCGCATCCTGCGCGATATTAATCAGCATCATCGCCACAAGTTCGCGCACTTTGATGAAAGCTTTGTCACCCGCCTGCTCACCCATCCACAGGTGCCGGAGCTGATCCGCACCAGCCCGTTGACCCAGCGCGAGTGGCAGGTGCTGGGGCTCATTTATTCCGGCTACAGCAATGAGCGAATAGCCGGTGAGCTGGACGTGGCAGCCACCACTATCAAAACCCATATCCGTAATCTGTATCAGAAGCTCGGTGTGATGCATCGTCAGGAGGCGGTACAGCAGGCGCAACAGCTGCTGCAGCTGATGGGAATGGGACTGGCGTCTGGCGCATAAAACAGGGCCGAGCTTTCGGCCCTGCGGCTGTCAGTATCCTGCGGTTAGATCATCGAGGGTACGCGGATCCGAGGCACCATATCGCATCCCGTCCGGCCCCAGCATAATGCTCTGGGTGCTGCCCATCGCTGGCATCACCTTCACATGCTGCCCCTTCTCGCCCAGCAGCTTGAGCGTATCCGGGCTGAAGCCTTTCTCCACCCGCAGCTGGTCCGGCAGCCACTGATGGTGAAAGCGCGGTGCATTGGTCGCTTCCGCAACGTTCATACCAAAGTCGATGCTGTTAACCACCATTTGCAGCACGGTGGTGATAATGCGGCTGCCACCGGGGCTGCCGGTAACCAGCCAGGTTTTACCGTCTTTCGCCACGATGGTTGGTGACATTGAAGAGAGCGGACGCTTATACGGCTGCACCGCATTGGCCTCCCCGCCGATCAGACCGTAAACATTCGGTGTACCGGGCTTGGCAGAGAAGTCGTCCATCTCGTTATTCAGCAGAATACCGCTGTCACTGGCCACAATACCGCTGCCAAAGTTGGTATTCAGCGTGTAGGTGACCGCAACGGCATTGCCGTCCTTATCCACCACCGAGAAATGCGTGGTCTGATCGCTTTCATACGGAGCCAGCTTGCCCGGCTTGATCTCCGATGACGGACGCGCCTTCGCCAGATCGATCTGCTGCGCCAGGGTTTTTGCATAGGCTTTGCTGGTCAACGCCGGGGTTGGCACCTTGACGAACTCCGGATCGCCAAGATATTCCGAGCGATCGGCGTAGGCATATTTCTCCGCCTCGGCCATTACCTGGATAGCATCGGCGCTGCCGAAGCCCATCTTCGCCAGGTCAAAGTTTTCCAGGATATTAAGGATCTGCACGATGTGGATTCCGCCGGAAGACGGCGGCGGCATGGAATAGACTTCGTAGCCGCGGTAGGTCCCGCTGACTGGTTTGCGCTCAATGGCGCGGTAGTTGGCCAGATCGGTTTTGCCGATCAGTCCGCCGTGTTGTTCCATCTCCGCGGCGATTTGATCGGCAATTCTGCCCTTATAAAACGCATCCGGCCCCTGACGGGAAATCAGCTCCAGGCTGTTAGCCAGTTGACGCTGTACCAGTTTTTCACCCTGCCGCCACGGCGTGCCGTCCGGCCTGAAGAAAATAGCTTTGCTGTTAGGGTGGCTGAGTAACACCTCTTTGCCGTATACGTTGAGATCGTCGGCCAGTGATTCATTCACCACAATGCCGTTACGCGCCAGCTCCAGCGCAGGCTGGATCAGCGTGCTTAGCGGCAGCGTACCGTATTTCTGGTTCGCCAGCGAAAAGCCCGCTACCGTACCGGGAACGCCGGACGCCAGGTGCGAAGTCAGCGACTTTTTGCTGTCTGCATTCCCCTGTGCATCAAGGAACATATCGCGGCTGGCGCGAACCGGCGCCATTTCACGAAAATCGATCGCGGTGGTATTGCCAGAGGCGGTGCGCAACAGCATAAAACCGCCGCCACCCAGGTTCCCCGCCTGCGGGTGAGTCACGGCCAGCGCATAGCCGACGGCCACCGCTGCATCCACTGCATTGCCGCCCTGCTCAAGGATCTTCACGCCGACCGCCGTGGCGGTGGCGTCCACTGAGGCCACCATGCCATGCGCTGCCTTCACCGGATGGAAGGTATCCGCGCCTACACCATAGGAAACCGGCGCTGCTGCCGGAGCACTTTGTGCTGAGGGCGTGTCGGTTGGCGCGGCTCCCGCACCCTGCCAGACCAGCAGCCCGGCCAACAGCGACCACGACAGCCGCTTCACCTTACCTTGTGTCATCATTGTTACATCCTTTAAGTTTATTTACGTTATGTTTGCCATTGATAAATATGCACAAAAACGGCAGGTTCGCGAACTTTGTGCGAAATCAGGAGCACTCCTGGCCTCAGAACGCTGTAGCTGGCGTAAAATCAGGTAAGTAACACGGAGGAGTAACACCCATGAAAACGAAAGTGTTAGTTATGCTTGCCGCTCTGCTGCCTCTGAGCGGTATGGCAAATATGTTAAACAACAACAATAACCCAAATCAGCCGGGCTATAATCCCAGCACGCAGCGCATGCAGCAGCAAATGCAGACCCGGCAATCTGAGCAGAGCCTGAAGCTTCAGCAGGATCAGCAGCGTCAGCAGCAGGACTTGCAGCGTAAAATTCAGGAGCAGCGCGACAGTGCGTCACAGCGCACGTTAAACAATCAGCCGGGCCACAGCAATAACACCATGCCGTCCAACTAAGTTCAGCGGCATACCACCCCGTCTCACCCACGTTTAGCCCTGCCGGATAACCGGCAGGGCTACTGGTGATGGCAGACCGGATAAAAAAGCCCCCTCAATCAGGACCCACCTGGCGCAGGCTGTTCTCAAACGCCAGTCCGCGGCCGCGGGCGTTAGCGACCACTTTCAGCGAAATCCGGCCCGATAACGTCAATGCGGTCGGTACAAATCGCATCCACACCCCACTGCAACAGCTGACGTGCCCGCTCAGGATCGTTGACCGTGTAGACCAGAATGCGCAGTCCGGCCTGCTTCAGCTCGGCAGTGCGCTGTTTATCCAGCAGCCGGTGATTCAGGTGGATGGAAAGGCATCCCAGCGCATCGGTAAGCTGGCGCCAGTGATTATCCCACTCATCAAGCAGTAAACCGCGCGGCAGCTCCGGCACCGCTTTCTGCGCCGCCTCCAGCGCTTCGTAAGAGAATGAGGAGAGCAGCGGAGCGACCTGATCCTGCCACAGATCGCGCGCGGCCAGCGCCACTGTCCGTCCGGTTTCGACCTCAAGGCCGGTGGTGGGTTTGATTTCGATATTCGCCATCAGCCGGTGCTGGCGGCAGCGTTCCGCCACCTGCGCCAGCAGCGGCAGGCGTTCACCGTCGAAGGTTTTGCCAAACCAGCCCCCGGCATCCAGCTGTACGAGTTTATCCCACGGCAGCTGTCCGGCCACGCCCCAGCCGTTGCTGGTGCGGTCGAGGGTATCGTCATGTAGCAGGAAAATTTCGCCGTCCTGCGACAGTTTAGCGTCAAATTCGATCATCCGATGGCCCAGGCGGGCACCCAGATCGATAGCCGCGAGGGTGTTTTCCGGGGCCAGTTTGCCGCCGCCGCGATGCGCAACGATCGGCGGGTAGGGCCAGGCACAATAAGTCATTCTGTACGTTGTCCGTTGTGATCAAAGAAGTGCAGCGACTGCGGCGGCAGGTGCAGCCACAGGGTGCTGCCCGCGTCAGGACGCAGCGAGTGCGGCAGGCGCACCACCAGCTTGTGCTGGCCCCATTTGCCGTGTGCAAGGTTATCTGCTCCCAGCATTTCCAGTGTCTCTACCACCAGCGGAATACCTCCGGCTTCGGCAGAAGACAGCTCAATATGCTCCGGACGAATGCCCATCGTCAACGCCCGCCCGGCAAGGTTCGCCTGCGGCGCACTCACCGGTAAGGCAAAATGCGCATCCAGGCTAAAGCGTGAACCCTCAGCGCTGAACTGCCCGTCCAGCAGGTTCATCGCCGGGGCGCCAATAAAACCGGCGACAAAGCGCGTGGCAGGTCTCTCGTAAATTTCGGCAGGCGTGCCCAGCTGTTCCAGCACGCCTTTATTCATCACCATCACCCGCTGGGCCAGGGTCATCGCCTCCACCTGATCGTGAGTCACGTACAGGCTGGTGGTTTGCAGACGGCGATGCAGCTGTTGCAGTTCCAGGCGCATCTGCACGCGCAGGCGGGCATCAAGGTTAGACAGCGGCTCATCAAAAAGAAATACCGCCGGTTCGCGGACAATGGCGCGCCCCATCGCCACGCGCTGGCGCTGGCCACCGGAAAGCTCGCGCGGACGGCGCTTTAGCAGCCCATCCAGCTCCAGGCTGCGTGCCGCTTCCAGCACCCGCTGCCGAATCTGCTCTTTGCCCATGCCGCGAATTTTCAGCCCCCAGGCCATATTCTCTTCCACGCTCATGTGCGGATAGAGCGCATAGTTCTGGAACACCATTGCAATGCCGCGATCTTTTGGTTCTTCCTCGGTCACGCGCCGGGAATCAATGTAGATATCGCCGCTGGTCACGCGTTCCAATCCGGCAACCATCCGTAGCAGAGTAGATTTGCCGCAGCCGGACGGCCCAACCATCACCATAAACTCGCCATCCTGAACGGTGACGTCCAGCGGTTGAATGATCTGGTTTTTCCCGTCGTAGGATTTGGTTACTGCCTGAAGTCTTACACCAGCCATAAGTTATTTCTCACTTTCTACCAGACCGCGCACGAACGCACGCTGCATCACTAAGACGATCACCATCGGTGGGATCAGGGTTAACAGCATCGCCGCCATCACTTCATTCCACTGCGTTGGCGAACCGCTGGTGGAGATCATGCTTTTTATCCCCGCCACTGCGGTCCCCATTGAGGCATCGTTGACGATCAGCAGCGGCCACAGATACTGATTCCAGCCGTAGATAAACGTGATAACAAACAATGCCGCCAGATTGGTTTTCGACAGGGGTAATACAATGTCGCGGAAGAAGCGCATCGGGCTGGCGCCATCGATGCGCGCCGCTTCCATCAGTTCATCCGGCATTGACATAAAGAACTGACGGAACAGGAAAGTAGCGGTGGCCGATGCCATCAGCGGCAGCGTCAGGCCGCTGTAGCTGTCGAGCATATTCAGATCGGCAATCACCTGCACCGTTGGGAAGATACGGACTTCCACCGGCAGCATCAGGGTGATGAAAATCATCCAGAAAAACAGACCACGCAGCGGAAAGCGGAACCACACCAGCGCAAACGCCGAGAGAATGGACACGCTGATTTTGCCGAGAGTGATCGCCAGTGCCATAAACAGGCTGTTCATCAGCATCAGGCTGAATGCCGGGCCGCTGCCGTTCACCCCGCGCACCCAGATATTGCTGACGTTCTCCCACAGGTGGGAACCGGGGATGAGCGTCATCGGCACCTGATACACGGCGGTGTTATCCAGCGTGGCGGCCACAAAAGCCACATACAGCGGGAAGAGGATGGTCAGAATACCGAGGATCAGCAGAGTATGACTGAAGATATCCAGCCCGCGACGATTTTCTATCATTGGTAACGCACCTTACGCTCAACAAAGCGGAACTGAATCACCGTCAGCATGATCACCAGCAGCATCAGCACCACCGACTGCGCGGCAGAGGAAGAGAGATCCAGCCCGGCAAATCCTTCACGGTAAATTTTATAAATCAGCGTAGTAGTGGCCTGTACCGGGCCACCGCCGGTTGCCGCGTCAATCACCGGGAAGGTATCGAAGAAGGCATAGACCAGATTCACCACCAGCAGGAAAAAGCTCACTGGCGTAATCAGCGGCAGCGACAGCGAGAAGAAGCGCCTGACCGGGCCTGCACCATCAATCGCTGCCGCCTCAACCAGTGATTTCGGGATCGACTGCAATGCCGCGAAGAAAAACAGAAAGTTGTAGCTCATCTGCTGCCAGATGGAGGCCAGCACGATCAGGAACATCGCCTGACCGCTGTTCTGCGCGTAGTTCCAGTTGTAGCCCCACAGATTCAGCAGGTGGCTGAACAGCCCCAGTCCGGGGTTAAACAGAAACATCCACAGCACTGCCGCCACCACCGGTGCCACCGCATAGGGCAGCAGCAGCAGCGTCTGATAAGTTTTTTTCAGACGGATAACATAGTCAACCAGCGCCGCCAGCAGCAGCGACAGCCCCATGCCGAATACCGTCACCAGCCCGCTGAATTTAATCGTCGTCCAGAATGACTCTAAGTACAGGCCATCGCTGAACAGCCGCCTGAAGTTCTCCATGCCAACAAAGGTGCTGGATATCCCAAACGGATCGATGCTTTGCAGTGAGTACCAGAGCGCTTCACCGGCTGGCCAGATAAAGAAAATCGCGGTAATCACCAGCTGTGGCAGCAGCAGCAGATAGGGCAAGAAACGATTGCGAAAGACGGGACGGGGCTGAGCCATAGTCGGTTATCTCGTGCGGAACGGGGTCGGTATTAACGGGCGCCTTACCGATCGCCCGGCGGGAGCAATCGGTAAGGCGTCCGTGCTGGCAAAACGCCGTCCGACCCGCAGGCGAACGGCGAGTTGCACCTGCAGCGGTTACTTCGTCTGCTGTTCGAAACGACGCAGCAGTTCGTTACCCCGCTTCACGGCCTTATCCAGGGCCGCCTGAGGAGTCTGCTTACCGGTCCAGACGCCTTCCAGCTCTTCATCCACGATGGTACGGATCTGCGGCATGTTGCCCAGGCGCATGCCTTTGGTGAACGGCAGCGGGTCTTTGTTCAGCATCTGGCGGGTTGCGATATCCGCGCCCGGATTCTTGTCATAGAAACCCTGCTGTTTGGTCAGCTCGTAAGCCGCCGTGGTGATCGGCAGATAACCGGTTTTCTGGTGCCATTCCGCAGCGATTTCTGGCTTAGCCAGGAACTGCATAAACTCGGCGACGCCTTTATAAGTGGCATCGTCTTTCCCTTTCATCACCCACAGGCTGGCACCGCCGATAATGGCGTTCTGTGGCGCGTTCGGGACGGTTTCATCGTACGGCATCATGCCCACGCCGAAGTTAAACCGGGCATATTTGCGAATATCGGCCAGCGAACCGGAAGAAGCAGTGGTGATGGCGCAGTCGCCGTTATAGAACTTGGAGGTCGATTCATCCTTGCGGCCAAAGTAGGTGAAATCCCCCTTCTTATTCAGATCTTCCAGCAGCTGGATGTGGCGTACCTGCACCGGCTTGTTGAATTCCAGCACCGCATCAGTACCGTCGAAGCCGTTGTTGCGGGTGGCCACCGGCAAGCCATGCCAGGCGCTGAAGTTTTCAATCTGGATCCATCCCTGCCAGCCGCTGGCGTAACCGCATGACATGCCGGCCTTGCGCAGCGCGTCGGTATCCTTCGCCAGCTCCTGCCAGGTTTTGGGCGGCTGATCCGGGTTGAGACCGGCTTTTTTAAAGGCGTCTTTATTGTAGTACAGCACCGGCGTTGAGCTGTTAAACGGCTGGGAGATCAGCTCACCTTTTGAGTCGCTGTAGTAACCGGCAACGGCGGGCACGAACTGACTGGCGTCCATCGTGATACCGGCTTTTTTGAATACGTCATTAACCGGGACGATAGCTTTAGAGGCCATCATTGTCGCCGTACCCACTTCATAAACCTGCAGAATCGCGGGGGCTTTTCCGGTGCGCACGGCAGCAATCCCCGCCGCCAGGCTCTGTTCGTAATTACCTTTGTAGGTCGGCACGATTTTATAATCGGGATGGGACTCGTTAAAACGCTTCGCCAGTGAGTCAACCTCCACGCCCAGCTCGCCTTCCATCGAGTGCCAGAACGGAATTTCGGTAGCGGCCAGCGCGCTGCCGCTGAAGGTCAGTCCCAATAACATGCTGAGAGCGGTACGGCGGAGTGCGGTAGATGACATATCGGTTTCCTGTGCCCGTGTTAATGATGCGCGTATTCGCGCACTGTGTGAGTCGGCAAGTAACATGCCACGCCTGGATGACAGATTAATAATAGTGATGTGACGGAAATGTTACAGGCGAATGGTGGGAATTTCGAAACGTGACGGCAGAATTGAGAGGGCCGTAACAACTTGAAAATGAACAAAGAGAAGACGATCACAGATTTAACGCACAGTTAACCGCACGTTCGACACCAATAAGGGCAGCCGCAAGGGCTGCCCTGAATCATTATCCGCCGAGGTAGGCGCTTCTGACCGCCTCATTGGCCAGCAGCGCATCACCCGTGTCTTCGAGCACAACATGACCGTTTTCGAGCACGTAGCCGCGATCCGCCAGCTTGAGCGCCTGATTAGCATTCTGCTCAACGAGGAAAATCGTCATTCCCTCTTTACGCAACTGCTCAATGGTGTCGAAAATCTGCTGGATGATAATCGGTGCCAGACCCAGCGAGGGTTCATCAAGCAGCAGCAGGCGCGGCTGGCTCATCAACGCACGGCCAATCGCCAGCATCTGCTGCTCGCCGCCGGACATCGTACCGGCACGCTGAATACGGCGTTCCCACAGACGCGGGAACAGCTCGTACACGCGCTGAATACGCTGCTGATACTGCTGACGCTCGGCAAAGAAACCGCCCATCGCCAGGTTCTCTTCCACCGTCATGCGGGAAAATACCCGCCGGCCTTCCGGAACGATGGCGATAGCCTCACGCATAATGCGTGCGGTCTGCCAGTCGGTAATATCTTTACCGTCGAAGACGATGGTGCCCTGCGTGGCGCGGGGGTCACCGCACAGGGTGCCAAGAATGGTGGTTTTACCCGCACCGTTGGCACCAATCAGAGTCACAATCTCCCCCTGATTGATATGCAGGCTGACGTTGTGCAGAGCCTGAATTTTTCCATAGTGCGCACTGATATTATTCAGAGAGAGCATGGGTTGAGTCATCTTATGCCTCCCCGAGGTAAGCACGGATCACATCCGGATTGTTGCGGATTTCGTCCGGCGTGCCGTTTGCCAACGGCGTGCCCTGGTTCACCACGTAAATGCGGTCAGAAATACCCATTACCAGTTTCATATCGTGTTCAATCAACAGTACCGAGACCCGATGTTCGCCGCGCAGTTCTGCGATCAGCTCATCCAGCTCGTGAGTTTCTCTCGGGTTAAGCCCTGCCGCCGGTTCATCCAGCATCAGAATTTCCGGGCGCGTCACCATACAGCGGGCGATTTCCAGACGGCGCTGCTGGCCGTAGGCGAGGTTACCCGCCTGACGGTTAGCCAGCTCCAGCAGACCGACGCGCTTCAGCCAGGTGGCGGCGCGATCCAGCGCGTCGCTCTCCGCACGACGGAAGGCAGGCGTTTTCAACAGACCGGAAAAGACGCCGCTTTTCAGATGCTGATGCTGTGCCACCAGCAGGTTTTCAATCACCGTCATTTCGCGGAACAGCCGCACGTGCTGAAAGGTACGCACCACGCCCATACGTGCAATCTGCTGGCCGGGCATTCCCGCCAGCTGCTTATCACCCAGCATAATCGAGCCGCTGGTTGGCTTATAGAAACCGGTCAGGCAGTTGAACACCGTGGTTTTGCCCGCCCCGTTCGGGCCGATAAGCGAGACGATCTCCTGCTGGCGCAGTTCCAGTTCAACGTTGTTGACCGCCAGCAGGCCGCCAAAGCGCATCATCAGGCCATTGACTGTTAACAAAGGCTGGCTCATGCCTGCTCTCCTTTTTCCGCATTTTTCAACTTCAGGTGCGGACGCTTCATCGGCAGCAGCCCCTGCGGACGCCAGATCATCATCAATACCATCAATCCACCCAGTACCAGCATGCTGTACTCGTTCAGGTCACGCATCAGTTCACGGGAAACCACCAGCAGTATCGCCGCGAGAATGACCGCAAACTGCGAACCCATTCCGCCCAGTACCACGATCGCCAGTACAAAAGCAGATTCGGCAAAGGTGAAGGATTCCGGGCTGACAAAGCCCTGCCGTGCAGCAAACAGGCAGCCGGCGAAACCGGCAAACGCGGCGCTGATGGTAAACGCGGTCAGCTTGATGCGCGTCGGGCTCAGGCCCAGCGAACGGCAGGCAATTTCGTCTTCGCGCAGCGCTTCCCACGCGCGGCCCAGCGGCATACGCAGCAGGCGGTTGATCACGAACAGGGTTATCACCACCAGCAGCAGCGCTACCATATACAGGAAAATAATACGGTCACTCGGGTCGTATTTCAGGCCGAAGAAGTGATGGAAGGTATCCCAGCCGCCGTCGCGCACGCTGCGGTTGAACTCCAGACCGAAGAAGGTTGGTTTCGGGATCTGGCTGATGCCGTTCGGGCCGCCGGTCAGTTCGGTATTATTCAGCAGCAGAATACGCACGATCTCGCCGAAGCCAAGCGTAACAATCGCCAGATAGTCACCACGCAGGCGCAGCACCGGGAAGCCCAGCAGCAGGCCAAATCCGGCAGCGACCATACCCGCCAGCGGCAACGACTGCCAGAAACTCAGGCCGTAATAGTGATTCAGCAAGGCAAAGGTGTAGGCACCGATGGCGTAAAAGCCGCCGTAGCCCAGCACCAGCAGACCGGAAAGCCCGACCACCACATTCAGTCCCAGCCCGAGCATCACGTAGATCAGCGTCAGCGTGGCGATATCCACCGTCCCGCGAGATACGATAAACGGCCAGACCGCCGCTGCAACAATCAGTGCCAGCAGCAACAGCTTCTGCTTTGGCGTTGAGCCGTCAATACCGGGCAGTACCAGCGAAGGGCCGGACACTTTTTTCAGGCCGCTTTGCACCAGCGGGCGCAGCATCTGGAAGATAAACACCACGCCACAGCCGACGGCGATCCAGTTCCAGCGCACGTCTCCGGCGTTGTTGACCACCAGATGCGTGCCGTCGAGATTAAGCCGCAGACCCATAAAGAATGCGGCCAGCACCAGCAGCATCAGGGAGGAGACGAGCGCATTCAGCAGGTTAAGCCTTTTCATACTTTCTCAACCTCCGGACGGCCCAGAATACCGGTTGGCATCACCAGCAGCACCACGATCAGCAGCGCAAATGACACCACATCTTTATACTCCGTACTCAGATAGGCTGAAGTCAGCGCCTCGGCAATGCCGAGGATCAGCCCACCCAGCATCGCCCCTGGAATACTGCCGATACCGCCCAGTACCGCGGCGGTGAAGGCCTTCATCCCGGCCATAAAGCCAATATAGGGATTAATCACGCCGTAGAACTGACCCAGCAGTACGCCCGCCACTGCCGCCATCGCCGCGCCAATCACAAAGGTCAACGAGATGACGCGGTCGGTATTGATGCCCAGCAGGCTGGCCATCTTCAGATCTTCAGCACAGGCCCGGCAGGCGCGGCCCATGCGCGAGTAGCGAATAAACAGCGTCAGCGCCAGCATGGCGAGGAAAGTCACCGCCCAGATAACAATCTGCATGGTGGAAATCGTGGCGGCAAAGCCATTGCTTTCGCCCAGCGTCCACTGCCCGGTCACCAGACTTGGCAGCGCGAGGTCGCGTGAGCCCTGGGTCAGGCTGACGTAGTTTTGCAGGAAGATTGACATCCCGATCGCCGAGATCAGGGCGATCAGGCGCTTAGAAGATCGTACCGGCTTGTAGGCTACGCGCTCAATGCTCCAGCCGTAGCAGCTGGCAATCACGATTGCCACCACAAAGCCGCAGCCAATCAGTAACCAGCTGGCATCAATCCCCATCATCATCAGCGCGGCGATGACAATAAACGAGACGTAGCTGCCGATCATATAAACTTCGCCATGGGCAAAGTTAATCATGCCGATGATGCCATACACCATGGTGTACCCAATGGCGATCAGCGCATAGGTGCTGCCCAACGTCACACCGTTGAACATTTGCTGCAGGAAATAGAGAAACTGCTCGGACATACCTGAATACCTTACGATTCCCTCTGCGCAGGCAGGGCAGAAGGATGGATACAACAAAGGGCCGGGCTGGCCCGACCCCTACGGGGAATGCTCATCTTACCGCAGGGGCCTGGCGCGCCAGGCCCGCAGACAGATTTACTTAACCGCCGTGGAAGAGCCATCAGCATGCCATTTGAAAACGCCGAATTCGAAGCCTTTCAAATCGCCTTTCTCGTCCCAGCTAAGATCGCCCATCACGGTTGGCACTGCCGCGCCGCCTTTCAGGTTCTTCACGATCTCTTCTGGCTCTTCGCTTTTGCTGCGCTCCATACCCGTGCTCAGTGACTGTAGCGCAGCATAGGTTGTCCAGACGAACGGACCGGTTGGATCCAGTTTTTTGGCTTTCAGCGCATCAACGATGGGCTGGTTAGCCGCTACCTGGTCGTAACGTTTAGGCAAGGTAACCAGCATGCCTTCTGATGCCGCACCGGCAATATTAGACAGTGAGGAGTTGCCTACCCCTTCCGGCCCCATAAACTGAGTTTTCAGACCTGCCGCACGCGCCTGGCGCAGGATCTGGCCCATTTCCGGGTAGTAACCGCCGAAGTAAACAAAGTCGATGTTCTCTTTCTTCAGTCGGGCTACCAGCGTAGAGAAGTCTTTATCACCAGCGGTCACGCCTTCAAACATCACGACATTGCCACCGGATTTTTTCAGGCTGTCCTGAACGGAACGCGCCAGGCCTTCACCGTACTGCTGCTTATCGTGAATCACGGCGATACGCTGCGGTTTGATTTCGTTGAGGATATATTTCGCGGCGGTTGGACCCTGATCCGAATCCAGACCGGTAGTGCGCATCACCAGTTTGTAACCGCGGCTGGTCAGCTCCGGCGCGGTAGCAGCTGGGGTGATCATCAGCACGCCTTCATCTTCATAGATATCAGAAGCGGGCTGGGTAGAGGACGAGCACAGGTGGCCGATAACGTAACGGATACCGTCGTTGATCACTTTGTTGGCTACCGCAACGGCCTGTTTTGGGTCGCAGGCATCATCATACTCGACGCCGACCAGTTTATTCCCGTTCACACCGCCTTTGGCATTGATGTCTGCGATCGCCTGTTTGGCACCGGTAAACTCCATGTCGCCATACTGCGCCACCGGACCGGACATCGCACCCACGATAGCCACTTTGATGTCTTTTGCTACCGCAGCGTGGCTCATTGCCAGAGCTACGCAGCCCGCCAGAAACGCACTACCTTTACTGATTTTCATCCGAACTTCCCCATCTGTTGTGATTTGGCGATTTCCTGCCGTCATTTTTCCTAATCGCTTAACTAATAAAGGCTTAGGGATTAATGCAGCATTTTTTTGGTATAAAGACGTTAATTTTCAGTTTATTAAACAGGAATATTCTGCTGTAAATCAACTGACATATTCAGTAAATCGCGGTTACGACAGTATAATAAGCTGGCATTAACGGTTACCTTTCAGACAGTATTGCAGCGGTTTATGCTGGGTAATTGCTAACCAAATAATGATTTACTCGGCAGATTGTTTATATCAGAAACAGAACGCCTCGTTTTTGTACAGAAAACTTCCACGCTTTAGTATGGTCAACTTCGCTACAATATGCCTTTCTGACAGACGGGTTTTTACAATGAAACTAACCATCATTCGCCTGCAACATTTTTCACCGCAGGACCACCGCGACCTGCAAAAAATCTGGCCGCAGGCCAACAGCCACGAGTTGGCACAGCTGCTTGATGAGCAGCATCAGCTGTACGTCGCACGGTTTAACGATCGACTGCTGGCAGCAGTCAAACTGGTGATTAGCGGTGATGAGGGCAGGCTGTCGCAGCTGGTGGTGCGGGACGTGACGCGCCGACGCGGCGTTGGACTGTACCTGCTGGAGGATACGTTGACACAGAACCCGCAGATCGCCCGCTGGACGATGGCCAGTGACGGGACGTCGGAGGCGGCCATTGTGACCTCATTTATGCAGGCGGGGGGCTTTACCGCGCGCGGCAACGAATGGGTTAAGGATTAAAAAAGAGCGCTTCCGGGGCCCAAAGTAGATCAACATCAGGGAAAACATGAGGATCACGCCTCTGGCGAGGGACTGACCTGCTTATCCGGCACGGGAAGATCCTTTTCACTCTCCGCGTGAGGATGAAGCAGGTTCGAAAACCGCCGGACATCTTCCGGCGCCATCTCCTGCCAGAGCGGATTATGCAGTTGTTCGGGATTCATCAGCTAAGCCGATATCTAAGATTTTCAGTTTTCACCTCATCCATCGCGCTTAATCGGATAAAAACATAGTGCAGCGCGTAGTTAAGCCCCCAGATATCAACATAATCGTTCCGACCTTCCGCCATCAGCTTTACCACCTGCTGTTCACGCAACTGGGCGTAGTCATACCACTGGTGGACACTGCCAAAACGGTGGTGCCAGTCATGGCAAACCAGCGAACCCTGTACGATCAGCATCCGGCATGGCAAATGAAAGAACAGATAAGCAATGCACCAGCTCAGCCACTGCGCGCCGTAGCGTAGCGAGCACGCGGGCGGACAGGCGCTGCCGCAAAATCTTCCCAGACAGTTTTTAATATGGCTGTCGCGTACGCTCTCCCCCTGCTGACGCATACACCAGGTGTGTTCGGTCAGAAGGTGCAGCAGTGACGCGATCTGATAAACAATCACATAGGGGAGCGCCACATTCAGCAGGAAGAAAAGACCGCCAAAGGCCACCGCCAGTCATACCAGCACGCCCCACCAGCAGAAGGTCATCAGCCTGCGCCAGGCGGGTAACTCCACCAGGTTAGACTTCAGACGGCCATAGATGAACGTCAGTTGAAAGCGCGGGCTGAACAGCGTCAGAAGCAGATTGAGATAAAGCTGCGCCACCGTTTTCCCCAGCTTAAATCCCAACTGATAAATAGCCGCTAAATCACGATCGTCAAAGGTCGAAAAGGCGGCGCCGTGATGTTCGTAAACATGAAACTGGCGATAGGAATCGTAGGGCTGTACCACAAAAATCGTCGATAAAATCTCGCAGAGTATCCGGTTAGCTAACCGGCTTTTAAACAGGTGTCCGTGTACGCCATGTGAATAATCGTGGCGACGACGTACCTGGCACCGGAGGCAGCAAACAGCACGCCGATCGCATAGAGCACGGTCCGCAGTGGAAAAGACAGGCTGCTGAAACAGGCCAGTGTGGTCATTGTGCTGCCCGCGAGAGTCCACAGCAGCGCCCAGGCCGTTGATTCAATGGAACTGGAACGCCAGAGCGGCGGGCGCTGTGCAATATCGTTGCCGGTAAGCCAGGTCCATACGCCGGAGAAAGGTAAAATAAGGTATGAATTTCTAATGGCAGCAGAACGCTCTCCGCT
Organism: uncultured Erwinia sp.; assembly: GCA_913775305.1. Taxonomy (GTDB): domain Bacteria; phylum Pseudomonadota; class Gammaproteobacteria; order Enterobacterales; family Enterobacteriaceae; genus Erwinia. The sequence goes on along the minus strand of CAJYIY010000022.1, from coordinate 6,170 downwards.
GGTAAACATCCGTTGTTTTTGTTTCATTATATCATCCAACAAATCAGATAAAATACTGAAAGGCAAAGCAGAACTGACACAATCATATGTCGAACCCAGAGAGCAATCAGCACGCCAGCAAGAGATCCATACAGGTAAGGGTTAGTTGTCAGCTCACGTAACTCGCCGTTATTAAGCAAAATAATCGGCCCGCATATTGCCGTCAGCAGGCAGGGTGCCGAATATTTCAGCGCGTCGCGGATAATGCCCGGCAGTCGTACTGGCACAGCCGGTTCCAGAAAAATATAGCGGTTAAAAAACACCACCGCAGCGAGAGTAAAAAGAAGTACCCAGTCCATTATGCTCCCCCTGCCAGGCGCGAGGTGATAACTGAAATAAACATTCCGCCGATACCCGCGATGACGACAGCCCCCTCAATATGAAACAGGCTAAACACCATCGACAGCACCAGAGAAGCCACGACGCCGCAAAGCACGCTGAGATTTTTGATCATTGGCACCACGATGGTGATAAAGGTTGCGACGATTGAAAAATCAAGATGATAACGGCTCAGATCGGGTATGGCGTAGGCCATAAAAATGCCCAACAGGCTGAAAATATTCCAGCTGAAATAGAAGGTAAGCCCGGCACCGATTAAGTAGCCCGGCGTTAACTTGTCACGTTGTTTTCGCGCGCAGCCGAGCGCAAACAGTTCGTCGGTCAGCAAAAAGCCGACAGGCAAGCGATAGCGGGCCTGCAGGACGGACACTGTTTCACGAAAGGTTAAGCCGTAGAGAAAATGCTGGGAGGTAATAAAGAACACGGAAATAATGATGGTCGGGATGCTGGCTCCCGAGAGAAGTAAACCCAGCGTCACCAGCTGCGCGGCACCGGCGAAAATAATCGCCGACATACCGATACTTTGCGGTAGCGTTAGCCCCGCCTGAACCGCCATCGATCCAGCCAAAATTCCCCAGGGGATCACTGAAAGGCAGAGCGGCAGCATGTTAATCACACCGGTCAGAAATCCGCTCGGGCTCCGTGCATCCTTACCTTGCCTCTTTAACAGCTTTTCCATTACTCCCAGCCATCCCCGCTTCATAAACAGTACGGCCAGATTAATGATTCATCTAACAAAAATATTGAACGAAATTGCGGAGGGAAAATGGCAAAAATCAGAAGGAAGGATGGCGTAATGTACGGATAAACTCTCCCGGTGTGACACCCATTGAGTTTTTAAAATGACGGGTAAAGTGGCTCTGATCTGAAAACCCGCATCGCGCTGCAGTGGAAAGAATGGTTTCGCCACCGATCAACAGCTCGCGCGCTTTACGCAGCCGGGCCTGAATCAGCCAGCCGTGCGGAGGCATTCCCACAACCTGTTTAAACTGCCGCAGAAAGTGCCACGGGCTCAGCTGTGCCAAATCGGACAGCTGCTTCAGCGTCCAGTTTTGCTCCGGACAGTCCACCATTAAATCCCTGATCGGAAGGATCGATGAATCAGAACAGAGTAGCCGGCCAGGGGTGACCGGGCTGCGGCCGTGGCGCACGATCAGCCAGGAGATGGCCGTCAACAGCAGGGACTCTTTGAGCAGGCTGTTACCCTCAACGGGCAGCATAGTAAACACCAGACGCAGCTGGGCTGACAGACCCGGATCGTGCACCACCGCTTCGGGGAACCACGGAACGCTCCCTTGCTCATATTTCAGATCGCGGGTGAGCTGGCGCAGCAGCCCTGGCCGCGGATAGATGGCGCGATAGGCCCAGCCGTTCGCCACTTCCGAACAGCCGGTATGGACTTCATCAGCATTCACCAGAATGATGTCGCCTGCGGGCGCAACATGATCTCCGCCGCTGCGCCAGAAGCGCTGGGCGCCTTCTTCAATCACACCAATACAGAACGTTTCATGCACGTGCCGTGGGAAACAACGGCGGTAGTACCTTGCCTCCAGCATTTCCAGGCCGCCAAATTCGCCCAGATGGTGCATTATGGCCTGCTCTTCAGGCGCTTTAACGTCTTTCATTCATTTGTCTCCATTATCATCCTGAACCTGGAACAAAATTGCGGGTAGTTGAGAAAAATTAATGATTTTATCTTATGCTCCGCATAATCAGAAAGCCAGCGCTGTGGCGGTCGATGACATAAACAAAAACACCGCCATGAAGGCGGTGTTTTTACTTCTCCGGCAAGCCGGAGGCGGGGCGACCGGTCAGGCTTCAATCGCCATACGCAGTTTCTTCATGGCGTTCTTTTCCAACTGACGCACGCGCTCTGCGGAAACGCCGTAGCGATCGGCCAGCTCCTGCAGCGTGGTTTTATTCTCGTCGTCCAGCCAGCGCGCGCGGATAATATGCTGGCTGCGTTCGTCCAGCCCCTGCATCGCGTCAGACAGCTTGTCGGCAGCGTGATCTTCCCAGTTATCTTCCTCAATGCCGTTGGCGAAGTCAGAAGACTTATCCTGCAGGTAGAGCATCGGAGCCATCGAACGGCCATCGCCATCCTCTTCCGGCGTAGGGTCAAAGGTCATGTCCTGCGCGGCCATGCGGGATTCCATTTCGCGGACGTCTTTGCTGCTTACGCCCAGCTCACGTGCAACCATTTCCACTTCGTCCTGGTTAAACCAACCCAGACGCTGCTTGGCTTTACGCAGATTAAAGAACAGCTTACGTTGAGCTTTCGTAGTGGCCACTTTCACAATACGCCAGTTGCGCAGCACGTATTCGTGAATCTCAGCTTTAATCCAGTGAACGGCGAAGGAAACCAGACGCACACCCACTTCCGGATTAAAACGGCGAACGGCTTTCATCAGGCCGATATTGCCTTCCTGAATCAGGTCTGCCTGCGGCAGGCCGTAACCAGAATAGTTACGTGCAACATGAACAACAAAGCGCAGGTGGGACAGGATCAGCGTCTTCGCTGCTTCCAGATCGCCCTGGTAATGCAGCCGTTCAGCCAACGCTTTTTCCTCTTCTGCCGTCAGCATAGGCCAGGCATTAGCCGCCCGGATATAGGAATCCAGGTTGCCTAAAGGAGCAATAGCTAAAGTTTGCATTTCTTTGGTCATTCAACCCTCTCAGTGTTTAGCATCGTGACTGCATCAGACATGACGCTGATACCCTACGCGAACTGCTTTGATAAATCCAAGGCAATCCGTGCGAAAATCAATCTCTATAAAGATAAGACGTCAAAGTTATCCACAAGTTCAATTTTAAACAGGGATAATTTATACACGTTCTTAACGCCGTTGGCGAATGTCTGACAGGCAGTGGGAAGTGATGCGTTTGAACTTCCTCTGCAGCAAACGCGTATGCGGCAGAGGAAGATTATATCAAAAAAACGTGTAGAGGGGTTACTGAGGCGTAAATCGGCGTAAATGTTGGACGGTCGCCAGCCAGGCGGCAATCCAGCCGATCATCGCCGCAATCAGCAGCAGCAGCAGGCTCTCATCCCACGTCATGCCGTGCAGCACAAACGTTGTACCAAATACCGTTGCCACCTGGGCCACAACGGACTCCAGGCGCATCACCAGTACGCCGGACAGCACCAGCGACAGCAGCGCACCGCTAAAGCCCAGCAGCGCTCCACCGTACAGGAATGGACGCAGCACGAAGCCATCGGTCGCGCCAATCAGCTTTTGCACATTAATCGTATCGCGACGGGCAAAGATGCTGAGGCGTACGCTATTGCCTATTACCAGGAAGACTGCAACGATCATCAGGATGCCGATCATCGCCGCCACCTGCCCGACCAGCCCGGTCAGCGCAGCCAGCCGCGCGAACCAGCTGTCATCCATTTTCACTTCGTCCACGCCTTCCACTTTCGACACCCGTTCGCGCAGGCTGTCCATGGTACCGGAACTCTGGAAGTTCAGCTTCGGGGTGATAATTGCCACCGCCGGCAGCGGATTTTGCTCCAGCATATCCATCGCGCCACCGAAGCCGGACCAGTTACGGAACTCGCCCAGCGCCTCTTCACGCGACAGGTAATTCACTTTATCAACACCGTCCTCGGCTTTCAGCTTCGCCACCACGCCTTCAGCCGCATCGTCATCGAGCGTTTTGCTGAGATACACAGTGAGCTGCGGTGCCGGATACCACTGATCCGCAGCGGTGCTGACGTTTTTCCACACCATATAGCAGACGCTCGGCAGTGTCAGCGAAATGGCAATCACCATCACCGTCAGCAGTGTAGCCAGCGGCTGGCGCCACATTTCAGACAGCGAGCCGCGCATCGCATAGCGCCACTGCTCCTGCCAGCCGCCCTTCAGCGCTTTACTTTTCGACGGCATTTTGGGCTTTGCCGTTTTCGCCGATGCCGGGCGAGCGTTACGTTTATTCACCACGATAACCTCCGTGCAGACGGCCCTGGTTCAGCGTCATCAGGCGGTAATTACGGCGAGCAATCAGCCCCATATCGTGAGTGGCCATCAACACGGTGACGCCCACGCGATTAAACTCTTCAAACAGACGCAGGATATCTTCCGACAGTGCTTCATCAAGGTTGCCGGTCGGCTCATCTGCCAGCAGCACCGCCGGTTTGTTGACTACCGCGCGAGCAATCCCCACGCGCTGCTGCTCACCACCAGAAAGCTGGATGGGGAAGCTTTTCGCTTTGTCGAGCAGGCCAACTTTATCCAGTGCAGCCGACACACGGCGGCGAATATCTTCACCGCTGGCTCCGGCGATAATCAATGGGATTGCGACGTTGTCGTAGACTGAACGATCCATCAGTAAATGGTGATCCTGGAATATCATGCCGATCTGGCGACGCAGAAACGGTACTTCACGGCTTTTCAGACGGCTGATATCGTGGCCGCTGAACCAGATATGCCCGGCACTCGGGCGCTCAATGCCACAAATCAGCTTCAGCAAGGTGCTTTTCCCTGCCCCGGAATGTCCGGTCAGAAACGCCATTTCGCCGGGGCGAAGATGAAAATCAACCCCCTGCAGCGCTTGCCGACCGCCGAGATAAGCCTTACTGACTTCTTCAAAGCGAATCATCCTAAATTAATCCTCTCGGGCAAAAAGTGCCTCTATAAAATCGTCAGCTTTAAACGATCGCAGGTCTTCAATACTCTCGCCTACGCCGATATAGCGAATAGGAATGTTAAACTGGTCAGCCACCGAGAAGATCACCCCACCTTTCGCCGTTCCATCGAGTTTGGTCAGCGTGATACCCGTCAGGCCAACGGCCTCATGGAACAGTTTAGTCTGGCTGATAGCATTCTGTCCGGTACTGGCATCAATTGTTAGCATAACCTCATGCGGCGCATTCTCATCCAGCTTCTTCATCACGCGGGTGATTTTCTTCAGCTCTTCCATCAGGTGCGATTTATTCTGCAGACGACCGGCGGTATCGGCAATCAGCACATCAACACCGCGTGCCTTCGCCGCCTGGATAGCGTCAAAGATAACCGAGGCGGAATCCGCACCGGTATGCTGAGCCACCACCGGGATATTATTACGCTGGCCCCACACCTGCAGCTGTTCCACCGCCGCGGCACGGAAGGTATCTCCCGCCGCCAGCATGACCGATTTGCCCTCGGCCTGGAACTGACGCGCCAGTTTGCCAATCGTCGTTGTTTTACACACGCCGTTAACACCGACCATCAGGATCACGAAGGGCGTTTTACCACTGACATCCAGCGGGGCCTCAACGGTGGACAAAATGCCCGCCATTTCAGTTTTCAGCAGACCGTACAGCGCCTCCGCATCGCGTAGCTGCTTGCGGCTGGCCTGTGTGGTCAGGTTGCCAATAATGCGGCGGGTCGTTTCCACCCCCACATCGGCAATCAGCAGCTGTTCTTCCAGCTCCTCAAACAGATCATCATCAATCTTTTTGCCTCGAAACAGGCCGATAAAGCCGGATCCAAGATTCTGGCGAGTTTTCACCAGGCTGCGCTTCAGACGGGCAAAAAAGCCTTCCTTTGTTGGGCGTGTCTGCTCTACGGCAGCGGCTTCCGCTTCAGCATGGGCAGCAGCTTCCGCTTCGGCGCGGGCGGCGGCTTCCGCTTCAGCACGGGCAGCGGCTTCCGCTTCGGCGCGGGCAGCGGCTTCCGCTTCAGCACGGGCAGCGGCTTCCGCTTCGGCGCGGGCAGCGGCTTCCGCTTCGGCTCGGGCTGCGGCGTCCGCTTCAGCACGGGCAGCGGCTTCCGCTTCGGCGCGGGCAGCGGCTTCCGCCTCGGCACGGG
>CAJYIY010000021.1 GCA_913775305.1 uncultured Erwinia sp. | reverse complement strand
GCCCCCCGGTGCCGCTGAAGCCGGACTTTTTCTTCTGCTCTACCGAGGCCGAGTGATCCGACTCCGCGGTGGTGGTCAGCGTCAGATCATGGCCCGCGCTGAGGGTGACATCGTGCGTACCCAGCAGATTGCTGCCCGCCGAGGTCAGGTCGTTCCCCGCCATCACCTTCAGCGTGTCGCCCGACACCGTGCTGCTGAGCGCGCTCTTCTGATGCGTCTCGCTCTGCACCTTCGTGGTGCTCTTCGACAGGGCGTGATGTTTTGTCCACTTCGCGCTGGTGGACTGATCCCAGGTCTCCTCGCCGCTCTGCAGGTTCAGATTATGGCCCGCCAGCAGCGTGGCGTCTCCGCCCGCCGTCACATCCGCGGCCCGCAGGTTGAGGTCATGCCCCGACTGCATCACCAGGCTGCCTGCGGCATCAATGGTGGAGCCGATCTCCCGGCTCTCCTGCGTGCGGTCGTAGTTCTCGCTGTTGCGGGTGTAGTCGGTGGCGTGGCGGGTTTTTGCCGTATCCAGAATAATATCGTTGCCCGCGGTCAGGCGGGTTGTGCTGTCGCGGCCCTGGTTGCTGACCAGGCTCGCCGTCAGCTGAATATCATGGCCGGCGTTCAGCGCGAGTGCGCCGCCGTCATGGGTGACGCTGATGCCCGCCTGGCGACCCAGCCAGCTCTCGCTGCCCCGCTGCTCGCTGCCGGTGAGGCTGAGAATATCATTCCCGGCCTGCAGGGCGAGCTGGTCTCCGCCTTTCAGCTGTCCGCCCCGGTTAACGATATCCCCGGTGGTCACCAGCTGCGTGACGTTGCCGCTGATATCGCCGGTATTCAGCAGGCTCCCGGCCGAAACGGAGGTCAGCTCACGCCCGTTGATGCTGCCGCTGTTCAGCACCTTATCGGCGGTGTTAACGCGGACGTTATTCCCCGCCAGCAGCGCACCGCCGCCCTTCAGATCGCCGGGCTGCACCCGGGCATACAGCTTCGGCACGCTGACCACCTGCGTGCTGCCATCCGCCAGCGTGACCGTCTGATTCACCATCAGGACCATATCGCTGGTGACCTCGGCCATCTGCGCCGGGCTGAGATCCACGCCCGGCGCGATGTGAAAGCGTTCGCTGAACGATTTGCCGCTGCTGAGCAGCGCCCGGTACTGGCTTTCATCATCGCTGAAGCCGGAAAGCCAGCGCTGCCCCGTAGTCTTCATCACCTGATCCCGCACCAGCCACTGCTCATAGTAGCCGTCTCCCAGCCGTTTTTGCAGCTGATCCTGGCTGTAGAAGGCACTGCTGCTCAGCGCCTGTTTCGCGTCGGTAAAGCGCGGATCGGTTTCGACCAGAAAGTGGCTGTCTGAGCCGGGATGCAGCACAAACAGGCTGTTGTCCGGCAGTTTCACCGGGCCGGTCACGCTGCGCAGCACCCAGTTATCCTGCGCCGGAGCCTTAACCGGCAGGCCGCTCTGCGCCCCTTCAATCTTCGCGCCGTCCTGTGTGGTACCGGCACTGCCCGCCGGGGTGCCCGCCAGAGCAGCCGCCTCACTGAGGGTAACGTCCGTCATCCCGTCAGCGGTTTTTTGCACCGGCACCTCTGAAGCGCCGTTGCCCCCGCTGAGGCTGTCCGACACCGGTTTCAGCTGCGTGTCAGCCGACGGTCCGGGCGGCAGTGCCACCTCGGTCACCAGCGTCTGCTGTCCGTGCTGCGCCAGCGCCGCCGAACCGTTCAGTGCCGCTGCCTGTTCCCCGCCGCCGGTGGCCGGTTCTCGCTGCGCGATCGTCCGGCCGTCGCCGGCTCCCTGTCCCTGTTGCTGGACGGTCAGATGCAGCGGGAGGTCCGTTTCCTGCACCGGCGGCTGGTAGTCACCCTGTCCTTCATAGTGGGTCTGCTTGTGGCCCTTGCGCTTACCCGCCCGCACGACCACGCCGTCTTTACTGATAACCTGCCGGACGGTGGTTTCATCGTTATCAACGCCGCCGTTGATCAGCAGATCCTGTCCGGCCACCACCTGGCTGTCCTTATTGTGCAGGTCACCGTTCAGCAGCAAACCGCCCCCGCTGCGGATCACCGCGCTGTCCTGGCCCGTGACCTCCTGCTCTTTAACGCTCTGGGTGTAGGAGAAAACGTCGAATCGACGCCCGTCGCCGGAAACGCCCGGCAGGTTATAGCGGATGATATCCCTGTCGCTGTCCTGCCAGAGGTAGACATACTGAGGCTTACCATCGACGTCAACGGTGACGCGGTTGCCCTGTTCATCCAGCGCGTAGCTGCGCCCGTCCGGGCCAAAGTCAAACGCTACGGGGCTGCTCTCATCCTTATCAAATTTCTCCAGATGGCCTTTAAAACGATAGTGCTGGCCGTTCGTCCTGCCGCAGCCCTCCGTCCATTTTTCTCCGGTACAGAGCTCAACCTCCAGCAGATTCGGGGTAACGGAGACGGTTTTCAAATCGGGGCTGACCGTTAAATGGGTGTCGCGGTTTTCCGTCTTCGCGGCATCAATGCGCAGATCGCCCATGGCTTCGATCGTGGCGCTCAGGTTCTCAACCTGCCAGGCATGGCCGCTCAGCTCCCCGGAATCGGTAAGCCTGCCGCCAATGCTCAGCCCGCCGTTACTGTAGATCAGGCCATGGTCCTGATTGGTCAGCCAGCTGGTCGCGATTTTCAGGTCGTTGCGCGCCGCTATCGTGGCCGCCGTCTCTCCCGTTTTATCATTGAGCAGCGTCCGGGCATCAATCACCAGCTGGTCACCGTAGAGTCGCCCTGTTCCGGTGTTGTGCAGCGTGTCGGCGTGCAGCAGCACATCACCGCCGTCGATCACGCCCTGATTAAGGATGCCTGAAGCACTGATGTGGGTTATTCCGGCATTGATGTCACCGCTCTGCTGATTACTCAACTGGCCGGTACTCAGGTTCAGCTGGTGACCCGCGCTCAGTCCACCGCCGTTGATCAGTGCATTACCGTGGGTATTGAGGGTGAAATCGTGACTGGCAGTCAGGGTGCCGCTCTGGTTGAAGGCTGAGGTGATATCCAGGCTGAGATCGCCGCCGCTGACTACCCTGCCGCCACCGTCAAGCTGCCCGAGCCAGAGCCAGGTGTTACCGTTGGCAACGATATCGCCGCCGCCGTTGTGAAGCGCTGGCCGTGAATCCGGCTGACCAAGGGTCAGGCTGTTCTGTGACGAGATCAGGCCGTTCTGGTTGCTGATCTGCTCGCGGATGCTGGCCTGGAGCGCATCACCCGCCCGCAGGGCACCGTTCTGGTTGTTCAGGCTGGCGGCGCTCAGGGTCAGATCCTGCGCCTCTATTCCCTGTCCGCTGCTGCGGGTATTCTGGTTGTCAATCTGGCTGGCGCTCAGGTTCAGTTGCTGACCCGCCTTGATCAGCCCCTGCTGGTTTTGCACCGCCTGCCGCGCGATCACCTGCGCATCCGCGGTGGCAAACAGCAGGCCACTGGTATTGTTCAGCGAATCCACGCTGGCCGTCAGATCCGCGCCGGAAAGCGCCTTCCCGTTCTGGTTGTCAAAGCGGCTGCCCTGCAATGTCAGACCCGTGCCGCCCTGGATCAGGCCCTGCTGATTGTCCAGACTGCCGCTGCTGAGGGTCAGAGTATGGTCGGCCAGCAGTTTTCCCTGCGAGTTAAGCAGTTCAGCACCGCGCGTATTCAGGCTGAGATTGCCGCCGGACTGGATCGCCCCACTCTGGTTGTCCAGTCTGTCGGTGACGATATGACTGTCTCCGGCACTGTCGATCGCGCCCGTCCGGTTATTAACGCCCTGTGCATTCAGCGTCAGCAGCTTGCCGGCAATCAGCCCGCTCTGGTTAATCAACTCGCCCGTGGTCAGGTTCAGCGCGCCGCCGCTGCGCAGCCCGGTTTTGTCACCGTGCGTTTCGCTGTTGTCGAGCTGCCTGCCCCGGGTATCAATGCTCAGGCTGTCGCTGCCCTGAATTAATCCCGCCTGGTTGTTTAACTGCTGGCTGGTCAGATCGATGGAATTCGCCAGCAGGGTCCCGCTGCGGTTATCGGTATCGCCACTGTTCAGCGTCAGCGCACCGTGGGTGACGATGCTGCCCTGCTGATTGTCCAGCGGGCCGCCGATGGTCAGCCGTCCGTCTCCGGCGGTGGACTGAAGGGTTCCGTGCGCGTTGGTCAGCCTGAGGGTATCGAGCCGCAGATCGCCGCTGCTTTGCAGCGTTCCGTCGCTGTTATCCACGTCCTGCCTGCCGTTCACCGTCAGCGTCTGTTCGACGGCGGTCACTGTCCCCTTCTGATTATCCAGTCCGTCGGCGGTCAGCGTGACGTTTTTGCGGGCGGCAATACGGCCTTCCTGGTTATTGAGGCGCTGCGCGGTACTGACCGTCAGCGATTCGCTGGCCGAAAGGAGCGACGCCGCGCGGTTGTCGAGGCTGTCGCCCGTAATCTGCACCGGCCCGCTGGCCTCAAGCGATCCCCGCTGATTGTTGATGGCTCCGGCAACGTTGACGCTAAGCGCCGCGTTTTTACTGCTGACGGCCCCGTCCTGGTTATTCAAAGAAGCGGCATGCAGATCGGTTGTCCTGCCACTGACAATCTGCCCGTGCTCATTCATCAGATCGCCGCGCACGGTAATCTGATTATTTCCTGCCACGGCCAGCACTTTTCCACTTTGGTTATCCAGCGAACCGCCGGTCAGCGTAACGCTGTCTCCGCTTTGCAGCACGCCGCGCTGGTTAGCGATTGCCGCGTCCAGCGCGGCATTCAGCTCCCCGTCCACGCTGGTGATCGTCCCGTCCCGGTTGTCGAGCGACTGGCCATTGATGTGCACATCTTTCTGCGCCGCCATGTTGCCGAACTGATTAGTCAGCGCTTCGCTGGAGACGGCCAGCGATCCGCCGGACGCCATCAGCTGCCCCTGGCTGTTATCAATGTTGTCAGCCTTCAGCAGCACATCGGTTTTCGCCAGCAGTTTCCCCTGCTGGTTATTCAGCGCGCCCTGCACCTTGACAGCGGCACTGCCGCCCGCCGCCAGCAGAGAACCGCTGCTGTTATTCAGCGCTGCGGCAGCAATCTGCAGATTCTGGCTGCTCTGCAACGTGCCTTTTTGATTATCCAGGGTCTGAGTCAACGATGCCGTTAAGTCGCCATCACCGGCGCTGATCAGCCCCTGGCCGTTGCTGAGTGTGGTGCCACTGAGGTTCAGCGCCTGCAGGCTGTCGATCTCGCCCCCAAGATTGTTCCACGTCAGCCCCTGGCCGGTGAAGGTGCTGCCGCTGATTAAACCATGGTGGTTATCCACGTCTCCTGCACTCAGCGTCAGCGTGCCCCCGGCGCGGATACCGGCGGTGTCGCTGAGGGTATCCGCATTCAGCAACCGGCCACCGTGGGTGTTGATACTGAGCGCATCGCCAGCCTGAATCAGCCCGGCGGCGTTGGTCAGATCGCGGGCTGAGATCTGCATCGCGTCACCGGCCAGCAGCTGGCCGGCCTGGTTATCGACGCGCGCCGCATCAAGGATTAAGCGCTGGCTGCTTTCAATATCGCCGTTCTGGTTGTCAAGCAGCCCCGTGAGGGTCAGATGATTGTCGCCGTGGGTGGCGGCGATTACGCCCCGCTGGTTACCGATCGTGGTGGCGTGCAGGTCCAGCGCGCTACCGGCAAGGAAGCTACCGGCCAGATTGCTCAGCGCGCCACCGATCTGAGCTGCGATCTGCGATGCGGCTGACAGTACCTTACCGCCGTCGTTAACAAGTGATGCGGCCTGCAGGGTCAGCGCCTGCTGGCTTTGCAGCGTGCCCTGCCGGTTGGTAAGCTGGCCGGTCAGCGTCAGCGACGCGGCTCCGCCGTCGGCACTGAGCAGCCCCTGCGTATTATCCAGCGAGGCGCCTTTCAGGTTCAGCCGATTGCTGGCCGCCAGAGAACCGCCCTGGTTATTGATACTGACGGCGGTGAGATCCAGATTGTGGGCCTGCAGATTACCCTGCTGGTTGTTAAAATCGCCGGTTGTCAGGCTGAGATCCGCCCCGGACAGAATCCCCAGCCCGTCGGCGTGGGTCTGCGCGTTAATCAGCTCGCCGCCGTGCAAATCAAGGTGGAGCGCGCCCGGCGTGGCGATACGTCCGGCGGTGTTATCAAGGGATGTGACGTTCAGCGTCAGCGCTTTTTCGCCCTCAAGGATGCCCTCCCGATTATTCAGCGCGCCCGAGAGATCCAGCGCGGCTTCGCCGGAAACGGCGCTGACTACGCCCTGCTGATTGTCGAGGGTAGCAGCCTGTATCGCCAGCTGCTGTCCAATAAGTTTACCGCCGCTGTTGTCCACGCCTGCGCTGAGATGCCCCTGAAGCTTTCCGCCCGCAGCCAGCACTCTGCCGCGCTGATTAGCCAGATGCTCTGCGCTGAGAGTCAGATTTTTCGCGCTTTGCAGATTTCCACCGCGATTGTCCATCTCCCCGGTGACAGACAGCTTCGCATCCCCGCCGTCGGCGCTGATAAAGCCCTGCTGACTGTCCAGCGAACCGGCGGTGATCTGCAGCGACTGAAGCGCTTCAAGCGTGCCTTCCCGGTTGGTCAGCCTGTCCGCGCGAAGTTCAAGATCCCCGCCCGTCAGCGTACCCTCGCTGTTATCGAGATGGCCGGTGTTCAGCCGCAGCTGACCGTTACTGGCGATGCGCCCCTGTTGATTGTCCAGGCTACCCGCACGGAGATCGATCGCCCCCGCGCTCTCAATAACGCCATTCCGATCGTCAAGATGATCGACCGTTTTGATCTGCATCTCGCCCCTGCCGGTCTGAATAAGCTGACCGTGCTGCATGGAAAGCGAGGTGCCCTGTACGTTAACCTGCTGTCCCTGGGTGAGACCGCTGTCCAGCAGCAGCGTCTGACCGCTGAGGCTCAGATCCCCGGCGGCAAGAATTTTCCCCTTTGTGCCGCTGATATCGTCGCTCTGTATTACGACGCTGCCCTTCTCTGAGCCCAGCTCACCCCCCGTATTGTTCAGCGTATTGCTGGTCAGCGAAAAGTCCCCGACGCTGGCCAGCGTTCCGCCGCTGTTATCAATCTGCCTGCTGTTCAGGGTAAAACGCTGTTCACCACGGGAGATCAGCGTTCCGCCGCGGTTATCGAGCTTTTCACCCGCGTTGATATTCAGCTGGCCGGCAGCGATTGCGCTTCGCCGCGTGGTTAAGGTATGCGCCGTACTGAGCGTGGACTGCTGCGAATCAATCAGCGTATCGTCGGCGTTGAGATCGCCTTCACGGGCGGTCACCGCGACCGTCGCCGCCCGGCTCTGACTGCCGGAGATATCCACCTCGCGACCGGAAGCGACAAAGCCGTCATGACTCAGATGCGTACCGTGGCTGGTCAACCGCTGCTCCGCTTTCAGGGTCAGCTGACCTTGACGCGTTGCCTGACCGGTTTTGTCGATCCCCGCCCCCATTGCACTGCCAACATCCGACTCAATGTTTTGCGCGGTGACGGCGGCGTTACCGCCCGCTTTCAGCATCGACCCGGCCTGGCTGTGTAGCAGGCCGCTGCTGTCCAGTTTCAGGTCGCCATCAGCACTCAGCGTGCCTTTGTTTGTCACATCGCCCCGGCTGGCGATGTTCAGGTTACCGGCGGTGGCGATCTGTCCCTGATTGTCGAGCTGAGCGGTTTTCAGCGCCAGATCCTGCTGCGCGTAAAGCGTCCCGCTGTTGGCGATTTTACCCTCGGCGTTCAGGGTGAATCCGCCCTGCGTGGCACCGATCTCTCCGGCGTTGCGCACGCCCACACCGCGCTCGGTACCCACCAGCGTGATGCGCCTGCCGTACATGCCGCCCAGCGCCGAGGTATCTACCGCGAACTGCGGGCGGCCTGCGGGATCGTCAGCCTTCACCACTATCACGTTGCCGTCGGCGTCCGTCTGGTTCCGGCCGGTGGTCACCTTCAGATCGCCCGCCTGCAGCCGGGCGTTCACCTCCACCGCCCGGGCAATCAGATGGGTATAATCCTGCCCGCTGGCGTTCATGCCGCCACCGCTGATGGTAATTCGCCCGCGATCGATGTCGTAGCCTGACACCTGGCCGTTTTTCAGCTGCACGCGACCGGCAGCCAGGGTACTGTGTCTGGCGTTAATAAAACCGCATCCGCTACAGGCGATCCCCGCCGGGTTAGCGATAATCACATCCGCTTTCTTGCCTGCCACCTCAATAAATCCGCGCAGCTGGCTGGGATTCATGCTGTTGACTTCATTAAGGATAACTTTAGCCGTTCCCTTCGCCAGCCACGGGTTACCGGCCACCTGACCCGCCAGCTGGGTTTGGGTATTGTGCTGACTGTTATTTAAAATCGCGCCCCGTTCACCCACGTCGAACTGACTGTATTTATTGTGGGAAAGTCCCTGAGCGTTAGGCGTCTGAATATTTACCTGCGGCAGGCCATTGCCGGTTTGCAGGACGGTTGGCCGCTGCCCGCCGGGCGCACCGCGATCGGCCATGATGGTACCCGCCTGGGCCGCACTGACCAGCCCTCCTGCCAGCCACAGCGCAACGGTGAGAGGCCGCAGGGCAGCAATACAGGAGGCGATGCCGCTTGCGCCACGGCCCGCATCGCCGCCCCTGGCGCGGGCCAGTTCTGAAACGACCATCAGCATCCGGCGGGCGCGATTGAAAATTATGCGGTAACAGTGCTTGTTCATGATTCATCCTTGTATCAATACTGCCAACTGACGCTGAAGCCGAAGGTCACCGGATCGGTTTTAAAGCCCTGCGGTTTGTAGAGTGGTATGCCGCTGAAGGCGTCATAGCTGACCCCCAGCGCGCCGATTTCGCCCCGCAGGCCTGCCACGCCACCCGCCAGACGGTGCCCCAGCAGCGTGGAGCCGTCGCTGCGGCCGCTCACCTCGCCATAGTCTGCGCCGAGATAAAACTGCTGCTGTGGCAGTGGCGTATGCCAGGCAAGGGTATTTTGCACGTACCAGCCACGGCTGGCGCTGAGGGTACGTTCACCGTTAAAGCCGCGCACCGTCCAGCGGTTACCGATAGCGATCTGATCCGGCGGCGTCAACGGGGTGGAGCTGGCCTGCTGCAGGTAATTAAACTGGTATGAAAAGTTCTGGTTTCCGAGGGTAAACGGCCAGTTCAGGCCCGCCGTCAGGGTGAGAATTTTACTTTTCTCGGTGGCATCGTAACCGTCTTCATCGTGCTCTTCAAAAGCGGGCAACGCGCCAAACCAGCGGGTACCGTGCTGGTAGCTGACGCCGCCATCCACGGTGACGTTGCCAAAGTAGTGATGATGGTCGAGCCCCAGTAGCCAGGCACTGGTGCGCCGACGCTGAATATCAAGTTCTTCGTGGTCAACGTAGTTGCGGATCTCACGCACCTGCACGCTGCCGCGCAGGGTGGTTTTGCCGCTGGCGTTGCGCTGAATGACCCGGCTCAGGCCCACGTTCAGATTTTTATTTTTGCCAGAGTAGCGAATATCGCTGTTGTAACCCGCAACGTTCTGCACGTAGTTGTTCTGCCCGGCATTCACCTCAAACAGCCAGTAGCCCAGCGGCAGCGAATAGTGGCCGTTGATATTTTTGCTCTGTTCGCGCCCTTTAAAGCCGAGATCGTGGCTGGCGGAAACATACAGCAGATCGCTGAGGGCAAACGGATTATCCAGCGCCAGCATCGCACCGCTCTGATAGCGTCCGGTGTCGCGGGTGCCTGAGTCATCGACCCACAGATTGACGCGCCAGATTTTGCTCTGCTGTCGGCTGATAATCACATCGCTTTCGCCGGGATTATCGCCAGGCACAATGTCCATCTTGTCCTGCACCGTGGGTAGCCGCTGCTGGTTTTCCAGCCCCTGCTCAATATCCCGCAGGTCCAGCAGCCGCCCCTCCCGGGCGGGGATTGAGGTATAAAGTACCGCCCGCTTATCGGAACCGTCAGCATAACGGATTTGGCGAATCATGCCCGGAACCAGCGCAATCACCAGCGTTCCACTGCGGAGATCCTGCTCGGGAACCAGCACCCTGGACGTCACCCAGCCGTGGTCGACCAGCCGGTTTTGCAGCCGGGTCATCAGCTGATTGATGCCTTTGACGCCAAGGCAGTGGCCTTTGGCCCCATCGGCCACGCGCTGTGCGGGAAACCAGCGCGGAAACGCGTCGCGGCCCATCAGCTGAATGTGGTTAACAGGAAAACAGGGCGTCTCCAGGGGAAAAGGCGCTTCGGCATCCGACTGCTGCGCTTGTAACAGCGTAATGTCCGGCGCATCAGGGGTTAACTGCGCCTCTTTAGCCGACTGCTGACTTTTGATGTGCTGCTGCTGCTGGTCGATAAAAGGGGCAGCCTGAGCGCTAACAGTCAGGCAGGTAAGAACAGAAAGGGTCACCAGTATAATACGGTGACGCTGAGGGGCATGCGCGATCCTTGCCAAAACTTACAGCTCCATTGCGTGCAGACAAATTAAACTCCGTATAATGGATTTCACTATACAGACTGCACCGCCCTCCTTAACATCGTATTTTGTCTATAAATCAGACAAAGATCTCGTTCGGATTCTCATCGATTGACGGCGGTACACCGCGCGTCGAACAGCAGGATCTGTAAGAGCAATCGCACCCGCGATTGCTCTTAATTCGCCCACTACACCACCAACTGCTCCATCGCCTGCATGATCCGCTTTTCCGATACAGGACAGGGCGTGCCCAGCTGCTGGGCGAAGAAGCTGACGCGCAGTTCCTCAATCATCCAGCGAATATCCTGCACGTCTTCGTCGTCCCGGCGCTGTGGCGGCAGCTTGTTGAACCACGTGTTCCATGCCTGCTCAACGTTCTGCACCTTCAGCATCCTTGCGCGGTCGCTGTGGGGATCGACTGCCAGCTTCTCCATACGCCGCTCAATGGCCTGTAAGTAGCGCAGGGTGTCCGCCAGCTTCCGCCAGCCGTTGCCGGTGACGAAGCCGCGATACACCAGACCGCCCATCTGCGCTTTGATATCGGAAAGCGCCAGCGCCATGGTCATATCCACCCGCCCTTTCAGCCGCTTGTTAATGTTAAACACCGCCGTGAGGATCTGTTCGACCATTTTGGCGATGTCCACCACCGTGTCGTTCAGTTCGGCGCGGACCACATCATGCAGCCGGGTAAAGCCGGACTCCTGCCAGCTGGGGCCGCCGTGCTCGGCAATCAGCTTATCAATACCGCAGGCAATGCAGTCATCGATCAGGTCCAGCACTTTACCGTAGGGGTTAAAGTACAGACCGAGCTTGGCTTTGTTCGGCAGCTTTTCGTGCAGGTATTTGATCGGCGAAGGCACGTTCAGCAGCAGCAGGCGGCGCTGACCGCGCCACATGGCTTTCTGCTGTTCGTGCTGCGAGTCAAACAGCCGGATTGCCACGCTGTCCTTTTCGTCCACCAGCGCAGGCCAGGCTTTCACACTGTAGCTGCCGCGCTTCTGCTCAAAGTGAGCGGGCAGATCGCCGAAACTCCAGATATGCAGCCCGCTCTGCTCAAGGCCATCATCGGCCACCTGTGACAGGGTTTCCTGCACTTTGCCCTTCAGCTGCTGCTTCAGCGCA
This sequence comes from uncultured Erwinia sp., assembly GCA_913775305.1. GTDB lineage: Bacteria > Pseudomonadota > Gammaproteobacteria > Enterobacterales > Enterobacteriaceae > Erwinia. The sequence goes on along the minus strand of CAJYIY010000021.1, from coordinate 51,929 downwards.
TTCAGATCTTTGCCTTCCGCCAGCTTACGGTTGTTTTCGTCAATCACCCGGAAGGTGATTTTCAGATGATCGGGCACCTGATCCCACTGCCAGTCTTCGCGGTCCAGCGTCACGCCGGACATGCGGCGGAATTCCCGCTCCAGCGACGCCAGCAGCGGCAGCTCCAGCGGCACAACGCGGGCAAGGAAAGCTTCGGCGTAGTTCGGTGCGGGAACAAAGTGACGGCGTAACGGCTTCGGCAGCGATTTGATCAGTGCGATAACCAGCTCACGCCGGATACCGGGGATCTGCCATTCAAAGCCCTTCTCCTCGACCTGATTCAGCAGCGGCAGCGGCACGTGGACGGTCACGCCGTCTGCATCCGCGCCCGGCTCAAACTGGTAGCTGAGTTTGAGTTTCAGGTTGCCCTGATGCCAGAAATTAGGGTAGTCCAGCTTGCTGACGTTCTCTGCGCCCTGACGGATCAGCATCTCTTTAGCGAAGTTCAGCCGCTCGGGCTCGCTCCTGCTGACGTTTTTCCACCAGTTGTCGAAGTGGCGGGCAGAAACCACATCGTGCGGGATGCGCTGGTCGTAGAACTCGAACAGGATCTCGTCATCCACCAGAATGTCGCGGCGGCGGGATTTATGTTCCAGCTCTTCCACTTCTTCACGCAGCCTGAGGTTGGCCCTGAAGAAGCCGTGACGCGTCTGCCAGTCGCCTTCCACCAGTGCGTGGCGGATAAACAGCTCGCGCGACAGCACCGGATCGATCTGGCTGTAGTTCACCTTTCTCGCCGCCACGATCGGCAGGCCATAAAGCGTGACCTTTTCACTGGCGATAACCGCACCCTGCGCCTTTTCCCAGTGCGGTTCACTGTAGCTGCGCTTGAGCAGATGCTGTGCCAGCGGTTCGATCCACTCCGGTTCAATACGGGCGGCAATGCGCCCCCACAGGCGGCTGGTTTCCACCAGCTCAGCAACGATGGCCCATTTCGGCGGTTTCTTAAACAGGCCGGAGCCGGGGAAAATGGCAAAGCGGGCATTGCGCGCGCCGGTGTACTCCTGCTTGTCGCTGTCTTTCTGGCCGATATGCGACAGCAGGCCGGTGAGCAGCGCGGTGTGCACTTCGCGGAACGGGGCTGGTTCGCTGTTGACCGACAGCCCCTGCTCACGGACCACCTGGCGCAGCTGGGTATAGATATCCTGCCACTCGCGCACGCGCAGATAGTTCAGGTAGTCCAGCTTGCACTGACGGCGGAACTGACTGGAGGACAGCGCTTTCTGCTGCTCCTGAAGATAGTTCCACAGATTCACAAAGGCATTGAAATCCGACTCTTTATCGGCAAATCGCTGATGCTTCTCGTCCGATGCCTGCTTTTTATCAGCCGGGCGCTCGCGCGGATCCTGTATCGACAGCGCTGCGGTAATGATCATCACCTCGCGCACGCAGCCGTATTTCTGCGCTTCCAGCACCATTTTGGCCAGCCGCGGGTCCACCGGCAGCTGGGCGAGCGAGCGGCCTGATGTGGTCAGCTTATAATGCCGATTATCGCTGAGGGTAATTGCCCCCAGCTCTTCCAGCAGGCGCACGCCATCCTGAATGTTGCGCGGGTCAGGCGCTTCAACAAACGGGAATGCCGCGATATCACCCAGCCCAAGCGAGGTCATTTGCAGAATGACCGAGGCCAGGTTGGTCCGCAGGATTTCCGGGTCTGTAAACTGCGGGCGGCTGAGGAAATCCTCTTCGGAGTAAAGCCGGATACAGATCCCCTCGGAAACGCGCCCGCAGCGCCCCTTACGCTGGTTAGCTGACGCCTGAGATATGGGTTCAATCGGCAGCCGCTGCACCTTGGTGCGGAAACTGTAGCGGCTGATGCGCGCGGTGCCCGGATCGATCACATATTTGATGCCCGGTACCGTCAGCGAGGTTTCTGCCACGTTGGTGGCCAGCACGATGCGCCGCCCGGCGTGTGACTGGAAGACGCGATTCTGTTCAGCGTTGGACAGGCGCGCGTACAGCGGCAGCACCTCGGTGTGCGGCAGGTCGCGCTTGATCAGCGCATCGGCGGTATCGCGGATTTCACGCTCACCGCTCATAAAGATCAGAATATCGCCGCGGCTCTCCTGCCCCAGTTCGTCAACCGCATCGAATATCGCCTGCAGCTGGTCGCGATCGGTATCGTCTGCATCGTCCACCACCGGACGATAGCGCACCTCCACCGGATAGGTGCGGCCCGAGACCTCAATCACCGGCGCGTTGTTAAAGTGCCGCGAGAAGCGCTGTGGATCGATGGTGGCCGAGGTGATAATCACCTTCAGATCGGGGCGCTTCGGCAGCAGCTCGCGCAGGTAGCCGAGCAGGAAATCGATGTTCAGGCTGCGTTCGTGGGCTTCATCAATAATAATGGTGTCGTACTGCATCAGCAGACGGTCCTGCTGGATTTCCGCCAGCAGGATACCGTCAGTCATCAGCTTTACCTGAGTGGTATCACCGACCTGATCGTTAAAACGAACTTTGTAGCCCACGCAGCCTCCCAGCGACGTTTCCAGTTCGGCGGCAATGCGGTCGGCCACGGTCCGTGCGGCCAGGCGCCGCGGCTGCGTGTGGCCGATCAGGCCACGGATGCCGCGCCCCAGCGCCATGCAGATTTTCGGCAGCTGGGTGGTTTTGCCCGAGCCGGTTTCACCAGCCACAATCACCACCTGATGGTCGCGGATCGCCTCAGCGATCTCCTGCTTCTTCTGGCTGACCGGAAGATTTTCCGGGTAGTGAATGGTCGGCACGGCGGCACGGCGCTGGGCGATACGCAGTTCGGCAGCGGTAAAGTCCCGGTTAAGCTCCTCGGCTATCGCCTCGAGCGCCGCCGGGGATTTGACTTTTTTTGCCCCGTGCAGCCGTCGCTGAAGGCGCTGGCTGTCGCGCAGCATCAGCGCATCGAGGCGCGGCCAGAACGCGCTCAGGGCAGATTGTGGTGTATCAGACATAGGGCAAACTCACTTTATTGCGCGGTTGACCGACAATATGGATGTAAAGAGTTAAAAAATTTTGCGTATAGTAGCACAGACAAGAACTTAGCGTTTTGTCCGCGCGGGTATCCTTGTTCAATATTTTCGAACATCGATAACAAAAACTCGCACTTACACTCACCGGATTATCTTAGTAGAGTGTTTCACATCAGGCGGACAGCCCTCCGCGACTTCACAGGAAAAAAAGACATGAGCAAAGTACTCGTATTGAAATCAAGCATCCTCGCCGGTTATTCGCAGTCAGGCCAGCTGGCCGATCATCTGGTTTCTGAGTGGAAAGCCGCTCATCCTGGTGATGAAATCACCATTCGCGATTTAGCTGCAAACCCGATTCCGGTGCTGGACGGTGAGCTGGTTGGTGCCCTGCGCCCATCCGATGCTGAACTGTCAGCCCGCCAGCAGGAAGCGCTGGCGCTGTCCAACGCGCTGATTGAGGAACTGCAGGCGCACGACACCATTGTTATCGCTGCACCGATGTACAACTTTAACATTTCAACCCAGCTGAAAAACTACTTTGATCTGGTTGCCCGTGCCGGTATCACCTTCCGCTACACTCAAAATGGCCCTGAGGGTCTGGTGAAAGGCAAAAAAGTGGTGGTTCTGACCAGCCGCGGTGGCATCCATAAAGATACCCCGAATGACCTGCTGACCCCGTACCTGACCCTGTTCCTGGGCTTCCTGGGCATGACCGATGTACAGTTCGTGTTCGCTGAAGGGATGGGTTACGGTCCGGAAGTGGCGCAGAAAGCCGCTAACGATGCGAAAGAAATGATTGCTAAAATCGTTGTTGCAGCCTGATTACTCTCTGCTGCCGCGCTGCCGCCGGCAGTGAAGCTTAACGCGATGCCCGGGGCATCGCGTTTTTTCTAAGCTTCGATTATTTTTTCAGCCACTGTCCGTTGATCCCGCGCACGTACTCACCGGGCTTCGCCCGCTCGACCAGCTTCAGCCCGGCGATTCTGGCCACCTCCGCCGTGGTCAGATTATTTTGCTCCGCCAGCTGCTGATACTGCCTGCTGCGCCCTTCGTTAATCTGTCTTACCAGCGCCTGGGTTTCGGCATCCTGCTGTCGTGGAGCGATGTAGCCGTTTAGCGTTTCACCCACCCGACCCTGCTGTCTTGCCTCGTCGAGGGTCAACGCCATCACGCCCGTTGATATCAGCAGGCAGCCCAACAGTAGTGCTCCGTTCAGCAGTTTCATCATTTTATCCTCAGAACAGATCGCTCTGGTTTTTTAACAGCGCTTCCACGTCTTTATCGACCTTAATATGGATTTCGTGCTCGATTTTAACGTTCATGTTAATAGTGATCGGTTCTTTCGGGGCCGCCACCTCGATGCGCGGAATACATCCGGCCAGTGACAGCATAACGCCAGCCATTAACAGGCTATTCAGGGCTTTCATCACGTTTTTCCTTCTGCGACGGCAGGGCAGCATTCTCTTCCACCCAGGATTGCAGGTTATCGCCAAAGCGCAGGCTGCGCCAGAGTTGAAACAGGTTTTCACGCTGGGTGTAGTTAAGTGCAACACGCTGATCGCGGTCGCTAAATCGACTGGTGCCGTCGACTTTTGCCGTCAGGCTCATCCAGCCGAGGTTATCCAGGTCCAGCGTGGCCCAGCTGCGCGAAACTTCCATATAGCGCAGCCAGTCGATGGCGGCACCGGCGGCAATATTATTCTGGCCGATCTCATCGGCCATATCTTTATCCATGCGGACCGTCAGCGGCCCGCTGTTGGCGATCCAGCCCCCCTTCACCAGCCACTGGCTGTTGTTGAGGTACAGCGGCAGCTCGCCGTTTATCCGCCCGGACAGCGCAATCTGTTTAAGCTTCATCGCCGTCACCAGCTGCGACAGCGCAAGATGCTGTACGCGGATTATCGCCGCCTCGGTCTGCGGCATCTGTAAACGGTCAAGGCTCAGCGTCCCCCCCAGCACATCGAGGCTGACATTGCTGAGACTCAGCGGCTCGGCGACGGTCCACGGATACCAGCCGCGCAGATCGGCCGTGACGTTCTGCATGGCAAACTGGTTTTTAATCTCGCCGATGCGCAGCGAGACCGGGCCGTGGGTGCCGAAATACCAGCGGTGGGACTGTAAACGGAACGGCAGTGAAAAATCCACGCCGTTAAATTCGTTATCCGGCAACAGGGCGCGACCGTTGCGCACCAGCCAGTGCCCGCCGGCCTCCAGCCCCTGATCGCTGGCGGCAGAAAAGGCCACCTGCGCATTCAGCGTACCGCTCTGAATGGACAGTTTTAAATCCGGACTGAGCAGCGGCTGAAACACCCGCAGCGACTGCTCAGGCCACCAGGCCTGGCCGCGCAGGCGCTCACCATCCCAGCGTCCCCTCACCTGCACCGGCCCTATTTTCTGCGCCTGCAGTGCGCCGTTGAACATAAACGCGGCGGGATCGCGCCCCTTAACCTTCAGGGTCAACGTTGACGGCGGCAGGTAGCCCCCGGCGCTGAATCGGGTTTCCCGCGCCTTTAACGCCAGTTCGCCGTTAAAGGCGGGATGATGTTCATCACGCTGCCAGCCAATCGGTTTCACCAGCGTCAGGCGCGGTGCGGTCATTTCCACGCTGCCGTAGCGAATGCGGTCGAAACCGGTCGACAGTGAGGAGAGTTCGATTAACGAATCCTGCCAGCGTCCGTTGCCCTTCACGTCCCACTTCGCCGCCAGCGGGCTCAGCCGACCATCGCCCCAGTAACGCCAGCGCCATTCGCCTTTATCCGGCCAGAAATTGCTGGCCCGCCCGTCAAGATGCAGGCGGAAATTGCCCATCTGCGCATCATGCGCACTGAGTATCGCCTGCAGGCGACCGTCGATCCCGGCAGAAGCGATCTTCACTCCGGCCAGCGGCCAGCGAGCTTCATCCACTTCCAGCGTCGACAGCAGTCGGCCTTTCATGCGCAGCAGCGCACCCGGCAGCATCGCCAGCTGCGGATCTAACAGCGGCCCGCGCAGTTCGCCCACCAGTCGGGCGTAGAACTGGAGCGCGTCAAGTTTACTTTCGCCATTCAGCCACAGCGGCAGGCGGCTGTCCTGCCAGTCCAGATGTCCCGGCCCTACCGTCAGCACCACGTTGCCCCTGCCGCCACGTCCCGAGGTCAGGAGATTCAGCCGCCCGCTGAGCTGCGTTGCAGCCAGCCCCTGTTGCCAGTTCTCAGCCAGCAGCGAAATCCCCCCGGAGAGCGGCTGCGTCCCCCACGGCCAGTTCCAGCTTCCCTGCTGTATCTGCACCTGTTGCGGAGTGAGCTGCCACGGCAGGTCCAGCAGCGGCTGCGGCTGGTTTGCCGCACTGACCCGCAGCGTCCCGCGCTGCTGCTGCCAGTTAAACTGCACGTTTAACGGCTCCGGTATGCCGTTCAGCGCCAGGCGACCGTGCAGCGCTCCGCTCTGCGGTATCGAGCCGGGGATCCGCGGCAGCGTCAGGCTGCCGTCGAGCGTCACCGGTTGGGCTATGCCCGGCGCCTGTACGCTAAGGGTTTTCAGGACCAACTGCTGCTGACGAAGTTCGGCCTTCAGGGAGAGGTTGTCGCCCTTGTAATACAGCTGCTGGCTGTCGGAATGCAAATCGAGCTGCAGTTCTCCCGCCCACTGCGGCCAGGGCTTGAGGGTCAGCTGATGGAGGGTCACGCGGGCACCGGGCAGCATCTGCTGCCACTCGGCAAGCGTCCTGGGGGCCGCCTGATTTTCACTGGATGGCAGACTGGCAATGCACTCGCTGTCGATAATCACGCTGTCTGCATCGGCCACCCAGCGCTGTTGACGGTAGCTGAGCGAGACGTTTTTCACCGCCGCCAGCTCGCAGTCGCCGACACGGTAGTGAACGCCGGGCAGCCTGAGTGCGCCCTGCTGCCAGCGCGGTCCGCCGTCAAGAGAAATCGTGGTCTCGTTGGGCAGCCACAGCCCCACCAGCCTGGGTAGCCACTGCGTAACGGTAAGTAAAAGTCCTGTCAGCAGCAGGATTACTGCCAGCAGCGCGGCGAGCGCGCGTTTCCAGCCCCTGTTCATTGCAGCAAAATCCTGTTCTGTCCGTGATGATCAACGAAATGATGGCATGGAATCACTTCATCGTGAAGTTTTCTGCCGTTTAACGGTGGGATTGATGCTTTTTCCAGCAGCGGCGCCCCTCCGGTTTTCCTCAGGGTGAGAATAGTTGATAGACTGAGAGTATTCACTCTGCATCAGTAAAAGGAACTAACACGATGAAACTCGCGGTGTACAGCACCAAACAGTATGACCGGAAATACCTCGAACAGGTCAATCAGGATTTCGGCTTCGAGCTGGAATTTTTCGACTTTCTGCTCACCGAACGCACCGCTAAAAACGCCACGGGATGTGACGGCGTGTGCATTTTTGTCAACGATGACGGCAGCCGTGAGGTGCTGGAAGAGCTGGCAGGACTGGGAGTGAAGTATATTGCGCTGCGCTGCGCGGGGTTTAACAACGTCGATCTGGATGCGGCGAAAGCGCTGGGCATGCAGGTGGTGCGCGTGCCAGCCTACTCGCCTGAAGCGGTCGCAGAGCATGCGGTCGGTATGATGATGACGCTGAACCGCCGCATTCATCGTGCCTATCAGCGCACCCGCGATGCCAATTTTTCGCTGGAGGGCCTGATCGGTTTCAATATGCACGGGCGCACCGCTGGCGTTATCGGCACCGGTAAAATCGGCATCGCCACTCTGCGCATTCTGAAGGGTTTCGGCATGCGCCTGCTGGTTTCCGACCCGTATCCTAATCCACTGGCGCTGGAGCTGGGTGCAGAGTATGTCGATGTGAAAACGCTGTTTGCCCAGTCGGATGTGATCAGCCTGCACTGTCCGCTGACCCGGGATAATCATCATTTACTCAATGAGAGCGCCTTCTCGCAGATGAAGGATGGCGTGATGATTATCAATACCAGCCGCGGTGGACTGATTGATTCTCAGGCGGCAATCGATGCGCTGAAAAAGCAGAAAATTGGTGCATTGGGAATGGACGTTTATGAGAACGAGCGGGATTTGTTCTTTGAGGATAAGTCGAACGACGTGATTCAGGATGATATCTTCCGCCGTCTTTCAGCCTGTCATAACGTGCTGTTTACCGGTCACCAGGCGTTTCTCACCGCCGAGGCGCTGACCAGCATCGCTCAGACCACACTGCAAAACCTGCGACAGCTGGAAAAAGGCGGGCCCTGCGATAACCAGCTTTAACCCACCGTTCGCCCCCGCTGCCGCTCGCGGGGGTTTAACGTGCGCAGGTGCCGTTAAGTAACGCACTCTCACCACAGCGGCGTCCGTTCGCCAGCTGACACATCCCGACCGAAGAGCCATCCAGCTGCCGCGACAGCGCCAGCGTTCCCCCTGCATTCTCACAGTTCGAGGCGGCCAGTTCAGCCATCTCTACCCGCGCGGGTACGTGGGCGGCGGTTGCCTGCTGTGGCGGTTCGTTGTCGCTACTGCAGGCCGACAGCAGCAGCGCTGCGGCTGCCAGCAAAAAAGAGGCTGCTTTCATTGATTAAGCTCCGGTCGGTGAAGGGTCAAAGGCGCCAGTCAGCATAAGCCAGGATCGCCAGCAGGTCGATAGCTGTCATTCAATTTTACAAAATCAAAATTGAAGAAATATCAATACCCTGACGTCTTAATTTACAATTCAGATCAATACACTGAAGAAAGATGTGTCAATACAGGAGCATAGAGAATGACGGTCGACTTATTACTGCGCATCGCCCTCGCCGGAGCGCTCGGCGGGCTGATTGGTCTGGAGCGTCAGCTGCGCCTGAAAGAAGCCGGGCTGCGTACCCATATTCTGGTTGGCATCGGCAGTGCGATGTTTATGATTGTATCTAAGTATGGCTTTGAAGATATTTTATCGGCCTCGCATATTGAGCTGGATCCCAGCAGGATTGCGGCTCAGGTCGTCAGCGGCATGGGCTTTCTTGGTGCCGGTACCATCATTCTGCAAAAACAGATGGTCAGGGGATTAACGACCGCCGCCGGACTGTGGGTGACCGCCTCTATCGGGCTGGTTATCGGAAGTGGGATGTACGAGATTGGTATTTACGGCACCCTGCTGGCGCTGCTGGTGCTGGAGACCTTTCGCCGTATCAGCTACCGGATTATTGGCCGCCATCTGACGTTAATCTTTCAGCTGAAACCCAAGAGCGTACCGCTGGTACTGATCGCATTACAGCGGCAAAGGATCAAAACCGGTAACATCAATCTGGCAAACCGGCACGGTGACAGCGGACTGTGCGAGATGATGGTTGAAGTGACGTTGTCACGTAAAGGCGTACCGGAAGAGATGCACGGCGCGCTGCTGGAGATTCACGGCGTGCAGTCACTGGAAATACATTAGCCATAAATGCGCATGGCAAACACCGCCGAAGCGGGTACTCTGACGAACCGGCCTGTTTGCGGTTAACCACGTTGTTTTCTATCAGGAGATTATAATGACCGAGAAATCCGTACTGATTATCGCTACCTTTTCCGCTAAGCCCGGTCAGGGTGACGCGCTGTTTGAGGTGCTGAACCCCTGCGTTGCCCCCAGCCGCCTTGAGGCCGGTAACGTACATTACGATTTGTACCGCAGCGTAGAAAATCCGGACACCTTCCTGTTCCACGAAACGTGGAAAAGCCAGGCGGCTGTCGACGCACACGAAAAGCAGCCGCATTTCCAGACGCTGATTGCCGGCGTCAAACCGCTGCTTGCCGCCCCTCCCGCCATCGTCAAACTTTAATCGGTTCGCGGACCCGACAGCAAAACGGCCCCCGGATTTCACGCCGGAGGCCGTTGCGTCTGTACCGCTGCGTGCCGCAGAAGGTTTACTTCACGACGCGGGCGCGGCAGGTTTTCCCTTTAATTTTCACTTTCTGTAGCTGCTGCATCACCTGACGAACCTGCTCCTGGCGAATTGCCACGTAGGCCAGCGTTGGCGCAATATCGATTTTCCCAACCTGATCGCCACTCAGGCCACCGTCACCGGTCAGTGCGCCGAGGATATCACCCGGACGAATTTTTGCCTTACGACCGCCGTCAAGACTGACGGTGGCCATTTCCGCACGCAGTGGTTTTGCCGTCACGGACTTCAGCTCGCCAACGTGACGCCACTCAAGGCGCTGCTGCAGGAAATCCTCCAGCGCGTGGGCACGGACCATTTCATCCGGCGCAACGAAGCTGACCGCGCAGCCCTCGGCACCCGCGCGGGCGGTACGGCCAATACGGTGGACGTGAACTTCAGGATCGAACGACAGCTGGTAATTCACCACCATCGCCAGTGACTTAATATCCAGTCCGCGAGCGGCGACATCGGTCGCCACCAGCACCCGGCAGCTGCCGTTGGCAAATCGCACCAGCACCCGGTCGCGCTCGGCCTGTTCCAGATCGCCGTGCAGCGCCAGCGCACTGATTTGCGCATTTTCCAGCGAGGCGGCGACGTCATCACACTCGCGTTTGGTGTTACAGAACACCACGCAGGAGGCTGGCTGACGCTCGCTGAGCAACCCGGTCAGTGCGCTCATTTTCTCCCGCGCGCTGGCCTCATAGAAGGTCTGCTCGATGGTCGGCAGATCGGAAACGTCACCGGTTTCCACCGTCAGCGGGTCGCGCTGCACGCGCTGGCTGATACGGGCAATATCCTCAGGCCAGGTTGCGGAGAACAGCAGCGTCTGCCGCTGCGGCGGGCAGTCACTGATAATCGCATCAATGTCATCGCGGAAACCCATCTCCAGCATGCGATCGGCCTCATCCAGCACCAGCGTGGCAACGTGGTCCAGCTTCAGGGTTTCACGCCTGAGATGTTCCAGAATACGCCCCGGCGTACCGACGATCACATGCGGCGCATGCAGCAGCGAATCGCGCTGGGCGCCCATCGGCTGGCCGCCGCACAGCGTCAGGATCTTGATGTTGGCAGTAAAGCGTGCCAGCCGCCGCAGCTCCTTCGCCACCTGATCCGCCAGTTCGCGGGTCGGGCAAAGTACCAGCGACTGAGTTACAAACTGGCTGGCGTCCAGTTGATGCATGACCCCCAGCCCAAACGCGGCGGTTTTGCCGCTGCCGGTTTTCGCCTGCGCACGCACATCACGGCCTGCCAGGATCGCCGGCAGCGAGGCGGCCTGGATCGGCGTCATGGTCAGATAGCCGAGTTCATTAAGGTTTTCAATCTGGCTGGCGGGCAGCAGGTTAAGGTCAGAAAAAGCAGTCACGGGTATAATCTCTGATAAATCGGGCGGGAATTCTGGCAGCGATTGTAGCAGATAATCCGCTGTGAACGTTACTTTCGTGGGCAAGGCAGCGCGGCGGGAGGATTTAGGTTCAGGGCCGATCTTACCCACCAATAGTGTACACGCGACAAGTGAGTAAACTCTCAACCAGAGGTGACTCATGACAAAACCTGTATCAACGACTAAAAAGCCCCGCAAACACCTTACGCAAGACTCTCCCCGGGTAACGCTGTGCCAGCCGGGAAACCACGGCTGTATTGCTGGATAAACAGACGGTGCTTAAACAGATCGTTCTGGATAAATACTACAGCCACCTTCGTTGCTGCGGTGTCATAACTCAGCGTGGTTAGAAGCTCAAATAGTGATGAGCGATATGGCCCCTGTTCAATTTCAGGCTTCAGATATCAAGAACGCCTTGAATGGAAACTGAGCAAATACAAAGCCGATCTCGAACAGATAATTTCGGAGTATTAGATCATTATCAGGGACAATCACAACTAGCAAATACGCCTTGTGATAAGGAGCCGTTGTGAAAGTGGCTCTCACTTTTTTTGCCCTGATGCTTTGTCGCCCAAGCTTTAGCAATGCGCAGGCAATCATCAAACATTTTTCTTTTCCCGCTGGCCGAAGATGATCGGTGATAGAAGATCACCGCTTCACGGGCTCCGATATATGCAACATCGATACGCGCTGCAATGCGCGATGAGTGACTGCAGGTACAAAAAAGCCCGTACTATGCCGGGCTGCATTTAGTTAATTCTATGCTGTCAACTGTTACTTGAGGGTAAATGACGCAATTGCACTCAGTTCACCCGGTACCACATCGCTACCAGTGCAAATCAGACTGCACGCAAATCTGAGTGAATTCGTACCAGGGTATAATGGATAGTCGTAGAATTCATTAATCAGCAAAATATTGCCTTTCTCATCACGCAACTGAATACCGATTGCCGGGTTTGTCGTTCCAAGAACCCCGCTAATGACATTGGCTGAAATCCCGTTAAAAGTGATGCGGACTTTTTCAGCCTCCTGATTAACAACTTTTATTAGAAACATAACGGGTGCAGTAACACTCCCGATGCCTGAAAGCTGACTAACGCTAATCTGTCCCAGAGTAACAAAAAAATCTTCAGAAGACCCTGAATCGCCTAATTCAATAGCACGGGAGCTCAATTCAGGGCTCGTCATTGTTTCACTGACAATAGTTGCTTTAAAATAAACACTTCCATTCGACATACATACTCCTTTTATCTCACTGATCATGAAATCCCCACTAACCTTAGCGATTAGTGAGTTTGGTTAATTCAGGCACTGCTTTCTAATGCACTACTGCAACCTCTCAGCGCTGACTGGTCGCATTTGATTCCGTTCCGGATACTGAGAACGTTTCGTCCAGCAACAGTGGAGAGTTCGACGGTTCCGCCATCATCCGGGCTGGTGGTGGTAGTGGTGGGCACTATGGGGCAATTAACTTTGTCGAGCACGCGACCATCATTATCGAGCTTGCGCTGCAGAGCATCATTATCAGTTTTAGCATCGGGCAGTTCTCAAGTATCTTTGGCGTCCAGCGCAGTAGTATCGCACTGGCGTACCTGCATATCTCAATCGTCTGCTGTCGCTGGGTTGCCAGCAGTTCGGCTGCATCAGCGCGTTTTCTTTGCGCTAACCTGCCTGCCCCAGCAGCACGCAAACCATCACCGCAGACTGCACAGCCCAATGCCAATCACTACCCAGTCGCGCACCGTCATATCACATCCCACGTGCAGACTTCCCGCTCAATCTCCCGGCTCGTCACAAGGCCATTCGATTGCTTGCCAACGGCATACGTCCATCGGCACCGCTGGTCACAAGCGCCAGCGTAATAACCAGGGTTGATTCGGTACAGTAGCGTGAAGAGTAACATGACTCTCTTCAGCGTAGCATTTGCTGATTAGTTTTTTGTAAAACGGCTTCCTGTTGCCCCCCGAGGTGCGCTCGTTGAGCTGAAGAAATGACGGTGAACCTCGCTTCTGCTTTACCGCTCAGCAACACGTCCGCCAGTCGGGCGATTCGTAAACTGCAAGGGTCAGGAATGACCGCAGGAAGAAGAAATCATAAAACCAGGGACCTGCCACCGAATCTGTACGTCACAAACGACGGTTACTACAGTTAGGACGGGTAAGGGGTACAGTCTGGGCAGAGATAAACGTGACACCGTCACACAGGCCATTGATGCCAGTACGTCGATTGTATCTGCGCCGAGGGTTAAACGGATGAAAGACCTGGCGATACAGCAACAGTGACTATGTCAGACTGGAGCGTAAGATATATGAAGATTTTGACACCCGGAGGGGTAAGCCAGAGCTCTCTAAGGCAGTGTAAAGGCCGCATTGAGGCATTCAAAAAGCCTTAAGTACTGATACAGTCAACTCAATAACCACAAAAAATGTTGCTGAATTTCTGGAATCTTACAGTTTATCAGGCAAAATAATGCGCTCAAAATTGATCAGGTCCAGATTTTCTGACCTGTTCAGGGAGGCCATCGCTGAAGGTTTAGTGACAATAAATCCGGTGGAAGCGCCCCGTAATACCCGCTTAGTGGTGAAAAGAAGTCGTCTGTCTGCTGACGAATTCGATGCAATTTTGCTCAGGGTTGCTGATAGTCAGCCATGGGTGATATTAAGCGCTGGTACCGGCTCAGCACGTCAGCGACATTGTGAATGAGATCACGCTTTCGTCTGTCATTGAAGAGTGCACAAAAGTATACTCGCACTCCGCGACGCTGCTCACAACACGAATGGGTGCACCGCTGACAGCCAGGAGGCTTTCCGAGACATTTGCAGCAAACAGGGACGCAAGCAGGTCAACGTTGAGAAGGAAACCTGCCATCTTTTCATGAAATCAGGAGTCTCGCAGCAAGGTTGCACCAGCGAGACAAAGATGAAAAGTATGCTCAAAATATGCCGGGTCACAAATCAGCCGGGATGACGGAACGGTATACTGACACGCGAAGCAGCCAGTGGCTGGGGGTTTAGCAGTGATGTAGTTTTGAATGATTTTGAATTATTATTTTTAACCATATGTTTCTATTTAAAATAATATCCAAGTGGAATCCGTACTATACGCGGCATACTTTTGCCTGCTGGTTTTTGTCAGCCGGTGCAACCCCGTCCTTTATCGCAAATCAGATGGGACATGAAAACGCGCAAATGGTGTATGAGGTTTACGGGATGTGAATTGAAGAGCTTAACGGCGATCGGGTATTGATGCTGAATAATAAGTTAGCCCTGTAAAAATATTTGCCCCCTTATATGCCCCTTTTGGTTTAGAGATACAGATAAAATGCAATCAAATCATACAGATAATAAGAAAGAACAGTACAACCTCAACAAGCTGCAGAAGCGTCTGCGCCGCAACGTCGGGCAGGCGATTGCTGATTTTTCTATGATCGAAGAGGGTGACCGGATCATGGTGTGCCTCTCCGGAGGTAAAGACAGCTACACCATGCTGGAAATCCTGCGCAATTTGCAGCAGAGCGCGCCGGTCTCTTTCTCGCTGGTGGCGGTGAATCTCGATCAGAAGCAGCCTGGCTTCCCGGGCCATATCCTGCCGGAGTATCTGACGGCGCAGGGCGTTGAATATCGCATCGTTGAAGAAGACACTTATGCCATCGTCAAAGATAAGATCCCCGAGGGCAAAACAACCTGCTCACTCTGCTCTCGTCTGCGCCGCGGTATTCTTTACCGGACCGCGACCGAGCTGGGCTGCACGAAAATTGCGCTGGGCCATCACCGTGACGATATTCTGCAGACCCTGTTCCTGAACATGTTTTACGGCGGCAAAATGAAGGGTATGCCACCGAAGCTGATGAGCGACGACGGCAAGCATATCGTTATTCGTCCACTCGCTTACTGCCGTGAAAAAGACATTGAACGCTTTGCCATTGCGCGCCAGTACCCGATTATTCCGTGCAACCTCTGCGGTTCACAGCCTAATCTGCAGCGTCAGGTGATTGCCGATATGCTGCGCGACTGGGATAAACGTTATCCGGGCCGCATTGAAACGATGTTCAGCGCGATGCAGAACGTCGTGCCATCGCATCTGGCCGACAGCGAACTGTTCGACTTTAAAGGCATCGTTCACGGCAGCGAGGTGGTTGACGGTGGCGATCTGGCCTTCGATCGTGAAACGCTGCCGCTTCAGCCTGCGGGCTGGCAGCCGGACGATGAACAAGACGCGCCGGTTCGCCTGGATGTGATTCAGGTAAGCTGAACCCGATAGTGAAGGGCCTTCGTGCGGCCCTTCTCTGTTCTCAGCATTTCATAGAGGATGTATGTCGCGATCGCATTGCGCTGATAAAACAGTGGCGCGAACAGCAGTTCCCTGACCGAAAAGCGACCTGACCCACCTCAACGATGTGCGGGCGGATCGATAATTGGATCGGGGTCAACCGGCGGCGGATCCGGTAGCGGCTGCGGCGTGGGTATCGGGCCGGGAACGGGTGCGGGATCGCTCAGTGGTTCAGAACCGCGGAGGGTATTACGCTGGATAGTCAACATGCTGTCCCCTTTCTGGTCATCGCGTGAACTTTAAGCGTAGGACATCTGAGCGGACTGGCAAACAGGCAAAAAAAAAGCCGGCTCAGAGCCGGCGCTGTGCGAATTAAATGTGCTATGCATTAATTCTAAAAATGAAGTAAGACAATTATGGAGCGCAACGCCCATCGCTTGACGTTGCATTCACCTGCGAAAGAGAGTTTGCCCTTATCATCGCCATCCGTTATTGACGCCGATCAGTTTTATCGGCATTAATTTCACTTTTTCCCCTCGGTTCACAGCCATTTACGTCTTTTTAACCACCAGGCAACGCCAATAACAAGTATGGCTAACAGCAGGCAGAACAGGCCAAAGCCGTAGTGCCACCCCCCGCCGGGGATCCCCCCCAGGTTGACGCCGAACAGCCCGGTCAGAAAGGTGGTAGGCAGGAAAACCATCGCCAGAAGCGACATGGTGTAGGTACGGCGATTCATGGCTTCTGCCATCACCGAACTGATTTCATCGGACAGCACTCCGGTACGCGCCACGCTGGCATCCAGATCGTCCAGTCCGCGGCCCAGGCGATCCGCGATATCCTGCATACGCCGCCGATCGTCATCGCTCATCCAGGGCAGGCGCTCGCTGGCCAGCCGCGAAAACACATCACGCTGCGGCGCCATGTAGCGGCGCATAATGATCAGTTGCTTGCGGATCAGCGCCAGCTCACCCCGCGGCGGCACCTGCAAATCGACGACCACATCCTCAAGTTCGATGATTTTATCGTGCAGTTCCTCAATAAATTCGCTGGCGTGATCGGTCAGTGAATCGCACACGTCCACCAGCCAGCTGCCGCCAGTGCGCGGACCGTTGCCGTTTTGCAGGTCGGTCAGCACTTCGTCAATGGCGAACACCTTACGCCGCCGGGTAGAGACAATCAGCTTGTCGTTGATAAACACGCGGATCACTACCAGCTGATCGGGGCGGGATTCGCTGTTCCGGTTGACGCTGCGCAGCGTGATCATCGTACCATCACCCAGTCGACTCACACGTGGCCGCATGCTGTCACCGCCCAGCGCATCGCGCACGTTGTCCGGCAGCAGTGGTGTCGTGGTCAGCCATTCCGCGCTTTCGGGATGGGTGTAATTAAGATGCAGCCAGCACGGATGTTCGCACGTGAGCACCTCATTGTCGGAAATCGGGATCATGCCACCGCGACCATCCAGCTGACACGAAATAATCGCATCCGATACCCGTAAAGATTTTCCTGCAATAACGTCCACTCTCTGCCCCGCGTTCAACATAATCAATATGATGCAGTCTAGCGTGCGGGCCCTCAGTTGCAAAATATTGCACACCGGGACAATGGTTAGAAAACATGACAAGGCCAGTGATTCCGCCATCCTACGCCGGGCTGACGCGTCCGGCGAGGCGGCTGCCCCGGACACTGCCAGCGTTGCCGCCCACTCCCGGGTTGGCGATCATCCGGGGATTTTCTGCGCATAAAAAAGCGAACCCGCTCACGAAATTCAGTTATTTCGTTTCTGCCCCCTTGCCAGCCTGCCCTCACTGGGGAACTATTTGCGTTAAGAAAACAGGATTGCTACTGGATCTCAGGCAAAACCTAAACCGCTTTTCACGGACCGCGCGTCCGTCTGAAGCGGTTTAGGTTTTTTTTTGGCCCGAATTCGGTTGCGGCCCGGTGTCAAAATGTCACAACCAGGAGCACACGATGAAGTATCAGGTATTAGCAGAAGAGATCCTGACAGGCGTTGGCGGCAGGGAAAATATCCTTTCGGTGATACACTGCGCCACCCGCCTGCGTTTCAGACTGAAGGACAGCAGCAAAGCCGATACCGCCGGGCTGAAGAAAAATCCCGGCGTGATAATGGTCCTGGAAAGCGGTGGTCAGTATCAGGTGGTGATTGGTAATCACGTGGCAGATGTTTACCAGGCGCTGCTTTCCGTGGCAGGTCTGAGCGACGAGACCTCGCAGAGCGATGAGGTGAAAGACTCGCTGTTTGCCCGCCTGACTGATGTTATCTCCGCTATTTTCACCCCGTTTATCGGCATTATGGCCGCCTCCGGTATCCTGAAAGGTTTACTTGCCCTTGCGCTGGCGCTGAATCTGACAAGCGAAGACGCTGGCCTGTATAAAATGCTGTTTGTCGCCAGCGATGCCCTGTTCTACTTCCTGCCGGTAGTGCTGGGCTACTGCGCGGGCAAAAAATTCGGCGGTAATCCTTTCACCACCCTGATCATCGGCGCGGCGCTGGTGCATCCGCTGATGCTGACGGCACTGAATGACGAACAAAGCGGTGCTGCACCGCTGCATGTGCTGGGTGTGCCGGTGATTCTGATTAACTACAGTTCTTCCGTGATCCCCATTATTTTCGCGGCCTGGTTTTCCTGTCTGGTTGAGCGCACGGTGCATACCCGCCTGCCGGGCGCCATCCGTAACTTTACTACGCCACTGCTTTGCCTGGTTATCACTCTTCCACTGACCTTTATGGTGATTGGCCCGGCAGCAACCTGGCTCAGCCATCTGCTGGCCGACGGCTACCTGGCAATTTACCAGTTCAGCCCGACCTTCGCCGGAGCCTTTATTGGCGCATTCTGGCAGGTCTGTGTCATCTTTGGTCTGCACTGGAGTCTGGTACCGATTATGATCAATAACCTGAGCGTTTTCGGTTCGGATACCCTGCTGCCGCTGCTGATGCCTGCCGTTATGGGTCAGGCCGGTGCCACGCTTGGGGTGATGCTGCGCAGCCGTGATGCCAAAACCCGGGGCATTGCCGCCTCCGCATTCAGCGCCAGCCTGTTTGGTATCACGGAACCGGCGGTCTACGGCATTACGCTGCCAAACCGCCGTCCGTTTATCCTCGGCTGCATCGGCGGTGCGCTCGGCGCCGCCGTTCTCGGCTTCTACCACACCACCGCCTATTCATTCGGCCTGCCGTCAATCTTCACCTTCAGTCAGGTGGTGCCAAAAACCGGTTTTGACGCCAGCGTAATCGCCGCGTTTGCCGGTGCCCTGATCGCCCTGCTCTTTGCCGCCGTCACCACCTGGCTGTGTGGCCTGACTGACGTCAAGGCTGAAGCGGTAGCGGCCGCTGCGCCACCGCCGACGAACGCCCCCGAACTGCTGAAAAAAACCGCCATTGCCAGTCCGATGAGCGGTGCGGTGGTGGCGCTGGAGCAGGTACCGGATAAAACCTTCGCCAGCGGCCTGCTGGGTAAAGGTGTCGGCATTCAGCCCACCGTCGGCCGCGTCATGTCGCCGGTTAACGGCACCGTTGCCTCGCTGTTCCGCACCCACCATGCGATTGGCCTTGAAGCCGATAACGGCGCCGAGGTGTTAATCCATGTTGGCACCGACACGGTCAAACTCGACGGCCTGCACTTTAGCGCACACGTCAGTCAGGGCGACCGGGTGAGCACTGGCGATCTGCTGCTGGAGTTTGATATCGCAGCAATACGCGCCGCCGGTTATGACCTGACCACCCCGGTGCTGATCGCCAACAGCGATGACTACATCGACGTGCTGGCTGCCAGCCAGCAAAGCGAAGTGACCGCAGGCGAGCCGCTGCTGGCGCTGATAAAATAATTTTTCACCGCTGGCAGTTTACGGCGACCGCAACGAGCGGGGTAACGACCCGCGCCCCCACACCTGCAACAAGAGTTGCTTCGGGTAGCAGGACGTGATTAATACGCAGAGCGAATCAGCCCCGTTTCGGCTGGTTTAACTTTGCGCTTATTTCGCCGTAAACCGACTGCGCAGGTCGTGTCTGGCCAGCTCTGCCACCCAAAAGCAGAACATATGGCCGGTGATTTCAGAAAAATGCTCTGCCATCGGCTGATGCCACGGTGCAGGCACGGTACCAAAGAGCGGCAGCAGAACCACATGAAAGGCAAACCAGATGACCAGCCCATAGGCGGCTCCCTGCCAGGCGGTAATTGCGGGCTTGAATTCGGCGATAAGACAATAAAGCAGGGTAAAGCTGACTGAAAAACCAAAATGCATGATAAAGCTGATGATTGGGCGCGGGTTGCCGTTAAACAGATAGGTCAGATGCGTGAAGGCAGAGGAAAACCCGAGCTGCTCTAATATTTGCTGAGGGGGATTGGTCATATCACGCACCGGCGTTCGCGGTGGAAAAGGGATCTCCCAACCGAACTTAGTGATCGAACAGATAATTCCGGCAATCAGGCCGAGCAGTATAGCTAGCAGGATCTTTTCCTTGATGGTTGCTGATTTCATGTCACATCCTTTGAGGTTGAGGGCAAATATCCCCTCATTAATAGCAGCTTCCTGACCGTAGATTGTTGCCGGACATCAATCTATGTCCCTCTTCTCCGTTTTTCTCCAACGTAAACATGCCCGGCCAGTATTGCTCCGCGCAGGCCGCAGCAGTGCGTGCCGGACAGGGCACAGCGGCGCTTCCGCCACAAAATTTTCAGGTTCTCATGCTCAATGCACATTGATATTCTGCCGACAGGCAGCGCTGGTGGGATCACGGGTATCAGCGAGCCTGGCCGATCTTTCCAGGGCCAGAACCGACGGGAAGAACGGCTTAACGACTGGCGGTGCTCACCTCAGGCTTCATCGTCACACTCGCCGAGTGCCAGCGTTTCTTTGCGCACCCGCTCAATATGAATGGTCAGAAACATACGCTCTTCACTGCTCAGCGGATAGTGATAATGCTTGATGATATGGCGATCGATTTTATCCACGCACTGATAGGCCTGCGGATAGCGATCGCGGACCACATCATGCAATGAGTCATCGTCGCTGCAGACGCCGCGTTTACCCAGCATGCGCTGGGAGAAAAATTTAAGATGAGTGACAAAACGGTTATAGCTGAGCGAGTCGGTCTGGTAATCCAGCTGGAGCTGATACTTCACGATGTGCAGGATCGCCTGCATAAATTTAGTGATATGCACCACCGCGGGCATCTCGCTGTCCAGCTGCGCGTTAACCAGATGCAGGGCGATAAAGCCCGCTTCGTCCTCGTTCATTCGCACCTTTAAGCGCTTTTCAATAATATCCAGCGCAGCCAGACCGATACCGTACTCTTTCGGATACAGGCTGCGGATCTCCCACTGCAATACGTTGCGGATCGGCAGATTCTGCTGATGGCGAATCAGGGCAAAATGAAGATGGTCGGTCAGCGCAATCGCCACCTGCCCTTCATGCAGCGCACTGCCCAACTGCTGTCGCGCCAGCGCAATAACGCACTCGCTGGCGATCACCACCTCAATCGGGATTTCGGACAGCAGCTCGCTTAAACGACCGGTCAGCTCACGACTTTTCAGGGCAAAAGTTTTCTCAACCCGCTGCGGATCCAGCTGGTCGCCCGCGCGCTGTTTAAACGCCAGACCGCGTCCCATCACCACCAGCTCATGGCCGTGTTCGTCCTGAACCATCACCACGTTATTATTCAACACTTTCGCTATTTTCATTTCCGGGATCAGTGTTTGAGGATATACATCGTCCTGCTGTAGGCGACGTCTTCCGGATTGGTAATCGGATACCCCTTCACGTAAGGTTTTATCAGGCGGCCATTGGTGTACTGATAAATCGGCGCAATCGGTGCCTGTTCCGCTATCATCTGCTCTGCGCGGTTGTAGTCGTCATTGCGCGCTGTCGCACTGCTTTCCCGGCTGGCTTTCGCGATCAGCGCATCGTAATCCGGGCTCCTGAAGCGGGCAATATTACCGCTGTGCGCTGAGGTCAGCAGGCTGAGGAAGGTCGACGGTTCGTTATAGTCGCCAACCCAGGAGGCGCGGATAATATCGAAATTGCCGCTGTTGCGGCTGTCGATGTAAGTTTTCCACTCCTGGTTTTGCAGCTTAACGTTCACCCCCAGATTTTTCTTCCACATCGATGCCACGGCAATAGCAATTTTCTGATGCGTTTCCGATGAATTATACAGCAGCGTGAGATCCAGTGGCTTTGACGGACCGTAACCCGCGGACGCCAGCAGGGATTTTGCCTGTGCATTGAGATCGGCCTGGCTGTGCTGCTGAATAAAACTCGCCTTCGGAGTGAATCCGGCGGTCACGTCGGGCGTGAAGTGCCAGGCCGGTTTTTCGCCGGTGCCCAGCACCTTTTCGGCGATAATGTTACGATCGATGCTCCAGGAAAGCGCCTGACGAACCCGTACGTCCGCCGTCGGTCCCTTTTGGGTGTTGAAGGCGTAGTAATAGGTGCCAAGCTGGTCCGGCGTATAGACTTCGCCCGGCAGCTGTTTTTTCAACAGGCCATACAGCTCCTTCGGGAAAGACTCGGTGATATCGATATCCCCGGCGCGATAGCGTTTGGTGGCGCTCGACTCTTCGCTGATTGGCACAAAGGTAACCTTATTCAGCACCGTATGGGCGTTGTCCCAGTAGTGCGGATTACGGACCAGCACCAGCTTTTCATTCACCACCCGGCTCTGCAACTGATACGCACCGTTACCGACCAGATTACCGGGCCGCGTCCACTGGTCGCCGTACTGTTCAATCACCTTTTTCGGCACCGGGAACAGGCTGAAATTTGCCGTCAGGCTGACAAACCAGGGCACCGGTTTATCCAGCGTCACTTTCAGGTGAGTGGCGTCGATGGCCGTTACTCCCAGCTTGTCCGGCGTCAGCGTGCCTTTTACGATCGCCCCGGCGTTTTTTATGCCCGCCAGCTCAGCAAACCATGCAAAGGTTGAGGTATTCTTGGGATCGACCAGCCGCTGCCAGCTGTAAACAAAATCGTCAGCGGTAACCGGATCGCCATTGGACCAGCGGGCATCTTTGCGCAGGGTGAAAATCCAGGTTTTGTTATCGTTGCTTTGCCAGTCGGTGGCCACGCCCGGGATCATTTTACCGCTGGCATCCTGGTTGGTCAGCCCTTCAAACAGATCGCGGATCACCGGAATTTCCGGCAGGCCGACGGCCTTAACCGGATCCAGTGAAGCCGGTTCATCTTTAATATGACGCACAATTTCCTGGCTGGCCGCCAGTGATGTTCCCGGCGGCACCTCGGCTGCATGAACGGCAGAGGAAATACACAGCGCCAGAGCGGTGAGCGCAGAAACAGAAAAAGCCTTCTTCATAAAGACATCCTTAGCTGTCGGCAGCAGATGATAAGCGGCGGGTCTGAAATATTGCAGGAACTGTAGCGCAGATTGGCAGGCAACAGGCATATTTTTCAACAGGCTGTGTCAAAAGCCTCACTTTTGTCTTTTACCGCCTGTGGCCAGCGCTCTGCTACGCTGATTTAAGTATAGTGTCAGCCTGAAGCCCTTTTTCTGGAGCCCGTTATGTCGTTACTTCATCCCCGCCCGCTGCGTGGCCGTCTGGACACCCTCGGGAAACAGTATGGCCAGTCGCTGCTCGGCGCACCGCTTTTATGGTTTCCGGCCCCGGCCGCCGATGAAGAGAGCGGACTGATTATTGCCGGTACCCATGGCGACGAGACTGCCGCCGTCGTTACCCTTTCCTGCGCGATGCGCGCTTTGCAGGACGCCTACCGACGTCATCATGTGGTCCTGGCAGTGAATCCCGACGGCTGTCAGCTTGGGCTGCGCGCCAATGCCAACGGGGTCGATCTTAACCGCAACTTCCCGGCGGCCAACTGGCGCAACGGCGATACGGTTTATCGCTGGAACAGCGCGGCAGAGGAGCGGGATGTGCTGTTGTCCACCGGTGATGAGGCCGGTTCTGAACCGGAAACCCGGGCATTGTGTCAGCTGATCCATCAGCTCAAACCGCAATGGGTGGTCACCTTTCACGAACCGCTGGCCTGCATTGAGGATCCGCAGGAAAGCCCGCTCGGGCAGTGGCTGGCGCAGCAGACCGCGCTGCCGCTGGTCACCAGCGTTGGCTATGCCACACCCGGTTCGTTTGGCAGCTGGTGTGCCGACCTCAATCTGCCCTGCATCACCGCCGAACTGCCGCCGGTGTCAGCCGATGCCGCCACCGAACGCTATCTGGCGGCGATGGTGGCACTACTGCGCTGGCGTCCGTGACAGTTCGATGCGCCCACAGCTGAACGGCAGGGCTGGCTCGGCATCCACCGCCAGCCATGTTGGGCCGTCGAGATCGACAAAGCGCGCCGCTGGCACCAGCGGCAGCGCGGCGCGAATGGCGCGAGAGGTGCAGAGCATACAGCCGAGCATAAGATCAAACCCCTGCTGACGGGCCGCCAGCGCCAGCGCCATGGCTTCGGTCAGGCCACCGGTTTTATCCAGCTTGATATTGACCATCTCGTAGCGTCCACGCAGCGCAGGCAGGTCCTCCCGCGTGTGGCAGCTCTCATCGGCGCAGATCGGCAGCGGATGAATAAAGTTTTCGAGGGCCGCATCCTCACCCACGGGCAGCGGCTGCTCCAGCATTGCCACGCCAAGATCGGCCAGCAGCTGGCAGCGTGCCGCCAGGCCCTCGGCATGCCAGGACTCGTTGGCATCAATGATCAGCGTTGCCTGGGGAACCGCCGCGCGGATCGCCACCAGCCTTTCGGCGATCAGATGATTATCCAGCTTGATTTTTAACAGCCGTGCGCCGTTTTGCCACAGGGCCAGCGCGCTGCTGGCCATCATTTCCGGCACGTCGATGCTGACGGTTTGCGCCATATTGATGACGGAAGGTTCCTGTTCTCCGACAAGTTGCCACAGGCTGCGCTGAGCACGTTGCGACTCCAGCTGCCAGAGCGCGCTGTCCACGGCGTTGCGTGCGGCGCCTGCAGGTAACGCCTGCTGAAGCTGGTCGCGGGTGAGCCCCTGCTCAATTTGCGGGATGATGCCGCTGATTAACGCCATTACCGACGCTTCACTCTCACCGTAACGCGCATAGGGCGAACATTCGCCCTGCACCCTGACACCCTGCTCTTCCAGTTCGACCACCACCACGTCCACCTCATTGCGGGTACCGCGCGCAATGACAAAGGGGGTATGCAGCGGCCAGCTTTCCGGATAAACCTTTACTGCTCTCATACTCATGTCCTTAATACAGCCAGGGCTTTTAATTTGTTGGTGTTTTTTGCTGTCTCATCGCTTCAGCATGACATACACTGAAAGCGTTTAAACACGATTAACATTAAAAGGATAGTCTATGTCTCAGACCGTACATTTTCAGGGTAACCCGGTTTCCGTTGACGGCCAGATCCCGGGTCCTGGCCAGAGCGCGAAACCCTTTACCCTGGTTGCGAAAGATCTGGCTGATGTCTCTCTTTCGCAGTACGCAGGTAAACGTAAGGTACTGAATATCTTCCCAAGCATTGATACCGGCGTTTGTGCTGCATCAGTACGCAAGTTTAACCAGCTGGCGAACGAGCTGGACAACACCGTGGTGCTGTGCATTTCTGCCGATCTGCCGTTCGCTCAGTCCCGCTTCTGCGGTTCTGACGGCCTGAGCAACGTGGTAACGCTGTCAACCCTGCGCGGCGGCGAGTTCAAAAAAGACTACGGCGTGGCGATTGCTGAAGGCCCACTGGCCGGTCTGGCTGCCCGCGCGGTAGTCGTGCTGGATGAACAGGACAACGTGCTGTACAGCGAGCTGGTGAATGAAATCACCACCGAGCCGGACTACGATGCCGCTCTGGCTGCTCTGAAGTAAGTGTGTCTCAGGCCAGCCGCCCGGCTGGCCTGCTGTTTTTCCGAACTACTCGCTATCCGTTTTCTTCTGGCTCAGGCCATATTCACGCAGCTTATTTGCAATCGCGGTGTGCGACACACCCAGCCTTTTCGCCAGCTTGCGCGTGCTGGGATAAGAAAGATAAAGGCGGGTCAGCACCGAGCGTTCAAAGCGGCTGGTAATGTCAGCCAGCGAACCTTCTATAGCCTCATCACCCAGCGGCATCGCCATCGCGTACTCCGGCAGCGCAATGTCCTGCGGACGCAGTTCATAGCCTTCCAACTGGGCCAGCGCACGATACAGCGCGTTTTTCAACTGCCGTACATTTCCCGGCCAGGTGTAGCGGGTCAGGAAAGCATTCAGCTGCGGCGACAGTTTCGGCCTCGCCATTCCCTGTTCATCAGCAAAGCGGGCGACGAACATCTCGGTGAGCGGCAGGATATCCTGCGGGCGGTCGCGCAGCGGCGGCAGATTCAGCGTCAGCACGTTGAGTCGGTAAAACAGATCCTCACGGAATTCCCCGCGCTGCACCAGCTCCATCAGGTTACGCTGGGTGGCGCAAATCACCCGCACATCCACGTGGACCTCATGCTCTTCCCCTACCCGGCGGAAAGTGCCATCATTCAGAAAGCGCAGCAGCTTGGTTTGCATACGCGGCGACATTTCACCGATTTCGTCCAGCAGCACCGAGCCGCCACTGGCCTGCTCGAAAAAGCCTTTTTTCCCTTCCAGCGCGTTCGGATAAGCGCCCGCCGCGTGGCCAAACAGCTCGCTTTCGGCCACATCGTCCGGCAGCGACGCGCAGTTCAGCGCCAGGAACGGTTTTTTACCGCGTGCGCTGCGCAGATGGCAGGCGCGGGCCAGCATATCCTTGCCGGTACCGGTATCGCCGACAATCAGCAGCGGTGCATCCAGCATCGCCAGCCTGCGGGCCTGATCGACCACCTGGCGCATTTTGCTGCTGACGGCGACAATGTGCTGGAAATCACTGTCATCATTCACCACCAGTTTTTGCAGCTGCTGCCCCATGCGGGCGGTTGATTTCAGCATCACCACCGCACCCACTGGAGTGGTGGCGTTATTTTCCTCATCGCGGGCATAGATCGGCGTTACCTCCATCAGAAAGTCGCGCCCCTGAAGTATGACGTGGTGCGCCTGCGCCTCAATGTGCTCACTTTCCAGCCAGCGCTGGAAATTAAAGCCGGGGATCAGCGCGCCCGCGCTGTAGTTACGCATTTTCTCTTCATTGAGGTCGAACAACGACTGTGCTGCCGGGTTTGCCAGTTCAACTTTACTTTTTAAATCTATGGAAAATACCGGTTCCGGAAGGGCAACGAGCAGCGCACTCAGCGCGCGGTGCTCGCGCTCGGACGGCATAAAGGTGACCGTACGCACATCGGTCACACCGGGGATACGGCGGATTTCCGCCATCAGCTGACTGAACTGCTCAAAGCTGATGGTGGAAAAATTGAGGTAGATGCGGCCGATTGCGGCGATTTCGATCCCGCGCAGATCGATGCTGCGTTCTACCAGCAGATCCAGCAGTTCACGGGTCAGACCAATTCGATCCTGACAAAATACTTCGAGACGCATGGCGGTAAACCCTTATTGTTGCGGTGTCTGGCACTGCAACAATAATACGCTATTCCACGACCAGTCAGAAGTAGTCTGTCAGGAAAAGTTGACAGCAGCTGTCATCATTCGCGTCATTTTTCGCGCTCGGGCGATCGCTTCAGGCTCTCTTTCAGCTGAGCTACCAGCTCGCGGCGAAAATCCCCCAGCCGGGGTTTGTCATCCTCCAGCCACGGCAGAGGACGGCAGAGTTCCATGGCTTTGATGCCCAGCCGCGCGGTAAGTAGCCCGGCACCAATGCCCTGCGCTGCACGCGTCGAAAGGCGGGCGGCCAGATCCTGCGACATCCAGTCCATGCCTACTTCACGCACCAGCTCAGAGGCACCGGCAAACGCAATATTTAACAGGACCAGCCGGAACAGCCGCAGACGGCTGAAATAACCCAGCTCAATACCGTAAAGCTGGGCGATGCGATTAACCAGACGCAGATTGCGCCAGGCGATAAAAGCCATATCCACCAGCGCCAGCGGACTGACTGCAATCATCAGGGTCGATTCTGCGGCGCAGCGGCTGATCTCGCGCCGCGCCTGGCGATCCAGCTGCGGCTGCACCAGCCGGGCGTAGAGCGCCACCACTTCACTGTCGTTGTGCGTTTCGTGCAGCGAGGCCTGCCAGCGCTGTAACGCCGGATTGCCAGTGTCCAGTCCGGCCTGCCGCGCCAGCTTCTCGCAGAAAGCGCGGCCTTTGCCCATTCCGTGGCTGTGCAGTAATTCACGCCCCATATCACGCTCGGAGGCCCGCTCACGCAGGCGATACAGCCGACGCCATTCGACGATCAGCGAACCGGCACCGGCGGCCACAATCAGCCCTCCGGCAACGCCACCGCCCAGTGCGATCCAGTCCTGCGCGATCCACGCCTGGTGGGTCCACTGCACGCCCTGCGCCACCACGCTGATGCCAAACAGCCCCAGCCCGGCGGTGACCATTCTTCGCCACAGGCTACGTCTGGGTCGAAGCGCAGCCTCAACCGCCAGCTCACCTGCACCCCCTTCCTGCGCGTCAACCTCCGGGGTGACGGCGACAAACTGGTCCTCCCGGCCGGCAAACTCCTGCGGCTGACGCAGGATCGGTGCCTGCTCTTCGGTCAGCGGCTCGGCGAAATCCCTACGCGGTTTGATCGGTGTACTCATCGCAGCTTATCTCCCAGTAAAAATTCCAGTGCGGCATCCATACGGATATGCGGCAGCGGCCTGTCGATCTCCAGCGCCTGCGGGCGGAACTGCTCAAAATGAAAACCCTGCTGCTGCCAGAACGCACTGCCGGGAAGACGGGGCGGCACCTCGCCCGGGTAGACCGTCAGCGGAACGCCGTCGGCCAGTCGGTGACCGCGTAACGCCGGGATGCTCTCTCCCTGATGCTCGACATAGCCGCTCTGCGTTGCCTGTACCGACGCCAGACCCACGCAGTCCATGGTGATACCTTCGAACGCGGCGTTTTGCCAGGCATCCTGCACCAGCTGTTGCAGAAGCGACACCAGACTGGCGTGCTGATCGGCGGTGACGTGATCGGATTTGGTGGCGGCAAACAGCAGCTTATCAATCACCGGGGAAAACATCCGGCGGAACAGCGTGCGCTGGCCGTATGAGAAGCTTTGCATCAGCTGCGTCAGCGCCAGGCGCATGTCGTTGAACGCCTGCGGTCCGCTGTTAAGCGGTTGCAGGCAGTCAACCAGCACGATTTGACGATCGAAGCGCAGAAAGTGATTTTTATAGAAATCTTTCACCACGTGCTGACAATAATACTGGTAGCGTGACCGGAGCATGCCGATATTGCTCCCGGCATCCGCCTGAGCCAGCCGGGTTTCACCGCCCTCGGCCACCTCCGGCCAGGGGAAAAACTGCAGTGCCGGGGTGCCGGCCATTTCACCGGGCAGCACGAAGCGACCGGGTTGAATAAAGTGCAGCCCCTCCTGCTTGCAGCGCTGCAGATATTCCGTCCAGGCGGCGGCGATTTCCGCCAGCCGGTTTTCATCCGCCGGGGCAAGCGGATCCAGCCCGCTGCACAGCTGTTGCCATTTCTGCGACCACCGGGCGCGATCGCCCTGCAGCAGCCCGGTCATCTGCCGTGACCAGCTGAGATAATCCTGCGCCAGCATTGGCAGATCCAGCAGCCATTCGCCGGGATAGTCCACGATTTCGAGGTAGAGCGTGGAGGCATCGGTAAAGTGGCGCAGCAGTGAATCTCGTGAACGATAGCGCAACGCCAGGCGCATTTCGCTGACGCCGCGCGTCGGCGTCGGCCAGTCAGGCGGCGTACCGTGCAGCTGCGCCAGCCCTTCATCATAGGTGAAACGGGGGATCCCCAAATCGCGCTGCGGTACGCGCTTGACGCCCAGCAGCCGCTGTTCACGTGCCGCCGTAAACAGCGGCAGTCGGGCGTCAGCGTTGACGTTAAGAAGCTGGTTGACCAGCGAGGTAATAAACGCGGTTTTACCGCTGCGGCTCAGGCCGGTGACGGCGAGGCGCAGATGGCGATCCACGCCGCGATTCACCAGCGACATCAATTCATTTTGCAGTCGTTTCATCAGGTGCCAGTAACCTCAGGTGTTGATTTGTCCTTAGCTTAACACACCGGGGCTAGCGGGCCGGTTTCACCCATTTTGATGCAGCCCCGCGCATCAGCCGGCGGATCAGCGGTTCCAGCGCCCACGCCAGTAAAATTTTGAGTGGTTTTCGCGCCACGGATTTCACCGCCCAGCCGCTCAGGCCTGCCGGGCCGTAAGTGATAGCGCTAATCAGTATAAATTTCCCCACTTTTTTCAGCGTGGGCGCTGCCTGATTACGCAGGGTTGATGTTCCGTGACGCATAGCCTTCTCCACTTGAGTGAACGATATCGTGATCAAAGCTGGCTGAAACGGCTACGCACGGTAAAGGTTTCCGACGTAACGTAGCGCTCCACTTCGCGCAGCCGCTGCTCGTCGCCGCGCAGTTCACTGCTGAGTTCATCGAGCAGCTGAGAGGCATTGAGCGGCGGCTGACTGTCCAGCTCGCTCTGCGGCATCTCGTCCAGCATCAGAGCGAGCACCGCATAGGCGACCAGGGTAAAGACAAACAGACCGAAGAACAATGACAGCACTACAATCACCCGCACCAGCCGCACCGGAATATCCAGATAGTTAGCAATCCCGGCGCAAACGCCCTTCAGCTTGCCCTGCTGCGGAATACGGTAAAGCTTATGGCGGTGATTCATGGCTGCCTCCAGTTCGGATGTTCGGCGTCGAGAATCGCTTCCAGCGCCTGAATGCGTTCACGCATTTTTCTGGCATCGCCGGTGAGCTGCTGCAGTCGTTGCAGATCGCCCTGCGACAGATCGCTGCTCCGGTTCTGCCGGTTGCTGTAGTGCAGCCAGAGCCAGATCGGCGCGACAAACAGCACAAAAATGGTTAACGGTATGGCAAGAAATAACGCGCTCATTGATGCTCCTTTATGCAGGTCCGTTGACGAATGGCTTACTCGCTGCGGTTCATTTTAGCTTTCAGGGCAGCCAGCTGCTGGCTGATTTCATCGTCTGCCTGCAGTTCAGCAAACTGCTGGTCGAGGGTTTTCTTTTTACCGAAGCTGTGGCTCTCTGCTTCCGCTTCCATGTGGTCAATGCGGCGTTCGAAGGATTCAAAGCGCGCCATGGCTTCGTCAATTTTACCGCTGTCCAGCTGGCGACGGACGTCACGTGAGGATGAAGCGGCCTGGTGACGCAGGGTCAGTGCCTGCTGACGGGCGCGTGTTTCGTTCAGTTTGTTTTCCAGTTCGCCGATCTCGCCTTTCATCCGCGTCAGGCTCTCTTCCACCTGAGCAGATTCCTGGTGCAGCACGGCGATCAGGTCGGTTAATTTCTGTTTCTCAATCAGCGCAGCGCGCGCCAGATCCTCTTTATCTTTGCTCAGTGCCAGCTCGGCCTTATCCTGCCATTCCGCCTGCTGAGTTTCCGCCTGCTCAATGCGGCGCAGCAGCTGTTTCTTTTCAGCCAGCGCGCGGGCTGAAGTGGTGCGCACCTCCACCAGCGTATCTTCCATTTCCTGAATCATCAGACGCACCAGCTTCTGCGGATCTTCCGCTTTTTCCAGCAGGGCGTTGATGTTGGCATTCACGATATCGGCGAAACGAGAAAAAATTCCCATAATAAAATCCTCTTCAATAAACAGGTTTCGGCGTCTGCCGTCTTCAACACAGTGCGTGTTGCACAGGTATACACTATTCAAAAGCCGTGCCAGTTTTTATGTTATTGATTTTAAATGAATATGATTTTTCAGATGCGGTAAGCTACACTGCATATTGGTTAATCTCACTAAAATCTGGTGTATTTCATTATGAGCGATCGTTCCGATACTCTGCTGGGTGAGTCAAACAACTTTCTGGAAGTGCTGGAGCAGGTTTCCAGGCTGGCACCGCTGAATAAACCGGTGCTGGTCGTGGGTGAGCGCGGGACCGGTAAAGAGCTGATTGCCAGCCGCCTGCATTATCTGTCCGGCCGCTGGCAGGGGCCGTTTATTTCTCTGAACTGCGCGGCACTGAATGAAAACCTGCTGGATTCCGAACTGTTCGGTCATGAGGCCGGTGCGTTTACCGGCGCGCAGAAGCGACATCTTGGCCGCTTTGAACGTGCAGACGGCGGCACGCTGTTTCTGGACGAGCTGGCCACCGCGCCGATGCTGGTGCAGGAAAAACTGCTGCGCGTGATTGAATACGGCCATCTTGAGCGGGTTGGCGGCAGCCAGCCGCTGCAGGTCAGCGTGCGGCTGGTGTGCGCCACCAATGACGATCTGCCACTGCTGGCGCGCGAGGGAAAATTCCGGGCTGACCTGCTCGACCGGCTGGCGTTTGACGTGGTACAGCTGCCGCCGCTGCGCGAGCGCCGCAGCGATATTCTGGTGATGGCGCAGCACTTTGCTATTCAGATGTGTCGTGAACTCGGCCTGCCGCTGTTTCCCGGCTTTTCCGCCGCCGCGCAGCAGGAACTGCTGGCTTATGGCTGGCCCGGCAACGTGCGCGAGCTGAAAAATGTGGTTGAACGTTCGGTTTATCGCCATGCGGACAGCGAGCGGCTGCTGGACAGCATTATCATCAATCCGTTCAGTCAAACCGCCTCCGCTGTGCCGGAGGCAGAGCCTGACGACCATCCCCTGCCCGCACTGCCTGTTGATTTACGCCACTGGCAGCTGCGTCAGGAACGTGCCATGGTGGAAAAGAGCCTCGCTCAGGCACGCTTTAACCAGCGCCGGGCGGCAGAATTACTCGGCGTCAGCTACCACCAGCTGCGTGCGATGTTGAAAAAGCATGCCCTCACTGGCGATATGCCGCCGCCCGCTTAACGGCGTATAAAGAGAGGACAACCGCGCCGCTCAGAACCAGGGAACGGAGTCAGTAACCGCCCGCGCGGGCAAAAAAAAGCCCACACGGGGTGGGCTAAAAATACTGGAAGCAATGTGAGCAATGTCGTGCTCTTCTCCGGTAGAGCCCCCGGCGAAGCGCAAAGCAATAATAATCATTCTCACTTCTTCCTGTAAAGTGCTTTGTTGAGAATTTTTCTCATTGCCGCAGTAATACTGTGTGTATTTTAAACAGCCTGATAAAAGTATCCGCTTTTGCTGGCGAATTAGCCGTCAGTTATCCTGCCACGCTGTAGCCACAGGGCGAGAGTGCGGTACACTCTGTTGATGCCTTAAATATCAGAACCATTATGCACAAACTATTTTCCACCCTGTTACTCGGCCTCGGCGTGTTCACTGCCCAGGCGTGGTCAGCAACGCCCGGCGATATCCGCCAGAGCGGTTTCGTCTATTGCGTCAACGGCGTGATGAACACCTTTAATCCGCAGATGGCCAGCGGCGGACTGGTGGTAGATACCCTTGCCGCACAGTTTTACGACCGCCTGCTCGACGTTGATCCTTACACCTACCGGCTGATCCCTGAACTGGCCGAACGCTGGGAAGTGCTGGATAACGGGGCGACCTACCGCTTCCATCTGCGGCAGAAGGTTGCCTTCCAGCGCACCGCCTGGTTTACGCCAACCAGGCCAATGAATGCCGATGATGTGGTATTCAGCTTTGGACGGGTCTTCAATCGCCAGCATCCCTGGCACAACGTTAACGGCGGCAGCTATCCCTATTTCGACAGCCTGCAGTTCTCCGACGCCGTTCAGAGCGTAAAAAAACTGGATAAAAATACCGTTGAGATTCGCCTGAACAGTCCGGATGCTTCGTTCCTCTGGCATCTCGCCACTCACTATGCGCCCGTTCTGTCGGCGGAATATGCCGATTCGCTGACCCGACGCGATCGCCAGGAGCAACTGGACCGTGAGCCGGTGGGCACCGGCCCGTTTATGCTCAGTGAGTATCGCGCCGGGCAGTATATTCGCCTGCAGCGTAACGAGAACTACTGGAAAGGCACGCCGCGTATGTCGCAGGTGGTGATCGATCTCGGCGCGGGAGGGACCGGCCGCTTATCCAAACTGCTGACCGGTGAATGTGATGTGCTGGCCTATCCTGCCGCCAGCCAGATTTCTATTCTGCGCGACGATCCGCGCCTGCGTCTGACGCTGCGACCGGGCATGAATACCGCCTATCTGGCGTTCAACACCCGTAAACCGCCGCTCGATCGCGTCGAAGTCCGCCAGGCTCTGGCACTGGGCATTAATAACGAACGCCTGATGGAGTCGATTTTTTACGGCACGGCGGAAACGGCGGCCTCGATTTTGCCGCGCGCATCGTGGGCCTATGATACCGATGCACGCATCACCCCTTATAATCCGCAGAAGGCGCGGGAAACGCTGAAAGCGCTGGGCATTGAAAACCTTCAGCTCACTCTGTGGGTGCCATCCGCTTCCCAGGCGTGGAACCCCAGCCCGATGAAAACCGCTGAGCTGCTGCAGACCGATCTGGCGCAGATTGGCGTGCAGGTCACGATTGTGCAGGTCGATGGCCGCTTCCAGGAGGCGCGCCTGATGGAGATGAATCACGATCTGACCCTCACCGGCTGGTCCACCGACAGTAACGATCCCGACAGTTTCTTCCGACCGCTGCTCAGCTGTGCGGCCATTGCTTCACAGACTAACTACGCGCACTGGTGCAGCCCGGAATTCGACGACCTGGTGCATCGGGCGCTGCTCTCCCAGCAGTTGGCGACCCGCATCGACTATTACGACCGCGCGCAGGCGCTGCTGGCAAAAGAGCTGCCGGTGCTGCCGCTGGCCTATTCGCTGCGGCTACAGGCCTACCGTCATGATATTAAAGGACTGGTACTGAGTCCGTTTGGCAATGCGTCATTCGCCGGTGTCCATCGCGACAACGGTGGGGAGACATCACCGTGATTATCTATACTCTGCGCCGACTGGTGCTTTTTGTTGTGACCCTGTTTATGCTGACGCTGATCGGCTTCAGCCTCAGCTATTTTACCCCCCATGCCCCGCTGCAGGGCGCGTCGCTGTTCGATGCCTGGTGGTTCTGGTTTACAGGTATTTTGCAGCTGGACTTCGGGGTATCGAGCATTAACGGCCAGTCAATCAACCAGCAGCTGCGCGAGGTCTTTCCCGCCACGCTGGAACTCTGTTTTATGGCCTTTACGCTGGCGATGCTGATCGGCATTCCGCTGGGCATTATCGCCGGCGTAATGCGCAATAAATGGCAGGATAAGCTGCTGAGTGCCATTGCACTGCTGGGATTCTCCCTGCCGATTTTCTGGCTGGCGCTGCTGTTGACGCTGTTTTTTTCGCTCAATCTTGGCTGGCTGCCGGTATCCGGACGTTTCGACCTGCTTTATCCGGTTAAAAATATTACTGGTTTTGCGCTGATCGATGCGTTTCTTTCCGATTCTCCGTGGCGGCACGAGATGATTATCAGCGCCCTCACTCATATGATCCTGCCGGTCGCCGCGCTGTCGGTTGCCCCCACTACCGAGGTCATTCGCCTGCTGCGCATCAGTACCCGCGAAGTGATGGAGCAGAACTACGTTAAAGCAGCGGCAACCCGCGGCCTGTCACTGTTTACCATCATTCGCCGCCACGTGCTGCACAACGCCGTCCCGCCGGTGATCCCGCGTCTGGGATTGCAGTTTTCCACCATGCTGACGCTGGCGATGATCACCGAGGTGGTGTTCAGCTGGCCGGGCCTGGGCCGCTGGCTGATTAACGCCATTCGCCAGCAGGATTACGCGGCAATTTCCGCTGGCGTAATGGTGGTTGGCGCGCTGGTGATCGCGGTAAACGTGCTGGCAGATATCCTGGGTGCTATGACCAACCCGCTGAAGCATAAGGAATGGTATGCCCTCCGATGAGCGCAGGCGCTGAAGTTAAAATTGATTAATATCAGTCAATTTGATGTTGACATACGGTTACGAACCTTAAAAAAACACTTTGATATACTCATCGTCAAAAGGGTTTGTGAAGCGTCGTGTACGTATGGTGATGGTAGGGAGCAGCGGCCACTTAAAGATGAGAAAGCCCGTCTTTAGGTTTTTTTATGAATGTTTATCACGACCAAATCTGTAACATCACAGCTTTCGAGGTACCGTCTCATATACCGCAGTAGTACTCCTGCACTTACCATTTATAATCTTTTTCCAGCTGGCTATATGTCTGGAGCAGACTGTCAGGCTGCCTAATAATTAGGCGCATCGCATTCAGTCGGATACCAGTTTAAAGAGAATAATTAATTCTGATATTTTAGAGACATCTGTGTTCGTGTGATTTGGGAGTAACTATGTATGACAATAATTAAAAGTACCGTCCGCTTTTCACCCTGGGTCGGTCTCCACTATGAGAAAGGGTATCGCGGATTGCGCATACTTATGGTGTGCGAATCTCACTATGCTGATAAGCAGCATGAGCGTCCAACAGTCACTCCTGAAATCGTTAAAACGTTTGCTTTGGGTGAGATGCACCCTCGGGCAACCGGTAAGCTTCGACGACAAAAGCATTTTACCTTAATAATGTCTGCTGTTCAGAACGTCAGACAGCGCTTCACCGGCACACAAAGAAAGGAGTTCTGGAACAGCGTTGCATATTACAACTTTTTGCAGGAATTTCTACCGCGCAGCCGCGTCGCGCCTCCTCCAGAAGTCTGGAATCGCAGTGAGAAGGCATTTACCGAAGTCCTGACAATATTGGCACCGGATTTGATTATCTGCTTCAGTCTACGTAACGGCAATCGTATTAGGTCGTTTGCTGGAAGCGTACCGGTTGCTGTAGTAAACCATCCCTCTTCAGGTTTTAAATATTCTAAGGTCAATCCAGTTATTGCTATGCATATCGAGCTGGCTCAGCTACTGAAGAAACAGACCCCGGAGTTCGTTAGCAGTACTCTTTTTAATCGTTGGCGCGAGGACACAACTTCTGCTCTTCCTACACCCGGTTCACATCTTTCAGAGCCGGACAAGATCGCGCTCCTTGCTGAACGAAAAGCGTCAATGGCGGCGCTAGACGAGTTTTTCATGCTGTAACTCGCATCCTGGCAGAATGAATCGTACCGTGTTTTATCAACGGGTAACAGGTCAGCACATCTTACATGTGGCTGATAATCGCATCGAAAAATTCTGGAAATTTCATTAGGTCAGGACCGTCCATCAGACGCTCGAAGTTACAGGTCGCGCCCCTGGCAACAATAGCGCCTTCCATACCTTTAACAATCATATCAGCTGCGTCGAACCATTCCATAGGGTGCAACAATATTTCTGATAAAACAACTAACCCTTTGATTTTATGAAAATTAATAACATTAAATTTGCACCTTTCAAATAAACGATTTTTTAATCTATAAATTATCTGGATAAAATCTAATGAGTTTGCAGAAATTTTTATGATTAACTCACGTAGCGTCGCCATGCATTTATCCTGTGTAATACAAAACCCGCCGTAGCGGGTCTGTAATAATTACTGGTACCAGGATTCAGTAGTTATCGGCCTGTGATAGCTATGAGTTATTTAACCTGAGGTGCCAAAATTACGTTTGTTTCTTTAGGCTTCAATGTGTACATTCCGCCGTTGAATGGATCAACTGCCAACCATCCAATAAGACCGCCAAATACAATATTACCACCGATGTACCAACCATTTGCATTGGCTTTAATAGGTAAAGTCACCGGAGTGTAGTCGTCCTTAGAAAGAGTTACTTGATAACTTTTCTTACCGAAGTAACTGCCGTCTGATTTTGCCAGTGTAACTCCTTGCGGAGTTTTACCTTGAGCAACGACGCGGCCAGATTCGTCTTTCACCTGGAAGTCGGCTCCCGCCGGATCACTGTTTACTTGTATTAACTGCGTGTCATCACCCACAATAGTGGCGCAACCAGAGAGTAAGCATGCGCCAAATAAAGCCAAAAACATTTTTTTCATCTGTTAAGTTTCCTTCATTACAACTAGAAACATAATAACATAAAAAGTTACAATATAACAATATTATCTTCTCTTCCTATTTTAAATTCTTATCATTTGATTGAATTTTAACCGTGAGCAACTAATGGAGGCGGAACAAAAAAATGCTTCAAGTCCTGCAAAGGGATCGTTTTGCTCATGGTCGCCAGAAGGGTCCTTGCTCCATTGAAGCAGGGAATCTTCTACGCCTACTTTGACGCCTTGCGCTCCATAAATAACTTAAACCAGTTGAGCACTAAAGTGATGGGTGTATGGCGTAACGCCACCTGCTGCCTCAACCGAAAGGAACAGAGCAGGACCAGCAGTAACGGATTTAGTCGCTGGCAAATCGGTGGTTAAGTCTTGTGGCTGCGCTACATTGATCGGGGTCGGCTTACCTTTGAGGCGTGGGAAGAAAGTCGCTGCAGCCATGTTGTTCGTCGGCGTATCCCCCTGTTCCTGACACATAACACAGAGCGGGTCATCACTACCTGAGGTGGGTAAGTAACCAGCCAACGTATTAAATAAGCGCCCGTTGAACACTTTGCTCTTCAACAATCTGGATGACTATTGGTCAGATTTAAACCCTGGCTCAGGTAACAGTGGCGGTGTCAAATCCTCATATCGTAACCAGTGATCCCATATGTCATGCACTTGTAATTCAAGCAGGCCAATTTGGCGCTTTGTAGATCATGCCCCAGCGATTGTTCCTCCTGCGGAATCAATTTTCACTGACGCTGAAGCCTTATCTATTAAATCAGTCCACGCTTTAGTTTCATTGTCAAAAGCAGTTGCCAGTTGTTGCAGGCGCTGCGGATCATCTTTGTTCTCTTGTTTTAAACGATATATTACGGTTGTCAGGTACTTGTCCTTAACCCATTCGACCTTAGCTAATTGATCCCCCATACATTCATCCATGTCGATGGTTGTTTGTTGAGGCATGCCGTCGCAGGCGATTAAGAACGTTTCAATGCCTTCACTCAGGTCGCTGTTTGGCTGCTTTAAAGCATCAGAAGCGCTTGACGTTATCGGCAGGATCAACGCCAAGGATAGAATCATATTTCTCAAAGAAAGTAGTTCCACTCGATTTCAACTGTTTAGGCCAGAGTCATCCAGATTATCCGAATACTTGTTGTAGGAGAATAACAGGAGGCACCTCGCCTGATGTGCTTAAAAGCAGGAACGGTTTACGAATGCTGTGTGTAGTCCTGGCGGTTGGCAGGATATTGCCACCCAGGGTAGATAGTTTCCAGCCCTGTTAATCACCCTTTTTCAAGTAACCAAATGAGGCTATGACGATGGCAATGTACACCGCAGAACAGATAAAAGAATTCTCAATAAAACCGGTGAGCGCTCAGGTTTTGCTTTTGATAAGTTTGGCACCTGCCTCGCTAACTCAGAGCGCCTGAAATTGATAAAAATACTACAAAAAAACAAAACTTTATAAAGATTCAGTGCGGACTAAAGAGCGAATCACAGATCGTTCTAAAGAGTCGATTAATGAGTGGTTTTCTTTCCTGGCAAATCGTTACGGAATTTAGCGACTTTATCGCCACTTAGGTGGCGCAGGACACGACGAACAGGCTGCACTGATGAACTGGCATCACATGTTTTCAAACGATTGCCTGTTCTTATGAGTTTTTATAAGTCCTTTGGGTTTGGCATAATCGCTCTCCCAATACTCATCGGCGGCTTCGACAGTGAGAGCTTCAACATTTTGCATTCTTTCAGACACGACCTGTCTACGCAGATCGTAACCTTCTGTAATCCAGGTGCGTAATTGCTGCCTTCGTTCCCTTGCTTGTAACAGAGTAATCGACGGATAATCTCCTGTGCGGAGTTGGAAGGGTTTATTTTCCCGGCGAAAGCAGTAGAGAAAGTTACTCCGCCAGATTTTGAAAGCCTGACATTGAGGCCGTGTGAGTCTGAAATGGTTACAACCTGGTCACGACACTTGCCAGTAGACTTCCTGAGCTTTGTGTCTGTGAGCAATGTGTACACTCATTTTTGATATACACAATAGTGTAAACAAAACCTATAAATTGTAGCGAATCAGACTAAAAAATATAAAGAGAATCGAAGCGCAAATTCAATGTAAGATATTGATTAAAGGTAAAATTAAAAAAATGTTAAACATAATTCAGACACATAAAGCGGCTTCGTATGCCCTCCGATAATATCTACGCTGAGAAGCGCCCCCCCAGCCCGCTGAACCACACGTGGCGGCTGTTTTATCATGACACCACCGCCATGATCGGCCTGTACAGCTTTGGCGGCGTCCTGCTGCTGTGCATTTTTGGTCAGCTGATTGCGCCTTACGGCATCGATCAGCAGTTCCTCGGCTATCAACTGCTGCCACCATCGTGGTCCCGCTACGGCGACGTTTCGTTCTTCCTCGGTACCGACGATCTCGGGCGGGATTTGCTCAGCCGTTTGCTGAGCGGCGCGGCGCCCACCGTAGGATCGGCGATCGTCGTGACCCTGGCTGCTGCCCTCTGTGCCATGCTGCTGGGCGTACTGGCAGGATTAACTCACGGTCTGCGTTCGGCGGTGATGAACCACGTGCTGGACACCCTGCTCTCCATTCCCTCCCTGCTGCTGGCAATTATCGTGGTGGCATTTATGGGGCCGCGGCTGGAAAACGCCATGCTGGCGGTGTTTCTGGCGATCCTGCCCAGGCTGGTGCGTGCTATTTACAGTGCGGTGCATGATGAGCTGGAAAAGGAGTATGTGGTGGCCTCACGGCTGGACGGGGCCAGCAGTCTGGACATTTTGTGGCACGCGATTTTACCGAATATTCTTGCGCAGCTGGTGAGCGAATTCACCCGCGCGCTGTCGATGGCCATTCTCGATATTGCCGCGCTGGGCTTTCTCGATCTGGGGGCTCAACTGCCTTCGCCGGAATGGGGCGCCATGCTGGGTGACTCGCTGGAATTGATCTACGTTGCGCCCTGGACCGTGATGTTACCCGGCGCAGCGATTATGCTTTGTGTGCTGATCGTCAACCTGTTGGGTGACGGCGTGCGCCGGGCCATCGTTGCAGGAGTTGAATAATGCCGCTGCTCGATATTCGAAATCTGACCATTGAATTTATGACCGCCGACGGGCCGGTCAAGGCGGTCGATCGCGTCAGTATTACGCTGACCGAAGGTGAAATCCGCGGGCTGGTGGGTGAATCCGGCTCGGGAAAAAGTCTGATCGCCAAGGCGATCTGCGGTGTCACCAAGGATAACTGGCGTATTACCGCTGACCGCATGCGTTTTAATGATATCGATTTACTGCACCTCTCTCCCCGCGAACGACGTAAAATCGTTGGGCAGAACGTCTCGATGATTTTTCAGGAACCGCAATCCTGCCTCGATCCCTCCGAGCGTATTGGCACCCAGCTTAAGCAGGCGATCCCCGGCTCCACGTGGAAAGGTCGCTGGTATCAGCGTTTTCGCTGGCGTCACTATCGGGCGATCGAACTGCTGCACCGGGTTGGCATTAAAGATCACAAAGATATTATGCGTAGCTTACCCTACGAGCTGACCGACGGCGAATGCCAGAAGGTGATGATCGCCATTGCGCTGGCCAACCAGCCGAGGCTGCTGATCGCCGACGAGCCCACCAACGCCATGGAGGCGACGACCCAGGCACAGATTTTCCGTCTGCTCTCCCGGTTGAACCAGAACAACAACACCACCATTTTGCTGATCAGCCACGATTTGCAGATGCTGAGCCACTGGGCTGATAAGATTAATGTTATGTACTGCGGCCAGACGGTGGAGACGGCCGTTAGTGAAGAGCTGATCGCTGCGCCACACCATCCCTATACGCAGGCGCTGATCCGCGCGATGCCGGATTTTGGACGTTCACTGCCACACAAAAGTCGGCTGAACACGCTGCCGGGTGCCATTCCGTCACTGGAGCATCTGCCGATTGGCTGCCGTCTGGGGCCGCGCTGTCCCTATGCGCAGCGTACCTGCATTGAAACGCCACGGCTGACCGGTTCGAAAAATCACCTCTACGCCTGTCACTTCCCGCTGAACACGGAGCAAACGTCATGAGCGAAACCCTGCTGGAAGTGCGCAACCTCAGTAAAACCTACCGTTATCGCACCGGACTGTTTCGGCGGCAGCACGTTGAGGCGGTAAAAGACGTCAGCTTTACCCTGCGTGAGGGCCAGACGCTGGCGATCATTGGTGAAAATGGGTCGGGCAAGTCAACGCTG
Source organism: uncultured Erwinia sp. (assembly GCA_913775305.1). Classification (GTDB taxonomy): domain Bacteria; phylum Pseudomonadota; class Gammaproteobacteria; order Enterobacterales; family Enterobacteriaceae; genus Erwinia. Next base: position 10,411 of record CAJYIY010000021.1, on the reverse strand, counting down.
GCTAAAATGCTCAGCGGGATGATTGCGCCCTCCTCTGGAGAAATGAGGATTGACGATCGTGCGCTGGAATACGGCGACTACGGCTACCGCAGTCAGCGCATTCGCATGATTTTTCAGGATCCCTCTAACTCACTGAACCCCCGTCAGCGCATCAGTCAGATTCTGGAGCTGCCTCTGCGGCTGAATACCGACCTGAATGCGCAGCAGCGCGAAAAGCGGATTATCGCCACGTTGCGCCAGGTCGGACTGCTGCGCGATCACGCCGCCTATTACCCGCATATGCTGGCCCCGGGGCAGAAACAGCGTATCGGCCTGGCCCGCGCGCTGATCCTGCAACCCCAGGTGATTGTTGCCGATGAGGCGCTGGCCTCGCTGGATATGTCGATGCGTTCACAGCTGATCAATCTGATGCTGGAGCTGCAGGACCGGCATCGCATTGCCTATATCTATGTGACCCAGCATCTCGGCATGATGAAACATATCAGCGATCAGGTACTGGTGATGCATCAGGGTACCGTGGTGGAACGTGGCGGCACCGCCGATGTGCTGGCCTGTCCGCTACACGAACTGACTAAGCGCCTGATCACCAGCCATTTCGGAGAACCGCTGACCGCCGATGCCTGGCGAAAAGACCGTTAATCCCTCACGATCAAGCCGTTCCATGCCTGATTTCCCGCACGCACGCGGTACTCGTATCGCGCTGCGCCGGTGTCCCTGCCGATCCTGAGCCTTTATATCTTTCAGCTATTTAATAGCACCGATCATTATTTTGCTCGCTACAGTCCTTCCGTCAGGATATTCATGCCATTCAGATCGGCGGGGCCTTTGACATTATCGGCATCCTCCGGTCAGTTAACCCGAAAAGGAATGACCATGGAACAACGCCGTTTTCCCGGCAACAGCCACTGGTATCATGAAACCCAGACCAGTTTGCCCGCTCAGCGAAGCGCGCTGGTGCCTGAGGCTGCCGATATTACAGACCGTTTTTTACTTGGTCTGGCGCAGCAGGCGGAAGGAGAAATAAAGACTCTTGTGCAGCGCGCACAGCCGCTTCATCTGGCCTCGCGCGATCTGTATCAGCTGCTGTTTCCCGGCCAGCTGTCGACCAGTCTGACCCACACCCTGACGCTGTATGACCGCATCAGCACCGCGCTGACCGTGGCGCAGGTTACCGGCATTCAGCGCCTGTGCAACCACTATGCCGCGCGGCTGAATCCGCTGCCGGGCCCGGATTCATCGCGAGAAAGCAATCGACGCCTGACCCAAATCACTGAATATGCCCGTCAGCTTGCCGGACAGCCAACGCTGATTGACTCCGCGGCGCTGCATCGACTGGATGAGGTGGGATTAACCGCTCCCGATATTATTACCTTCAGCCAGATCATCGGCTTCGTCAGCTATCAGGCGCGGGTCGTGGCCGGTCTTCACGCGCTGATGGCGCTGCCGGTGCGCTGGATGCCGGGCGTCAGCGTGCCGCCCGATGCGACCGCCCTGCCGGCGGGAGTGTGGCAGCCTGCGCTGGCACCGCTGGAGCCGCGCTACGCCGCCGCCGACCAGCTGGAGGCGCTGACCTTCTGCCTGCCGCTGCTCCAGCCGGAAAGCGCTGTCTGGCTGCTGGCCCGGGATGGAGATGTGCTCAACGGCTGGGGGTATCTGCTGTCGGCACTGAAAAAACAGCACGCTTCGGACGATACCGCACTGGCAGCGGCGGTGACGGCACGCATTAACGGCAGCAGCCTGTGCTTTGGCTATTATCCGCCGGGAGAACTGCATGATGCCCTGCGCGAAAATGTCGATCGGGCGTTAAGCATCGCCAGCGAACGACAAAAAGCGATCATCCTGCTGGCCTGTCAGCTAACGCGAGCCCCGGAACGTGTCAGCGCAGCGCATGTGCAGCCGATGCGTGAGGCAGGCTTAACCACTGCCGAAATTTTTGACGTGATCCTGAACGTGGCAGTCGCCAGCTGGTCGAACCGCCTGATGCAGAGCCTGGGCACGGTGAGTCTGGAAAATCATTAGTCGCTGAAGAGTAAGATGCCCACCTGCTGGTGCGCTATCCGCTCACCAGCAGGTGGCGCACTTCATCAAAAAAGTGCTGCGCCAGCGGCGTGGCGCGCCCGGGTTCAGCGATCACCACCGCACCGTGCCGCGACATCGGCGGCATCTGCAGTGGACGGCGGCGGAGTTCACCGAGGGTCTCCGGGATCAGATGGCCGACCGGGGAAATCATACAGCCCAGCCCGACCTGCACCGCCTGAATCAGCTGAAATACCGAAGGGGTTTCCAGCACTACCCGCAGCGTGTATCCCGCATGAAGGAAATGGCCGTCGAGATAGCGTCGAAAATAGCGCGTGCCGTCGGCCAGGCACAGCGGCAGCGACTGCACCTCAGCCAGCGTGAGCGGCGTTTCTCCCGCCAGCTGCGGGAAATGTTGCGGATGCCAGATCACTTCAACACCACGATCGTCCAGCATTTCCGCCTGGAAATGCAGTTCGCGCAGGGTAGCCAGTTCAAAGAAGCCGATGCCAACATCCACCGTGTGGCTGTTCAGCGCGTCCAGCAGCTGGTCGGCGCTGAGCACCGCGATGCGATAGTCGAGCTGGGGATAACGATCGGACACGGCTTTCAGCAGCTGCGGCAGGGAAATACTGCACTGTGGCACCACGCCAATGCGCAGCGTACCGCTGACACCGTGCTTCAGCGACTCCACTTCCAGTTTCAGCCCCTGATAAACTGATACGATTTCCCGCGCCCATGAGAGCACGCGCTCGCCCTCTGGCGTAAAACCGTCAAAGTTATTGCTGCGATGGATTAACGGCAGCCCCAGCTCGCGCTCCAGGTTTTTCAGACGCATGGAGAGGGTTGGCTGGCTGACAAAACTGGCTTCTGCCGCGCGGCCAAAGTGGCGCTCACGTTCCAGGTTACACAGATAAATTAGCTGCTTGATGTCTATTTTTTTTATTCCAATAAATCAGCCAGGCTGGGGTTGAGAAGAAATCAATAACGTACCGGCTTTATGTTTACGGTTAAAATCATCGCTTAACAGGCGTCAATCTAAATCATTCATCTGGCACGTTGCATATTATGCCGGGAGAACAGTCAGCATTCCTGTGACGGGCAGCTATCATAATACAGTTTACCGATTTATCGATAGTTGAGCGACGCGCAGGCAGGATGTGAGGTTATTTCCGACAGGGTGAACGTGATGGTCATTGCCGCGGCGTCAGCCAGCCTGAAGCCGGGCACAGCCCCTTTGTAGATGCCCGCTTCAGACTGGCTGGTTGTGCCTCTGCTTCGGCTTCGATTCTGCAATAACTTCAACCGCGACCGCGGTTTCTGTTGCCAGTTTGTGGCCCCCTTTTTATCGTCCCCACCTCTGTTTCCACCAGAGGGAGATAACAGGAAGCCGTGCGAGCCGACTTTAAATAACGGTTACTCCACCGGACCACCAGCGGTCATGGTGGCTTCAGATGATTTCTTCTTCGGAATCTCTGTATAGTTCGGGAAGGTCGTTATACGAAATGGTCGGGATAATATTATTTCTTTTCAGGCCATCAACCTGGCAGGATTCATCAGCAGGCTTGCCGAATATAAAACAAACGTGCATTTTACCTGGGGGGTATGGCTATTTCTCCCAGTCTTTTACAGGCGCAATAGTTTAATAAAAATTTTGCATAGCATAAACTTCTTCCGCTCCTGCATGCCCGACAGACGGTATCCCCCTGGAACGACTTAGCCCCTGTCGGATGGCGATGACGTGTCAGGTGGAGAGTGAAAAGGCGTCACTGCGCATCCATTCAAAAACCCGCCGTCCGGCAGTTTTTTTTCAAAACTTCAGCGTCAGGTGCTTTCCACCGATATGTGCCAGCGTTTTAGCTGTATCCGACGTGATTTTAGAGGCATCCACCGTGATATGCGCACCCTTCTTTACTACGGTTCTGACAACGGTTTTCAAGGTGTCCGGAGTATAATGTGGACCAATGTCTAAGTTAACGCCCTTACAAGCAAGAGTCTTCAATGTATCTGAAGTAAAAGTCATCCTTAATCCTCCTTGATCAGTGAAGCATCACGTTACCACAGACATAAATGCTGTTTATATATCAGGGTGGAAAATCGTTATATTCAGGATAGGGTAATGGCGAACATCTGTAAGAATTAATGAAAACAGAGATCCCGCTGGCCGTCAGACCGTCAATATCTAACCGCCGGTCTCAGGACCCGGCCTTTCCACCTGATTTAATACGCAATTTCAAAATTGCTGCCAGAACGTGTTGAAATGATAAAGCCAGTGTAAAACTGAAGACAATAGTATTTATTTAACCGGATGCAATTGCTTTAAAACTGACGCTAATGTTCAAGATAAATCTTAATACGGACTTAAAAAAATAACAGACTGGGAAAATACTTCGATCTTACTCCTGATGAAAGCGGCGTTTATAAACACACTTCAGGCAATGCCCAGCACGCTTTTCACCTCTCCGGCAATCTTCTCCACCTGCGGGCCATAGATCACCTGCACATCCGTGTCGCTGACGCGGTTAACCCCGCTGGCCCCGCTGCTCATCAGCGTACTGTCCACCACCTCGTTTATTTTTTTCACCCTCACGCGCAGGCGGGTGAAGCAGCAGTCGACGTCTACAATATTTTCGGCACCACCCAGTCCGCTGATAATAACGTTGGTCCGCTCTGCCGCTTCAACCTGCGGTACGGCATTGATCTCTTCCGTTTCACGCCCCGGTGTTTCTACCCGCATGCGCTGAATAATAAAGCGAAAGCCGTAGTAATAAATCGGGACGTAAATCATCCCCAGCACGATACTCCACCACCAGGCCGTTTTTTCGCCGCCGAGGATCCCGAAGACCACCAGGTCAATCGCCCCGCCCTGAACGTTGCCAATCATCAGATGAAACAGCGACATCAGCATAAACGACAGCCCGCTGAGGAGCGCGTGGAGAACGTAAAGAACCGGCGAAACAAAGATAAAGCAGAACTCCAGCGGCTCGGTGATGCCGGTCGTGAAGGACGTCAGCGCAGCGGCCAACATCAGCGCTCTGACCCGCTGCTTATGCTCAGGGCGGGCGGAATGGTAAATCGCCAGGGCGGCGGCGGGCAGGCCAAACATCATCACCGGAATTTTGCCCTGAGCGAGAAAGCGCGTGGCTTCCCGTACTGTTTCATCGGGCACGCTACCGGGATGGGTCAGCGAGGCGTTAAAAATATTCAGCGCCCCCACCAGTGTCTGACCATCAAGGGTGGCAATACCGCCAATCGGCGTGAAGCGAACGGTTTCATTCAGGATATGGTGAAGCCCGGTCGGGATCAGCAGTCGCTCGCTGGTGCCATAGAGGAAGGCACCATACTGACCGCTTTTACCAATCAATTCACCTATCCAGGCAATACCAAGGCCAATAGTCGGCCAAATCAGCGCCAGCAGCACCCCCACCAGCGGCAGCACCCCTACGGTGACAATCGGAACAAAGCGCCGCCCACCGAAAAAACTGATCGCCGTCGGCAGCTCGACGGTGTAGCAGCGGTTATGGATCACAGCGGTCAGCAGCCCGGCAATCACCCCGCCCAGCACGCTCATATTGAAGGTAAAAATGCCCAGCATCTGGATATACTCCGCTGATGCCATCATCGCCTGAGTCTGATCCATACCCTGTGCCTGAAGCGCCTGCACCGTTGTGGTGGTGGCGGTCAGCCCTTTCGCCGCCAGCGTTGCACTGAGGCCAACGTGCATCACGATAAAGCCGATTGCCGCTGCAAAAGCCGCCGTTGGCTTTTCCGCTTTCGCCAGCCCGATGGCGCTGGCGACGGCAAACAGCAGCGGCAGATTCGCAAAAAGTGCACCCGCCACCTTGCGAATAAAACCAATAATCAGCTGCGGGAGCGGCATGGCCGCAAAGGCTTCACCGGTAATGGCCGGATTTTGCAACGCCGCCGCCACGCCGAGAAAGATCCCGGCGGCAGCAATCACCGAAATCGGCATCATCAACGCTTTACCAAAGGCATGAACGCTACTGGCAAATTTTTTCATCTGACCTCTCCCGCCGTGCTTCATGAACGCTAAGTATTAGACGCCTGCGGTCGGAGCGCCCTGCACGAAAGGAAAACGAACGATTAATCTTTGAACAGGATCACAGTTTTCACTCTTTCGCGATAAACACTAACTATCGCTCCATCGTTGCAATCAATTAGACAATTTTCAGCACCGATATCACACTTGACCAAAAGAAGTCATAATTTCTTAACATCATTTCAACATAAGCCTGCATATCATGAAATTTAAAGAAGCAATTAAACCCTACAAGGCTGCCGCTGGCGGTTGGGGTTCTCTGGAAGCAACCACCCGTTTTGTCTTCGACAGCAAACAAGTGTTAAAAAACATGCGCAATCTGATGCGCATGAACAAGGCGAAAGGCTTCGACTGCCCCGGCTGTGCATGGGGCGATGATAATAAAAGTACCTTCAGCTTTTGTGAAAACGGCGCTAAAGCAGTCACCTGGGAAGCCACCCGCCGCCACATCGGGGCTGAGTTCTTTGCCCGGTACAGCGTCAGCGCACTGTATCAGCAGAGCGACTACTTCCTGGAGTATCAGGGCCGCCTGACCGAACCGCTGCGCTACAACCGCCAGACCGATCGCTATGAGCCAATCAGCTGGGACGAGGCGTTTGCGCTGATCGCTAAACATATCAAGGCGATGGATAATCCTCATCAGATGGAGCTCTACACTTCGGGCCGCGCCAGCAATGAAGCCTCCTGGCTTTATCAGCTGTTTGGCCGCATGAATGGCAGTAATAACTTCCCCGACTGTTCAAATATGTGCCACGAGGCCAGCGGCAGCGGCCTGAAACGCAGCATTGGCGTGGGTAAAGGCACGATCCGCCTGGATGACTTTGATCATGCTGATGCAATTTTCGTCTTTGGCCAGAATCCGGGCACTAACCATCCGCGAATGCTGCACAGCCTGCGCCACGCCGCCGATCGCGGTGCCAAAATTGTCACCTTCAATACCCTTCGTGAACGCGGTCTGGAACGTTTTGCCGACCCGCAGAAGCCGCTGGAAGTGGTGACCAGCCTGGCCGGACAGATCAGTTCTACTTACTACCAGCCAAATCTTGGCGGCGATATGGCCGCCGTGCGCGGTATGGTGAAGGCGCTGGCGGAAAATCATCGTGCGCGTATTGCCGCCGGTGAAAAAGGCCTGTTCGATGAAGCTTTTATCAATGCCCATACTGAAGGTGTGGATGCCTATCTTGCCGAGGTTGATGCCACTGAGTGGTCCAAAATTGTGCAGCAGTCCGGCCTGAGCGAACAGCAGCTCCGCGATGCAGCCGCCATCTATCAGAGTGCCGATCGCGTGATCTGCACCTGGGCAATGGGCATTACCCAGCATAAACACTCTGTCGATACGGTGCGTGAAATCGTGAATCTGCAGCTGCTGTTTGGCCAGCTGGGTAAAAAAGGCGCGGGACTCTGTCCGGTACGAGGGCACAGCAACGTTCAGGGCAACCGGACGATGGGCATTGATGAGAAGCCATCGAACGCATTCCTCGATAGCCTGGGCCAGCATTTTGGTTTCGAACCGCCGCGTGAAAAAGGTCACAACACCGTTGAAGCCCTGGAAGCCATGCTGCGCAATGAGATTAAAGTGCTGATTGCGTTAGGCGGTAACCTCGCCGCCGCCGCCCCGGACAGTCCTCGCACCGAGGAGGCGCTGCGCCGCTGTGGCCTGACCGTGCAGATCAGTACCAAACTGAACCGCAGTCACCTCTGCCCGGGCGCCGTGGACTCGCTGATCCTGCCAACGCTGGGTCGTACCGAAGAGGATATTCAGGAAACCGGTCCGCAGTTCATAACCGTCGAAGACTCATTCAGTATGGTGCATGCCTCAGAGGGCATCGGCAAACCGATCGCGGAGACACAACGTTCTGAAACCTGGATCGTGGCCGGTATCGCCAACGCGGTGTTGGGCAACGAAAAAGTTGACTGGCTGGGCCTGGCGGCGGATTACAACCTGATCCGTGACCATATTGCCGCTACCCTTCCCGGCTTTGCGGATTTTAATGCGAAATGCGATATCAAAGGGGGTTTCTATCTGGGTAACGCCGCTGCAGATCTCCGCTTTAACACCCCGAATGAGAAGGCGCAGTTCAGCAATGCCGCCCTGCCGGTGTCTCTGTTCCCGGGGCTGGATGTCGACGTGCCGTTCACGCTGCAAACCCTGCGTTCACACGACCAGTATAACACCACCATCTATGGTCTGGACGATCGCTATCGCGGCGTTTACGGCCAGCGTGAAGTGCTGTTTATTAATGCGCAGGATATGGAAAAACTGGGTTTCGCCGCCGGGGACAATGTCGATATAGAAACCCTGTGGAACGACGGTATCACCCGCAAAGTTCATGGCTTTAAGCTGGTTCCGTACAATATTCCGGCCGGAAACCTGGCCGCGTACTATCCCGAAACCAATCCGCTGGTACCGCTGTCGAGCTTCGGTGACATCAGTGGAACACCCACGTCAAAGTCCGTGCCGGTCAAAATTTCGCTGTCGCCGGTCGTGAACGGATTACGCATTGCCTGAGTGCGTGGGCGGTCGGAAAAATGGCCGCCCTTCTCATACCGGACTTGCCGCGGGGCGGTTAATCGCGTAAAACTGTCTGCCGCTCTTAGGCCACGAAAACTGTTGAAATTATGTTCCAGGATAACCCGCTGCTCGCGCAGCTTAAAGAGAAACTCCACTCCCAAACGCCACGCGTTGAGGGTGTGGTAAAAGGCACGGAAAAAGGCTTTGGCTTCCTGGAAGTCGATGCCCAGAAAAGCTACTTTATCCCGCCGCCGTTTATGAAAAAAGTCATGCACGGCGATCGCGTCTCTGCGGTACTGCAAACCGATAAAGATCGTGAAGTTGCCGATCCGGAAACGCTGATTGAACCCTTCCTCACCCGCTTTGTGGGCCGGGTACAGCGCAAAGACAAAGACGACCGTCTGTCAATTATTCCCGACCATCCCCTGCTTAAGGATGCGATCCAGTGTCGCGCCGATCGTAGCGTGAAACATGATTTCCAGAATGGTGACTGGGCCGTGGCCGAGATGCGCCGTCATCCGCTGAAAGGTGACCGCACTTTCTACGCCGAGCTGACCGAATTTATCACCACCGGTGATGACCATCTGGCCCCCTGGTGGGTGACATTGTCACGTCATAATCTTGAGCGCGAAGCGCCGGACGTTGCTACCCCGGAAGAGATGCTGGATGAGCAGCTTGAACGTGAAGATCTCACCGCCCTGAATTTCGTGACCATTGACAGCGCCAGCACCCAGGATATGGATGATGCGCTCTACGTGGAAGAAACCGGCGATGGCGAACTGCTGCTGACCGTGGCGATTGCCGATCCGACCGCCTACGTGCCGGCGGGCAGTAAGCTGGATAAAATCGCCGCCGAACGAGCGTTTACCAACTACCTGCCGGGGTTCAATATTCCGATGCTGCCGCGCCAGCTGTCGGACAACCTTTGCTCGCTGCGCCCGAACGAGCGCCGTCCGGTGCTGGCCTGCCGTGTGAAAATCGCCGCAGACGGTACCCCGGACAGTGACATCCACTTCTTTGCCGCCTGGATCGAATCCAAAGCCAAGCTGGCTTACGATAACGTCTCTGACTGGCTGGAAAACAGCGGTGAATGGCAGCCGGAAAACGATGCTATTGCGCAGCAGATTCGCCTGCTGCATCGTCTGTGCCTGGCGCGCAGCGAGTGGCGTCAGAACAATGCGCTGGTGTTCAAAGATCGCCCTGACTTCCGCTTCCTGCTGGGAGAAAACGGTGAGGTTCTGGATATCATCGCAGAGCATCGCCGTATCGCTAACCGCATTGTCGAAGAGTCGATGATTCTGGCCAATATCTGCGCGGCCACAGTGCTGCGCGATAATCTCGGCTTCGGTGTCTACAACGTGCACCTCGGCTTTGATATGGCCAACGCTGAACAGGCTGCTGCAGTGCTGGCGAATCACGGTATCACCGCTGACCCGGCAGCGATTGCCACGCTGGAGGGCTTCCGCAACCTGCGCCGTGAACTGGATGCTCTGCCTACTCAGTTCCTCGACAGCCGTATTCGCCGCTTCCAGTCGTTTGCTGAAGTCAGCATTGAACCCGGTCCGCACTTCGGTCTGGGCCTGGAGGCCTATGCAACCTGGACCTCACCGATTCGTAAGTTCGGCGATATGATTAACCATCGCCTGCTGAAAGCGATCGTCAAAGGCGAAGCCGCTGAGCGTCCTGCCGATGAGCTGACGGTGAAAATGGCCGAGCGCCGCCGCCAGAACCGTATGGCAGAACGCGACGTGGGCGACTGGCTCTATTCACGTTTCCTGCAGAAGGCCGCCGGAACCGACCAGCGCTTCAGTGCTGAAATCATC